>JALYHQ010000140.1 GCA_030776455.1 Acidobacteriota bacterium | reverse complement strand
GATCTGACCCTTTCCATTCCCGCCACTCTGCTGCACGCGCTGATCGAGACCCTGGGCGGCAACCTGCAGATTACCGACTACGCCGGTGAAGTCCAGGCGCAAACCGCGGCCGGTGTGATTACGCTGGACCGGCTCGGCGCAGCCGTCGAAGCCAGATCCGGCGGCGGCGACATTCATGTGGGACGAATCACCGGTGCGGTCCGCGCGTTTACGGTAGGCGGTTCCATCACCTCCGAGAGCTCGGGCGGCGAATCCTGGTTCAACACGGGCGGCGGCGATATCTCCATTCGTGAAGTCCTGGGTCCGGTGCACGCTTCCACCGGCGCGGGCAATATCAAAGTGATCCGGGCGAATGGCACGGTGTATGCCCGCACCGCGGGCGGCGTGATCGAAGTGGAACGCTCCACCGGCCTGGTGTCCGCTGAAAGCGGCGGGGGCGCCATTCAAGTGAGCGCCGCGACTGGAGTGCAATGCCAGTCCACCGCCGGGGCCATCCGCCTGAAGAATATCGGCGGCGCTCTGCGCGCCTCCACCGGCACCGGCAACATCATCGCCGAGCTGCTCTCTGGGTTCCCGCTGCAGGAATCCTCGCTGAGCACCACCGCGGGTGACATTACGCTGTTTATCGCGTCCAATCTTGCGTTAACCATCATGGCCCGCAATGACACCGCCGGCAATCTGGGACGAATCATTTCCGAGTTTCCCGAGATTCGCGTTCAGCCCGCACCGTCCGGTAGATTCGCTCCGGTGGTGGCCCAAGGCGCGCTCAACGGCGGCGGTCCGGTGATTCACGTCAGCGCCACCGGTGGGACCATCTATCTACGAAAAAACCGTCAAACTTCGAGGTATTAAGCCCATGTCCACATCGTTCCGCAGTTTGGCCCTTGTCGGCGCCTTATTCGCAGCCGGTTCGCTGAGCGCCTTCCAGGCCGCCGCTCCCCCGCAGTTCGGGTTTCCGTCCTACACGTTCTTCTCCGGAGGCGCAGCGGGAGGCAGCTTTCTGGGCGTCGCCGTTGCCGAGATTGATAACGATCGCGCCCGCGCGCTGAAGCTGGGCGAAGCGCACGGCGTCGAAATCACCAATATCGAAGAGGACAGTCCCGCCGCGAAGGCCGGACTAAAGAGCAACGATGCCGTGCTCGAATTCAACGGCCAGCGCGTCGAGGGCATCGAACAGTTCCAGCGGCTGGTGCGGGAAACGCCCTCCGGACGCGACGTGAGGCTGTTGATCAGCCGCAATGGAGGAACTCAAACGGTAACCGCGACCATCGGCGTCCGCAAAGTTCCCAAAGCGCTTCACTCCGAGGATTTCTTCAAGGGCGTCGAGATGCCGGAGTTTCACATGTCCGATATGCCCCAGGTCTTCGCGGTGTGGAGCAGTTCATTCCTGGGGATTGACGCGGAAGGGCTGGGAACTCAGTTGGCGGCGTACTTCGGGGTAAAAGAAGGCGTATTGGTCCGCTCGGTCACCAAGGATTCGGCCGCCGACAAAGCCGGAATCAGGGCCGGCGACGTGATTACGAAGATCGATCAGAACAAGGTGACTTCACCGGGCGAGATTTCCGCCGCGATCCGCTCCGCACGCCCCAAGAAGACGCTGCCCGTCGAGTTTGTGCGCGACCGTCATGAGTCCACCGTGAACGTGACGCTCACCGAAGATCATTCGGAAGGACATTTGGTGCCTCGCGTCCGCGCCGGCGGCCGCTGAACCGTCAGCCTCGGCCCGATGGCCACCGTTTATTCACGTAGGAGCGCAGACGCAAGATGGCTTGCGACTTCAGCTGCGATACGCGGGACTCATGCAGGTTCACCACTTTCGCAATCTCGCGCAGCGTGAGTTCCTCGTGATAATACATCGCCAGCACCACGCGCTCATTGGGAGGCATCTTCCGGATGGCGCTGGCCAGCAGCCTCTGGAGTTCGGCCCGTTCGAGCAGGCGGTTAGGCCGGTCCTCTTCCTTGTCTGAGATGTAATTCAGAAGATCGCGTCCGTCTTCGCCGGGGGCGGCGCACTCCAGGCTGCCCAGATTTACGCCGCGGATGTCCACCAGCCAGCCGCGGTATTCCTCAATGCTCAAATTCAGATACCCGGCGATTTCATCTTCAGTGGGCATTCGCTGCAGTTGCTGTTCCACGATCGCGATGGCCGATTCGATCAGCTTGGCCCGCTTGCGCTGCTGCCGCGGCGCCCAATCGAGGCCGCGCAGGCTGTCGAGGATGGCGCCCCGGATTTTGTATTCGGCATAGGTCTTCAACTTGACGTTATGCGCGGGATCGAAGCGGTCAATGGCGGCGATCAGGCCCAGAGTGCCGGTGGAGATCAGATCGTCCACATTCACGCTATCGGGAAGACGATCATGAATGCGGCGGGCAATCAGACGAACCTGCGGCAGATGATCTAGTATCAAACGCTCGCGTTCCTGGGCGGCGCTTTCGTGCGGCACCTGTACTTGAACCGGGTTCATGCTCTCACGCCTTGTAGTTTCACGTGTTCAAAGAATGCAGGCGGAGGGCCGTTCAGTTTCCGCCCGTCATTTCATCACACTAACCATTCGCAGTACTCTTGCAGTTTTGGTACGGTCCCGTAATGACACGCGAGCATTGCGCTTGAGCCGTTCCACATTGAACTCTTCGGCGGCATTCGGGAAAAGCTTCGCGTGATAATTTATGTAGGGGAAAGTGACAGCTCCCGGCCATTTTGGTGGTAGAGTAGCAGTAGCAATGCAAGACGAAATGGTCCAAGAGCAAACGCACGAGATTCGGCTTGAGTCGCTGCGGAAGCTGGTTCAGTCGGGAGAATATGAAGTGCCGGCGGATAAGGTCGCCGAGCGCTTAATAGACGTATCGACCACGCTCAAGCAAGATTGAGCACTTTCCGAATAGTCCCCGTATCTTTTGCGATCTTCTCCTGCAGCAGCATGATGGCATAGATCAACTGCTCGGGCCGCGGCGGGCATCCCGGAACGTATACATCCACTGGGATAACTTGATTGACCGGGATCAGCGCGTAGTTGCTGAACACTCCCGTCGACGTGGCGCAGGCGCCCATCGAGATCACCCACTTGGGCTCAGGCATCTGCTCATAGAGCCGGCGGATCACCGGCGCCATCTTGTTTGAAACGCGCCCGGCGATGATCATCAGATCGCTTTGGCGCGGCGATCCGCGCATCACTTCCGCGCCGAAGCGGGAGATATCGTAGCGCGACCCGATCATCGACATCATTTCGATGGCGCAGCAGGCCAAGCCGAACGACATCGGCCAGATGGAGTTTTTGCGGGCCCAGTTGACCGCCATGCCGAGGGTTGTAGTGACGATGCCGTCGGCCTCGGTGAGCGCGTCTTCGTTGTCGATGCGGGCGAACAGGCCGGGGGGCAGGCTGAGTTCGAACTTGTCGTTGTCGGGGTCCACGGAGTCTATTATCGCACTCTACATGAAGTAGTCTTTGACTTTGTCGAGCAAGCCCTTTTCGTGGGGCTCGTTTTCGGCGGGGAGCGTGTCGCGGAGCTGCTCGAAGAGTTTCTTTTGCTCGCGGGTTAGCTTGGCGGGGATCTTGACGTCCACATGGACGTATAGATCGCCGCGGCCGCTGCCTTGCAAGTGCGGGACTCCGTGATGCCGCAGCTTCACGCGGGCGCCGCTTTGGACGCCTTCCGGGATCTTCACCTGCTGCAAGCCATCGAAAGTCAGCAGATCCACTTCCGTTCCCAGGGCGGCTTGCGCCACGTTGATGGGGATGGTGCAGTGCAGATCGTCTTCATGCCGCTCGAAGATGGGATGTTCCTTCACCTTCACCACGACGTAGAGATCCCCGACGGGGCCGCCGTTTGCCCCGGGCTGGCCTTCGCCGGAAAGGCGCATGCGCGTGCCGTTGTCGACGCCCGGAGGAATGGTCACCTTGAGCTTGCGCTCATTCCGCACATAGCCTTCGCCTTTGCACTGGGTGCAGGGACGACGGATCAGTTTGCCGCGCCCGCCGCACTGGCTGCAGGTGCGCCGGATCTGGAGAAAGCTTTGCTGATAGATCACTTCGCCGCGGCCCTGGCATACAGAGCAGACCACCAGGCCGTCCTGCTTCTCGGCGCCGGACCCTTCGCAGCGGCCGCACGCATCCATGCGGGGCACCTGCAGGTCCGCGCTGAGGCCGCGCATAACGTCTTCGAAGTTAATTTCAAGATCGTAGCGAAGGTCTTCGCCGCGCTGGGCGCGGTTGCGGCCGCGGCGGCCGCCTCCACCGCCAAACAGGTCGCCGAATCCGAACAGATCGCCGAGAATGTCGCCAAAATCGGTGAACGCATTGGGATCGAAGCCCGCGCTGCCGGCGCTTTGCAGTCCCTGATGGCCATAGCGGTCATAGGTAGCCCGCTTCTGAGGATCGCTGAGCACGCTGTAGGCCTCAGCGGCTTCCTTAAAGCGTTCTTCGGCGGTGTGGTCGCCGGGGTTGCGGTCCGGATGAAACTGCATGGCGAGCTTGCGATAAGCGCCTTTCAGCGCCGTGTCGTCACAATCTCGCGCGATACCGAGCACTTCGTAATAATCGCGTCTGGTCACATTCATGTCTTCTGGACCGCCACCTTCACCATCGCCGGCCGCAACATCTTGCCACGGAAATTGTATCCTCTCTGGTATTCGTCCAGAATCGTATGGTCTTCCTGGCCGGCCGTCTCCACCATCTCGACGGCATGGTGCAGATGGGGATCGAACTTCCGGCCTGTTGTTTCTATCGGCTCGAGGCCGAGCTTCTTCAGGGTGTCGGTGAGCCGCTGGTAAATCAGCTCCATGCCGCGCACGTACTCTTTATCGGCGGATTCCACCTTGAGGGCGCGCTCGAAATCGTCCACGATGGGGAGAATCGCGCGCAGCGTCTCGGTATTGGCGTAATCGACGATATCGGCTTTTTCCCGGTCCACGCGGCGGCGGAAATTATCGAATTCAGCCTGCCGGCGCAGGAGCCGGTCCTGCAGTTCAGTCTTTTCCTCGAGCAGCCGGTCGCGTTCGGCGGTTACGGCTTCGAGGCTGGGGAGATCCTGGCCGCGATCCTGGGTTTCTTCGGCTGAATCGACAATACGATCACTCATGTCCATACTTCCAGTTTAGAATTGCTCGCGGACACTTACGCCTGGATACTCTGAAACGCCTGGCCCATGTGGAGCACGGCCGAGATTGCCTTTTCATAGTCCATACGCATGGGTCCGATCACGGCGATCTTGGCCGAGAGCCCGCCAGACAGCGCGACGGAGATACCGATGAGCGAGAGCTCGCACATACTGGGATGCTCATCGCCCAGGCCCACTTGCACCGCGACGTCGCCTCCGGGCTGCTCAAGGAAGCGGTCTAAGAGCTGAACGATGCGTTTCTTTTCTTCGAGAGTCCGGAACAGCTCGCGCAGTTTTTCGCGCGTCAGATGCAGATCGAGCCCCACCAGGTTGCCGGCCCCTTCCATGTGGACGTCCGGGGAGTGGCCGATTTCGAGGAGTCCCTTGATATACAAAATATTCAGCTTGCTGAGCATGGCGTCATAGGCGGCGCTTTGCTGCTGCAGGCGGCGGCGCAGCTCGGAGTGGACTTCGCTGAGCATCCAACCCGAGAAATTGTGGTTGATGTAATTGCGAATGGAAGCCAACTCATCCTGCGGGATGGGTTCGTCGAGGGCCACCACTTTATTGCGCACCATGCGATCGCGGGTGGCGACAATCATCAGGACGCGATTATCGGCAAGGCCAATGAGCTCGATTTGATCAAGGGTCTGGCTGGAAGTGGGGATGGCGGCGGCGATACCGATGCCGCGAGTCATCTCGGTGAGCATGTGCGACGAGCGCTCAACGCGAGCTTCCATGGTGACGGCCTGGCTCAAGTCATGCCGCAAGCGATGGAGCTCGGCAGCCAGGACCCGCCCGCTGGCGAGCGACTGCACATAACTGCGAAAAGCCTTATCGGTGGGAATGCGGCCGGCGGACGTATGGGGCTGGGCGAGGAAGCCGTCTTCCTCGAGATCGGCCATGGTGTTGCGGATGGAGGCAGGGCTCAGCCCGTCGGTGCGGCGGCGCGAAACGGTCCGCGAAGCCACCGGCTCACCCGATTCGATGTACTCTTCGACAATCGAATGCAGGATATCCAAGTCCCGAGCTGTCATGGACGCTGCTCTGGCCATAAAACAAACCCAACCGACCCAATACGAACCCAGCCTAGCCTGATATGAACCCAACTACCCTTATGATTGATTATAAAAGACTTTCCTCCTCCGGTCAAGTGCAGTGGA
>JALYHQ010000139.1 GCA_030776455.1 Acidobacteriota bacterium | reverse complement strand
ATGGCGGCGGCCAGGATCTCGGCCGTGGCGGTGGTGAGATTCTCGGTGGCGGCGCGGGTCTGCTCAGCCACTTCCCTCAGTCCCGTCACCATCCGGTTAAGACCTTGGGCCAGCCTTCCCAACTCGTCGCTGCCTTCCACCACGGACCGTTGCGTCAGGTCTCCTTGTCCTACGGACGTAGCCAGCCGCGCGAAGTCGGCTAGAGGCTGGGTAATGGAACGCTGAATCACGAAGCCCAGCCAGGTCAGGGACACTAGGCCGAACAAGCCGATCAGCAGGATTACGCGATTCATGTTCTCGGCTCGGGCGCGGGCTTCCTCGTCCCGCTGGCGCAGCAGGTTTTGCTCCTCCCCTTCGATCACCGCGACTCCGCTTCGAACCTCCGCCATGATTTCCTGGCCCTTGCCGGTTTCCACCGCCCGAAGCGCCACAGGAAAGCCCTGCTTGGCGCGGGTGTCGATGTTCTCGCGCGTATAGGCGATCTTGTGCTCGATCACCGGCTCCAGTGCGTCCAGCCGGCGCTGCTGGGTCGGATTATCCGCGGTCAGGTCCCGCAGTGCTTTCCGGCTTCCGGCCACCAGCCGGGCCGCGCTTTCGAACCGCTGCAAGTAACCGTCGTCTCCGGTCAGCACGTAGCCGCGGCCGGCGCTTTCGGCATCCGCCAGCCGGGCCAGGACGCTTTCCGCCTCACGCAACACAAGATGCGTGTGGGTCACCCAGGTAATGCTCTCCATCAGGTGCGTCGTACTGCGGTATGCGGTCACGCCGATGGCGGCCATGCACAGCAAGGCGAGGCCATAGCCCGCCAGAACTCTTTGCGCGATATTCAGTTTCATATTGTCGATGCTTCCTTTGAAAGTTCAACGAAGAGCGCTTCCGTGCTGAGCAGCATCAGCGTATCCTCGGTTACCGCTTTGAGAAATCGTCCTGACAGATCCGCGTGACCGCTGCCCGCCGTGCGCAGTTCGGCCGCCGCGATCCAGCGAGTCTGCTGCACGCGGTCCACCTTGAGCCCCATTTCCCGCCCCTGCCGCCGCAGCAATACCACCCGCGCCAGACTGCCGTCGGCAACCACCTCGGTTCCCAGCAGACGCGCCAGGTCCAGCACGGGCCGGATCTCGCCATGCACGTTGATCACGCCGGCGATGGTGGGCGGCGCTCCCGGAACCGGCGTGCATTGAACCGGCGGCAGCACCTCGGCCACGTCGTCCAGCTCGATGCCATAGCGCTCTTGCGCGATTTCAAGCACCAGCACCTGCAGTTTGTCCTGGCCTCCGGTGGCCGAAACGGGACGCCGGGAAAGCCGGGTGGCCCGCAGCCGCCAGACCGCTTCGGTGCGCTCCCGGACCGAGAGCGGCGCCTGACCTAATTCGAGGAGCCGTTTCATGCGGCACCCGACGCAGCCAGTTGCAGGCTCGCCAGCCCTCTCAGGCTCGCCACCGTCAGGCCGTCTCCATCGAGGACGGGCTGGTCGTCGGACAGGCCCGACAACAGTTTGAGGACATTCTCGAAGGACCGCTGCGCCGCCCGCGGTTTTTTCCCGGCCAGCGCCAGCCCCAGGTAGTAGTGCGCCAGCAAGAAATTCGGATCCAGGTAGATGGCCTGCCGCAAAGAGCGGGCGGCCTCGTCCGGGACGCCTACCTGTTCGAGCACCAGGGCGCGATAGAAATACACCGCCGGATTCAAACCATCCCGCGCCAACAGGCAGTCGCAGTACGGAACCGCCCGGGTCCAATCGCCGCTGTCCGCTAACCGGCGCAGCCCCTCCAGGCTGGGCGGCTCCGGTTCGGGTGGCGCGCACACCCGCGCCGGGACCTTCTCCTCGCCGAAAAACCCACCGCGAAGCGCCGGCGCTAGGGGCTCCCGGGTCACGCTCTTCGGTTTGCGATACAGCGTAGCCCCGCTGGCGCTCACCATCTGAAACGCGTTGTACGTCTCCAGATTGTGCTCGACCGCGCCCACCAGAAACCAGCCGCTCTCAGACAGCGCCGCGCGAAACCGCTGAACCAAACGGCGGCTTGCCTCCGGCGTGAAATAAATCATCACGTTCCGGCAAAGAATCAAGTCGAATCCAGCGCTTTCGTTTATGTCCGCCGGAAACTCGCCTTCGGCCAGGTTCATGAGCCGGAACGAAATCGAGCGCTTGTATTCCGGGCGAATGCTCCAGACCGGGCCTTCGCGCGAGAAACACTCCTGCTTGAGAGCCTCGGGGGTGGCGCGAAACGCCCAGTCCCGGAACCTGCCGGCCGCCGCCGCCTCCAGGAACCGCGGGTTAATATCGGTAGCCAGGATGCTCACCTGCCAGCCTTCGATGCGGTGCTGGAACTCGCGCCGCAGCAGAATCGCCAGCGAATAAGGCTCGGCGCCCGTGGCGCAGCCCGCGCTCCAGATACGTACCTGCCGGGCGGCCCGTTTGCGCTCAATGATGTCGGGCAGAATGACTTCGCGGATGGCGTCGAATTGCGTCTGGTCGCGAAAAAAATAGGTTTCCCCAATGGTAAGTTGCGCCGTGATGGCCTCCCGTTCGGCGCCACCCTTATCCCCCTCCGTCAGGAGCCGGAAGTAGGCGGCGCAATTGGGCAAGCCCAGTTCGAAAAGCCTGCGGCCGATCAATCCCGCCAGAAGCTGGTCGCGTCCCTCATAGTACGCAAGGCCCGTGGCTGCAATCAGATAGTCTTTCAGCGGGCCATACGTGGAATCCCCGCTTACTCGCGCGGCGAATTCGGGGTGGTCCGTCACAGACGTGCCTCCAGGTGATTCAGCCGCGTCTGCGCTACCGCCTGAAATCCAGCCAGTAAGCTGCGTTCGTGTTCGACCAATATGCGCTCGGGGGACAGCAGATACACCAGACTGCCGTCCAGCTCGAGCGCCGCGGTGGCGCAGGCGTGGAAGATCTGATCTTCCGGAAGCGGTAGAAAGGCCTTCTCCTCCAGCCGAAGTATTTCACGGACCGCGTTCACCAGGACCCCCGTCGGCGCACCGCCGCCGCGCAAGATGATGAAGGGCGTATACAGGCCGGGGATCTGCTCGGCCAAATCGAACAGCCGGTCCAGGCGCACAATTGGAACGGCGGTTCCACGCAGATCCAAGAAACCCGCCAGGCCCGCGGGCAGACCCGGTGGAACCGAAAGCAGCGCCATGGGTACAACTTCCTGCACCGCCTCCAGCGGAAACGCGCAGTCGATCCCGCTGGAACTAAATACTAGTAGATTCCGATAACCTTCCTGGGACCTATGCACACCAATACACATCGGGAGTTTCGCGAAGATCTGCCCTCGGGAAATATCCGTAGTCCCCAGACCGGAGCGGGCTAGCAGTCCGTATCGGCCTCTCAGCTTCTCACCTTCGCTCATGAATTCCCGATTCAAACCGAAGAGCACTACAGGCAGCCCACATTTGCCGGGAGAGGTCACGACACATTGTTGAAAAAGGCCATTACAGTTCTGCTGATCGAGGACACCACCGAGTACGCCGAACTCGTGCAACGCTGGCTGGCAGCGAAGGGCGACACTACATTCGTCTTGAACTGGACCGATTCATTGAAGGCCGGAGTGGACCGGTTGTCACGCGGGGGCGTGGACGTGATCCTGCTCGATCTCGGTTTGCCCGACAGCCAGGGTCTGGGAACCTTCTTCACCGCCAGGACGCACGCCGGCGCGGTACCCATCATTCTGCTGAGCGGAAGCGACACCGAATCGATGGCGCTCGAAATGGTGCGGGAAGGCGCACAGGATTACATCGTCAAGAGTTCCTGCACCGCCGAACTCCTGGCGCGGGCGATACAGTATGCGGTCTTGAGGTCCGGCAGCCAGGCCGCTAAGGCCGCCGGAGACGGCTCCTTGATTGGGGTAATCGGCGCCGCGGGCGGAGTGGGCGCCAGCACGGTAGCCTGCAGTCTGGCCCTGGAGTTACACAGTCAGACCAGCCAGCCGGCGTTGTTGGCGGATCTGGACATGAACGCCGGCCTCGTAACCTTCTTGATGAATACCAAGTCGGATTACACCATATTGGATGCCGCCACGAATGTGAGCCGCCTGGACGTTTCATTTTGGGAGGGGATGGTGTCGCGGGATCCCGATGGGTTGCAGATTGTCGGCTCGCCCGCATTAATGGGCAGGGGCGAACCGGATGCCGAGAAACTGCGGGATGTACTCACCATCGTGCGGGGATATTATCGCTGGATTGTGGTGGATCTGGGGCGGCTGAGCCCGCTTTCCTTCAGCCTGATGGATCGGGTAAATGATTTGTTTGTGGTGACTACCACGGGCCTCTCGGCGCTCTATGAGGCTCGCCGCGCGATAACCGCCCTGATCAACTCAGGTATCGAAATCGAACGCCTCAAGCTGTTGATCAATAAAGACCGGGATCAGGGCTTTAACGGCGTCGAATTGAGCCGGATGCTGGGAGTGCAGGTATACGCCCGGATTCCCGAGGCCGCCCGGGAACTGGACGAAACCTGCGCCACTGGAAAGTTCCTGCCCAGAACCGGAAATTTTCGCGAACACATTGCCAGCCTCGCACGGCGCGTTGCGGGCCTTCCCGAGTCGAAGCCAAAGGGCAAAGTGGCGAAATTTCTCTCCTTTGGAACGAAGCCTCGCCAGACCGATACGGCCTCTGCCCTGGGCATCCCCACCGGCGGCGTGCGTATATGAAACGGAGACCGTTACGACGGAAAAGAACTCATTAATCCTGCTGGTGCACGGCAACCCGGGCAGTGCTGCGCAAATTCGAAAAACGCTGGAGCGCAGCATGATCGGAAGTTTCCGCTTGCAGTGTATCGAGGGGCTGTCCACCGCGGTGGCGCGCGTGGGAGGCGGCGGCGTGGATCTGGTTCTGCTGGACCTCGCCTTGTGCGCCGGCCGGCAAACCGGACAGCCCGAAAGCTTCCTGGCGCTGCAACGGGAGGAGCCGCACGTTCCCATCGTGGTGCTGTGCGAGGCCCAGGATGAGGGTCTCGCACTCAAGGCCATGCGCGCCGGCGCGGCCGATTACATCATCAAGGAGCTTTGGGCCGCCAGCCTCGGCTCGGTAGCCATGGCCGCAATCGGACCGCGCCGCATTCTGGGCGAGCCCAACGGCTCCAAGGCGCTGCCCACTGATAACCGATCTCGAGTCATCGCCTTTCTGGGCGCCAAGGGCGGAACCGGCGCCACTACTGTCGCTCTCAACGTAGCTGCGGTTCTGGCTGCCGAACGCAGCGTGATCCTGGTGGAGATGCGACCCGCTTTCGGAACCCTCGCTCAATTCTTCGGCGTCAGCCTGCTCGGCCGCAGCCTGGCGCGCTTGCTCGAACGCGACCCGGAAGCAATCAGTCCCGCCCAAATTCAAGCCTGCCTGTGGCCGTACAGGAGTATTCCCGGCTTGAGTGTGCTGTTCGCCCCGTCCGGCGCCGGGCATGATCACATACCGCCCGCTCACGCAGCCGCCCTCATCACCACCTTGGCCGGGATGGCCGACGTAGTGATCGCCGACCTGCCCGCGTGTCTCTCGGATTCAAATCGAGCCGTGATCGAGCAATCCGGACTTCTAACCCTGGTTATCGAACGCGATCCTTTGTGCGTGCAGTCCGCCAAATTAATGGCGCGCGAGATTGAATCCTGGGATAAGGGACCCCGAATTTCTCCCGTGATCGTGAATCGCGCCAGCGTGGTGACACCCATGCCGCTTCCCGAGATCGACTTGCAAGTCGGCATCCCGTCGCTGGGCATGATCCTGCCCGAACCGGATCTGTGCTTGAGATCTCAAACCGCACGCGCCCCGTTGGTCTCCGTGCAGCCGGACAGCTTGATTGCGGGCAGCCTGATCGCCCTCGGCCAAACTTTAAGCGCGATCACCAGCGCAGCCGATCGACATGGCCTGCACGTTCACGCTTGATCTTTCCTTCGAATCGAAACAGCGGAGAAAGTACGCGCGCGGCCCGGTAACTGGGCCGCGCGCGTCACTTACGGATTAGTGGTCATCATTGTGACCGTTGTTGTTGTTGTCGTCGCCTTCGCCCTTCCCATTGCCGTTACCGTTGTTGCCTGGACCCTTACCCACCAACACCCCATTGATGTCGATGTTGTCCAGCACCACCAGCCCGTTGCCGGCTTCCGTTGCCGTGGGAGTATCCTGGCCTTCGTCATACACGATCTCGATGCTGTCAATTGTGCTCCCCTGAGCAATGGGATCGGAGGCGAAGCCAGCGCCTGCCAACTGCGCGGCCGTAACGCGTCGGCGAGTGCCGTACAGTCCCGTGGATACCACCGGCATAGCCGAGCATCCGACAAAATGAATCTTGCCGGCTGGTTCATTCTTCAGATGGATGTTAAACCGCGGAGCGCCGGCGCCGCAATGCGTGCCGTTGCGAACATCCCAGCCCAGTTCGGTGATCACCAGGTTGTCCACGCCGCCGATCTTGGCGCCCGCGGATGCATTGTTGTTGGTCGGCCCGGTCTTCGCCAGCAGCAGGCCCTGGTTGTTAGTGTCCTGAGGATCCCCGGTCGGGCAGGTGGCGTCGACATAGGGCAGGATTTGCGTAGTGTTAAAGTTGGGCGGCAGAAACGCCTGCACGTGTCCCTTCGTGACGCAGCCAAGGCCGCCCAGCCAAGCCGCGGTGACCATTTTTGTATTTGATGGATCAAACGTCGCAGGGGTAACGGTGAAGTTTTTCCCCGAGTCGGCAAATGCCATAGGCATGCCGATTGCAACGGAAGCTATCGCTACGAACAACTGTTTCATTAAGTCTATTCTCCTGATAAATATAAGTTCTCGCCCCGTGAATAAGCGGCGATTCCTATAAGTGGACCCCAGACCTTAGAATTTGTTTCACTGTTTGTGGGCCAGATTACTGTGAGCCGACAGCAATGGGCCCATCCCCTAGTCCCACGCCCCCAATAGCTTTCGCGTCATCACCAGCTGACCGAGGTGATACGCATTGTGATCCGCCACCAGCAGCGCTTCCCTCAGCAACGTCTGGCCATCCCCGTGAGCGATCTTCGCAAACAAGTCCGTCTCGGCTGCCACCAGCTTACACATAGCATCCAGGTCGGCTTTGAAACGCCGCACGCTCCTCTCCCACGCGCCGCGGGGAGGCGCCGCCGTCCGCGGCCAATACCCCGCCGGAAATTCCGGCGACAGGTGCTTTGGATTCCGCGTGAACTCTAGAATGTCCCACTGCGCCAGACGCATGTGCTCCAAAAGTTCCCATGGCGAATGCGCGGCTCCCTTGGGCCGCTTGCCGCGCAGAGCCGCGGGTAGAGGCCCTTGGTCGCCGCGTCGAAGCCGGCATGCGCCCCGCCCTCCTTCAGCAGATACAGCACATGCTCGCGCAGAGGCTGGTTATTACTCATAGTTCTGGTACTCACATAAAATATGCTACTAACTGAACGAAGCGCCCACCCGCGGTGTCTTGTTCACAGGAGCATCACTCAATGAAACGAATATGGATGGTTTTGACCTTTGCTTGCGTCCCTTTCCTCTCACGGGCACAGGACGCCCAGACGCCGCCCGCGCCGGCCATCGTGGCCGGATTCCTGGGCTTCTCCGACACCCAGGGAGCCAAATTCGGTCAGCTTCTCGGAAGCCTTCAGGCCACCGCCGGCGCGCTCGAACAGCAGATCGCGCCCCGCCAAAAGGCGCTTGAGGCTGTGCTCAGCGCGGATCAGCCCGATCCCGCGGCAGTGGGGCGGCTAATCCTCGAAGTTCGCGCGATCCAGAAGCAACTAGGCCAGGCGCTGCTGTCCTATCACGAGAATTTCCTGGCGCTGCTGACACCCGATCAAAGGGACAAGACCCAGGCTGTGGTGGGAGCCGCGCAGTTGCTTCCCGCCGTGAAAGCCTTCGCCGAGGTACGCTTGCTTGATCCGCCGCAGTAGATCACAATACGACGATGCCGGGCGCGAACGACGAGCTGGCTCGGTTCGAGGGACTGCTGCGTGAAACCCACCGCATCGTATACCGGGTTGCGTACGCCGTGCTGACCAACACCGCTGACGCCGAAGAAGTGACGCAGGACGCCTTCCTCCGCGCCTACCGTAATTTGTCGAGCCTGCGCGATCCCGCGAAGTTTCGCGCCTGGGTGGCGCGCGCAAGCTGGCGTCTGGCCCTGAACCGGCGGCGCGGCAACTCGCGCGCCGCCCAGCGCGATACGGTATGGCAGGACGGCCGCCCCGCAATGAGCGATCCTGAATCCGAAACCGCCGCCCGCGAGTTCGAAAGCCGCCTCCAGTCACACATCGCGCAACTACCGGACAAGCTTCGTTCCGTAATTCTGCTCAGTGCGGTGGAAGAATTGGATACCGCCTCCATCGGCGCGATTTTGAAAATTCCCGAAGGCACGGTGCGCTCGCGCATGCATGTGGCGCGTCGGCAGCTAATGAAAATGCTATGGCCATGATTGCTTGTCACGAATGGAAGGACGCGCTGATCGATCATGCGCTCGGCCAGCCCGCCGGTGCGGCGCTGGAGGCGCACATCGCCGCCTGCCCCGCGTGCGCGGAGGCTCTGCGGGCGTGGCGTGAACGAGCGGCACAACTGGATCCCGCCATCCACCGGCTCGCCGCCGGTGAGCCCGGCCCTTATGGTCCCGAACGAATTCTGGCCCGCCTCGCGCAGCCCTCGCGAAAGCCCTTCCGTGGACGCCTGGCCTGGGCGCTGCCGCTGATCATCCTGCTGGCGCTGGCGGTTTACCGGCTGGCCCCCAAGCAATCGCGTGATCCACTCCCGTTGACAGCGCTGTCCACATGGCGCTCACCCACGGATTCCCTGCTGCGCTCACCGGCCGATCCGCTGCTCAAGGCGGTGCCTCGCTTCGGCGAAGGCTTTTTCCCAATGAAATCTCAAGGAGTCAAGCATGCGCAATAAATGGTTCGCACTGATTTTCTTCTCGGCCGTTCTCAGCGCGCAGGATCCCGTGGGCGACAATCTATTCCCCCCCGAACTGGTGATGGCTCACCAGGCGGCCATCGGGCTGGATGACACTCAAAAGACCTACATTCGCGCTGAACTCCTGAAGGCGCAAACCAGATTCACCGAGCTCCAATGGCAGCTGCAGGACTCCATGGAAGCGCTGGTAGCGCTGTTGAAGCAAACGCCCGCCGATGAGACCCGCGTCATCGCGCAGCTCGACAAAGTCCTCACCTCCGAGCGCGAAATCAAGCGCACCCAGATCACCCTGATGTTGCGCATCAAGAACAAACTGACCCTCGACCAGCAATCGCGCCTGCAGAAACTGCGCCCCGAACAAAAGTAGTCCGGAACAGGTCGCAGACGAACCGTCTGCGCCACGGCTACATGCGGGGCAGCCACAACCGCGCAGTAGCCCCGGCGATTCCAATCGCCATCGCGACGGTCAACACCAGGAGGCCACCCGCCATGGCAAACTTGCCGGAAGCGCCCGCCCGGTCCCGCGTTAGCAGATAGATTTCAAGCACCGCCAGCGGCAGTAGATATTGGGCGAAAGACAGGTAATTGAGGATTGGACCCTGAAACATCACCGGATCGAAACCACCGGCGCTCCTATTGAGGGTCATCCAGAGCATGGAGCCTACCCGGATGAACCACGCGCCGCTCACCACCAGAAACAAACGCAGCGCCCACCGCCGGTGCACCTCAAATCTGCGCACGAGCGCAGAGCGCAAGGCCATTGCGCCGCAGAACAGAATCAGGACCGCGTTCAGGCTTATCCCGGCGTGTTGCATCGCGTTGCCGAAGACTCCACCGCGAACCCAAACCAAATAGAGCGCGGAAATGGCGGCCAGGAAAGCGGTGATCAAATATACGCGCCCATTCCAGCGGTGGAAGACCGGTGCGCGGGCCCGGACTTGCGGAATGAGCTGCAGCGGCCCGCCCACCGTGACAATCACAGCCACGACAAGGTGCATGGCAAGCGCCAGGTTGCCCATTGCGTCACCATGCACGTATCCAGGGGACACCACCTTGCTCCACCTGCCCAAGTCGCCTTCCAAGACCGCGCGGCCATAGAATGTCAGGATATATGCCGCGAAGATCCATTGACCGGTAACCGCCACCAAGAACCACAATGCGGCTGCGGCCTTCAAAGCTTTGCCGGCAAGACTCGGAACACGTCCTTGTTGACAGGTTGCACCGTAAATCACCGACGTGGCTAAGGCAACACGCGCGTCGCGCGCAGATGTTCCGGTCATGTGCTAAGTAACGAAATCTCGCGTCCCGATGTTCAATGTATTCCCGATGGCGGAGTTTGCCTACTCGTGCCGCAGCGCCTGTGTCGGAGCAATTCGGGACGCTCTGCGCGCGGGCACATAGGCGGCCAGCATCGTCACCAGAAACATTGACGGCACCACCAGGACATAAGCCAGAATGTCGACTCCGCCGGCGTTGAACAGCATGGAGTTGAAAAGTTGCTCAACGCCGAACCCCATCGCCAGCCCAATCGCCGTTCCTGTCCCCACCAGCACCAGGCCTTTGCCCATCACCATCCGCAGCACGTCAGCCGGCCTCGCGCCAATGGCGATGCGAATGCCGATCTCGCGAGTTCTGCGATTCACGTTGTATGCCACCAGGCCGTACAAACCGGCGATGGCCAGCAGCAAGCCTACGGCGCCCAGGGTACTCACCAGCTCGATCCCGACTTGCGGCCCTTCCACGGCGCTGTACCGGTACAGGTCCTCATAAGTCCGCGTCTCCAACAATGGCAAGTTCAGATCGAGAGTGCGGACGACTTCCTTCACCGGCTTGACCAACTGCAGCGGATCGCCGCTGGAACGCAACAGCAGGACCATTCGCGCCACGGGATGCTGCGCCAGCGGCAGGTAAATGAAATCCGTGGGCCTTTCGAAGGTTTGGCGATACTTGATGGTCTGCGCGACGCCCGCGATTTCAACCAGCGCCCCAGCGCCGTTATCCAGCCGGATGCGTTTCCCTACTGCATCGGCGCCCGGCCAATAGTGTTTCGCGAATTGCTCATTTACGACGGCGACAAGCGGCGCGTCCAAGGTGTCTGAGGCCAGAAAGCCACGGCCGCGCACAATCGGTATCCCCATCGCAGGGAAATACCCTTCATCGACGGTGTCGCTGGCCGCGGTAAAGTTCTCGCGATCGGGCGGCATTGGAAAACCGTCGGGAACGAAGGCGGCGGCGGAAAAGTCACTCAGTCCCAGCGGGAGGTTCTGTGTGAGACCCGCGCTCTGAACTCCGGACGTCTCCCGCGCGCGCTGGACCAGCAGCTTGTAGAATCGCTGCGTCTGCGCTTCGTTGTACTGCACCAGTCGTGGGTCAAACCTTACCATCAGCAAATGATCCTTCGCGAATCCTGTTCCCTCCAACGCGCCATGCTGGAAGCCCCGCGCGATCAGGAAAGATGCAGTGAGCAGCATCAGGGATAAAGCAACCTGTGCCACCACCAGCACATTCCGGCCCCACAGCCGCTTGCGTCCCGGCACGTCAACGTCGGCCGACTTCAGTCCGTTCACCAGGTCGGTGCGCGTGCTCTGCAGCGCAGGCGCCAGACCGCAAAAGATCGCACTCAAGACGGACAATACCAGGCTTGCCAGCAGCACGCGCGCGTCCATCCGGAACGGGACCGTGACCGGCAGTTCGCTTGGAATCTTGAACGTCTGCAGGAAACTTATGCTGGCGTACCCGACGGCGCACCCGGCCAATCCTCCCAGGCACGCGAGTATCAGGCTTTCGGTCAAGAGCAGCCGGATCAGCCGGAAACGCCCGGCGCCAATGGCCAGCCTTACGGCGATTTCACGTGTTCGTGTGCGGGCACGGCTCAGAAGCAGTCCCGCAACATTGGTGCACGCCACCAGCAGTACGGCCAGCGCGAGGATCGCGAAGATGGTGATGAATTTCCATTCAACGTTGTCATTTCGGGTCCCCATTTCGAACTGGGTGTGTGCCGCCGCGCCGCGGCTGCGATTGAGCTTGGGATACTCACGCTCAAAGTTCTTGGCGAGCACCGCGAGTTCGTTCCGCGCCTGCTGGAGCGTCGTGCCGGGCTTCAAGCGCGCCTTTACACTCAGCTCGCGGGCGTCCCGATCTTCAAAGAAATTCTTCTGGCGGTTGGTGGAAAACACGCGCGCCATTGCCAGCGGCATGTAGAAGTCGGGATGCCCGAATAGTTGCATGCCCGGGAACGTGTCCGGCGCGACGCCAATCACGGTGAACTCAACGCCATTCAGGCGAACTGTCCTGCCCAACACCGACGGATCACTCCCGAATTCGTCCCGCCAGAAGTCCGGCCCCAGCACTACCACGGCATCGCGCCCCGGAGCTCCATCTTCCTCCTCCCGAAAAGCGCGCCCCAGCCGCGGAGTCACGCCGAGCACCTGGAAGTAGTTGCCCGAAACCATCATTCCTCCCCGGATGCGCGGCGTGGTTCCGGGTTCGGCGCTGAAGCCGACCGCCTCCAGACCCGCATTGGCGATTACGCCGTCATAGCTCTTCGTTCTGCCGCGAATGTCAAGATATTCGCGATAGGAAAAACTCCCGAAGGGAACATCGTGCGTGGTGCTCACCAGTGTGACCACGCGACCGGGATGCGGCACCGGGTACGGCCTGAAGATCAGCCCATCCACCATGCTGAAACTTGCGGCGGTCATACCGATCCCCAGCGCCAGCGTCACCACCACCAAGGCCGTGAGTCCGGAAGTACGGCGCAGGCTCCGGATCGCGTAGCGCGCATCGTCGAAAAAGTCCGTCAGCCAATGTATGCGCCGCAGGTCTCGCATCTCTTCTTTACGCTGTTCCAATCCGTCCATCGCGCGCAGCGCGGCGTACCGCGCCTGCTTCGGAGAGAGTCCCTGGGCGATGCCTTCCTCGATTTTGTTTTCCAAGTGGAACTGGAGTTCCTCATCCAGTTCTTGCTCCACGCGGGTCCGGCGCAGCAGGGACCTGATCCGTAAGCGTGCCGTGATCCACCAGTGGTCCATCCGCATAACTCTAGGCCTCCGATAGCTGGATAACGCGCGAGATGGCCGACGACAGCCGCTCCCAGTTTGCGGCCTCCGATTCGAGCTGGCCCCTGCCCATGCCGGTGAGCGAATAAAATTTCGCACGGCGATTATTTTCGGTTTGCTTCCATTCGGCCGTGATCCAGCCTGCTTGCTCCAGCTTGTGGAGGGCAGGATAGAGCGATCCTTCACTTACCTGCAGCACGTCTCCGGAGATGGATTTCAGGCGGAGAGTAATGGCCCATCCGTGCAGCGGTTCTAGCGCCAGAATTTTCAGCAGGAGCAAATCGAGAGTGCCCTGTACGAGGTCGTTCGGCTTGCTCATATCGGTTTCCTAGATGAGTATACGAGGACTTCTCTCGGTAAGCAAGAGGTTACCGACACCTTCCATGTAAATCTAAGAAACCAATACAAATATGGTTAGCTGTCAGCTTCCCAGCGGAACCGCGTCACCGCCAGCGCCCCAAATACGAGTGCGAATCCCAGCAGCGCCGCGATGGGATTCACCGCCGCCGAGAACCCCAGCCCGCGCCACGTCATCGCATCCAATCCATCCACCGCCCAGCGCGTCGGCACCACCACCGCGATATTCTGCAGCCACTGCGGAAAAACAAACGTCGGCACCCACGCGCCGCCCAGCATCACCATGATCAACGTCGCGAAAATGGCCAGCCCGCGCGTCGCTTCCGGCGTCTTGCCCAGCGCCGCGATCATCAATCCGAAAGTCGCGGTCATCAGCGCGAACGCCACGCACACGCCCAGGAATCCCGCCACGCTGCCTTCAATCCGCACTCCAAACACCAGCCGCGCAAATCCGAAGAGCACCATCAGGATCAGCATCGCGGTAAGCGCCGCGCTGATGGTCCGGCTGCCCAGCAGCAGACCGCGCGATAATGGCGCGGCGCGCAGCCGCTTCCATAACCCGCGCTGGCGCTGCAGCAGGATCCCAATCCCCACTTCGATTCCCATGAACAATATGAACTGCACGCCCATGCCCGCGAACGAATGCGCATATCCGTTGTACTCGATGCCCTTCCCCGCGGTCACCGATTCCTCGTGAATCTGGTACGGCATGCTCAGGCCAGTCCCCGGGCGCGCGCTGCTTTCCTGGTGTTCATTCAACTTCTCAACGCTCTGCAGCAGATCCACCAGCGGTTTCTTTTCCCCATCCGGCATGCCACTGCGCTCGAGTTGAGCGAGGTCCTGCTTCACGATCTCGCGTCCGCTGCTGCCCGTGAACATCTCCTTGCTCACAACCTGCATCACGTCACCCGTAAGAATGCCCTGCACCATGCCCAGTTCCGCGCTGTGCGATGGGTCATACATGACGCCGATCTCGGGCTTCTTGGCGCCCCCGAAAAAGGCCTGTCCCGCGTCCGCTCCGAAGTCCTTGGGAATCGACACCGCTACCGTGGCCTTTCCCTTGCGCACCGCCTCGCGCGCTGCATCGAGACTTGACGGCTTCACATCGAGCGCCTTCTCCGCGCCCAGCCGCGCAATCAGCTCGCGCGAAATGGCGCTCCCGTCCTGATCGATCGCCAGCACCGGAATACGGCTGGTATCGCTCTTGCTCGCGCCGCCGAAGATGTATCCGAAGAACGATGCGATCACAATGGGCGCCACAAAGCTCATCAGCACCGCGCGCCGGTCGGAGAAAAAGAGCTGCAGGTCCCTGCGGACTAATGCCCGAAACGGTATCATCATGAGTCGCGCAAGCTCCTTCCAGTGAGAGTAAGAAAGACCGTCTCCAGATCCGCGCGTTCGCTGGCGACGTGCTGATATGGATGCCCATGCTCCACCAGCCAGGCAAGAATCCTCGGTGTCCCCGCTGAAAGATCGCCCACTCCCAGCCTCAGCACGTTCCCTCGCACCTCCACCGAATGAACCTCGGGAAGACCTTGCAGTTGTTCCACGCCCAGTCCGTGCTCCGGATTCTCCAGTTCAATATTGAGCACATTCGTCACCGGCAGCATGCGGTGGAGGCCTTGCAGCGTATCGTCGGCGATTACCTTGCCGTGGTCGATGATAATCAGCCGGTCGCAAAGACGCTCGGCTTCTTCCATGTAGTGCGTGGTGTAAACCAGCGTCTTGCCGCGCTTCTTGAGCGCCTCGAGGTTGTCGAAAATGGCGTTGCGGCTCTGCGGATCGACGCCGACGGTCGGCTCATCGAGCAGCAGGATTTGCGGATCGTGCAGCAGCGCCGCCGCGAGGTTCAGACGCCGCTTCATGCCGCCCGAAAACGTTTTCACCCTGTCCTTGGCCCGGTCCGCAAGTCCCACCAGCTCGAGCGCCTCATCCATCGCGCGCTTTGCGTTGGCGCCATCCAGATCGTACAGCGCACCGAAGAACGCCAGGTTATCGTGCGCCGACAGCTCGTCGTAAAGCGCGATATCCTGCGGCACCAGCCCGATCTTGTGCTTCAACGGATCGGTATCGCCGCGCAAAGGACGCCCTTCGATCAGGACTTCGCCCGAATCGGGCCGCAACAGCCCGGCGATCATGGAAACGGTAGTGGTCTTCCCGGCGCCGTTCGGGCCCAGGAGCCCTACGGTTTCCCCAGCATCGGCGCGCAGCGTCACGCCGTCCACGGCGACTACGTTCCCGTAGCTCTTTTTTAGAGCTTTGGCTTCGAGCATTGGTTCTAGGAGTGTAGCAATTTGAGATCTCGAACTCACTCAGTCGAGCGCGAGTCTCCGCATCGCTTCCGCATGTGAAATGCCCTTGCCGCCGTTCTTCCTGAGCCAATCCTGGGCTTCGGAGACAGCGAGCTTTTCTTCATCGGCTTCCGGTTCGTCGTCCAAGGGCGCTTTGCGCAGGGCGGAGGTTACCGGATCAACAATCGTTTCCAGCAGTCCTACCAAGGCAGCGAGCTGCGTTTCAGGCAGGCGGTCAATCAACTCGTGGGCGTGATCGCGATCGCTCATCGTGTGATCTCCTTCAAAGTCTTTCCATCCCGGTGGCGCTTGGAATCGTCTTGGAGTTTCGCAACTCGGTTGATGATTTTGTCTTGTCTCACTTTACGATCACACGCAGGAAAAAATTCTTGATCTCCCGTCCTTCCTTGAACTTACCGACATGCCCTCGAACCACTCCCGCCCGATTCCTTGACACCGCCTAATAAAATGGTCTTGAGAGTTTGGTAATCGGCTATTCGGAACCAAACCGCCGCGTCGCTCGGGAGCCATGGTAATCCTGGGGGACGGCAACTCGATAGAGCGTGGCCACTGAGTCTCCAGTGGTAGCCAGTCGAACGGGCTTCTAATTCGTCGATAGGGGCGCCCTCTCACGAATGCAGTTGTCTCCGCGTTTCCCGGCAACTCGTACGGACGCCGAAGTGTGTCCGCCGTTTACTTCGCGGGTTTTTCGGGGATTTTGAAATCGGGTGGAGGCTTGGCTGCCTCGCGCCGGACATACGAGTGACGCGAAGGATCCCACGCGAACCGCACTCGCCGAACGTCCACGATGTCTCCCTTTACCGGCGGATCTTGCCGCGTGGTGAACGCCAGCACAATCCCGTCCTTCCCCAGCCGCTCCACCCGCATGCGCTCCCCCGCCTCGTCGAAAACTCGCTTGATACGCCCGTCGTCACACTCGAAGCCCAGCACGTACAACTGCGTTTCCCCGTCCGCGACATGCGTGTCCAGGACGGTCAGAAATCGTACCGTGTAGCCCGGCTCGGGCCGCAGCAACACATCGCGTTTGATGCTCGCCTGCCAGTCATGCGCGGCCGGATCCGTATCGCCGTTCCACGCAGTTCCCGCCTTGAACCGGAACGTCCGCGCCGGCCGGAGCCCGTGCGGGCCGGTCTCCACCACGGCGTTCTTGAATCCTGCCGTTTCAATAATTACGCACGACTCCGCTTCCGCGGCCGCCATCACGAACACTAATCCCAGCAGCACGCGCCTTACTTCCACCGCTTCCCCCGTTTCACCACGACATCCACTCTCTGCAGCAGATCGATATACCGCAGCACATCCCCGCGCACCGCGATAATGTCCGCGTATTTCCCTTCGCTCACCGTACCCGAATCCTTGTCGGCCTTCATCGCCACCGAGGGCCAGTAAGTAGCCGCGCGAATCGCCTCCATCGGATCCACGCCCAGCCGGTGGACCCACACGTCCAGCTCATTCCACGTCGACTGGCTGTGAAACTTCATTGGAATCCCGCTGTCGGTTCCGATCAGCAGCACCACGCCGGATTCGCGAAGCTGCTGGAATTTGCGCGCCAGCGTCGGCCGCCGCAGCGGCGTGATCTGGAAATACGCCAGCCGTTCCGGATGCGCCAGCGATTGCCGGATATCGGCGATGATCTCCGGCGTCAGTCCTTCGTGCCACGATGGATCGTCCAGCTTTTCCGGATGATCGCGAATGTATTCGTAGTTGAACAGGCCTTCGATAGTCGGCGTCCACCACAGCGGCCCCGCATTAGACCGCGCCGTGCGCGCCCGGATCGACGCGATGATATCCGGCGGATATTCGGGCGCGGTTGCCATCCCGGTGTGCTCAAAATCATCCACTCCAGCTTCGAGTCCCGCGCGAATCTCGTTCGGCCGGTGCGCGTGCGCCACCACCGGCAGGCCGTGCTTATGCGCCTCATCCACCACCGCACGCACTTCTTCGGCGCTCATCTCGTCTTGATCGATCAGCTTGATGCAATTCACGCCCGCATCGGCCAGCTTGCGAACCTTGGCCCGCGCGTCCTCCGCGCCTTGGACGCCCCAGCGAAAGTAGTCCGTACCCGGATACGGCGCGTGCTGCAGGAAAGGCCCCGATACATACAACGTGGGCCCCGGCAATCGGCCTTCGTTGATCGAGTCGCGCACATGGATGCTCGCGTCCTGCGGACCACCCAAATCGCGCGCGCTCGTGATCCCGGCCAGCAGCAACTGCTTCGCCGATGCCGGCATGATCACCGATTCCATTTGCGGCGGATACGTCTTGTCCCAGTGATCGTAATCGGCATGCCCGTTGATCATCAGATGCACGTGCATGTCCCACAACCCCGGCAACACCGTCATCCCAGCGGTGGAGACTACCTCTGCTCCCGCCGGAACCGCAAGCTGCCCCACCTGCCCAATCTGCTTGATCCTCTCGCCTTCAATGAGAATCACGCTATGGCGCAGCGGAGGCCCGCCGTAGCCGTCAATCAGCGTCCCGCCCACTAGCGCCCGCACCGGCTTCTGCGCAAACGCCGAGAGACATAAAACCACCCCAATCAACACCCGCATACACTCGATATTATCGTGTGTCCGTAGCACAGGGCCGTGCCCTGTCCATGACAGGCCAGGAGGCCTGTCCTACAATGAAGATTCCCGCGATGGTGAAGGCAATCCCCGACATCCTGGCTGAAATCGTCGAGTCCAAGCGCCGATCCCTGCCGCTCCGCACGCCCTCGCTGGACCGCGCCGCCGCGGATTCCCTCGCGACGCGACGCGATTTCGCCGCCGCACTCACCGCGCCCGCCATCATCGCGGAAATTAAGAAGGCATCGCCCAGCAAAGGGGTCCTCGCGGCCCATTTCGATCCCGCCGCCACCGCGCGCGCCTACCAGCACGGCGGAGCCGCCGCACTCAGTGTTCTCACCGACCAGCCCTACTTCCAAGGGAGCCTCCACGATCTCCAAGCTGCCCGCTCAGCCGCCAACCTCCCAATCCTCCGCAAGGATTTCACC
>JALYHQ010000138.1 GCA_030776455.1 Acidobacteriota bacterium | reverse complement strand
CCTGCCGGCTGTTATTTTAAAAAAAAACAGCCGCAGGGGCCCCCGCGCGGACCAGGGGGTCCGCCCCACATTATCTGAACGGGGCGGTCCGGCCGTGCGTTAGTCATAACAAGATAGTTGATAGAGGAGGTCGGGTATGCGGTGGGTGAAAATATTCGCGTTAGCGGCAGCCACGGCGCTGGGGGCCATGGCGACGGTGGGAACGGATTCGTTCCGCTGGTCCGGCAAGATGACCGCGGGGCAAGTGCTCGAAGTACGCGGAGTCAACGGGTCGATTCACGCCGAGGGCGGCTCGGGCGACCAGATTGAAGTGATCGCGCACAAGAGCGGCCGCTGGTCTGAGAGCACGGGTGTGCGCGTCGAAGTGGTGCGTCACGCGGGCGGCATCCTGGTGAGCGCGGTGTACCCCTCGGGCGCGAACGACGATGAGCGGGTGGACTTCACCATCCGCATGCCCGCCGGAGCCAAATTCCTGGGCCGCACCGTGAACGGCGCGGTGGAAGCCACATCGCTCTCGGCCGACGCGGAAGCGCACACCGTGAACGGCGAAGTACACATCAGCACCAGCGGCGCCGCACGCGCCGATACCGTGAACGGGGCCATTACTGCGTCTGTGGGTCAAGTTGTAGGAGGCTTGCGGCTGACCACCATCAACGGGGGCATCACGCTGCGGGTTCCGCATGACGCCAGCGGCGATGTACATGCCGCCACCAAGAACGGGCGGATCACCACCGACTTTCCGCTGCGCGTGCGCGGCAGCTTGTCTAACCGCAGCATCCGCGGACGCCTGGGCAGCGGAGGCCCGGAGTGGAGTCTCACCACCGTGAACGGAAGTATCTGCCTGCGATCCATCGCGCATGGAGTGTGAGAAGGAGGACAGCGCACGCTATTCTGTTCGTTAGAACCCCTCCATGCAGAAGTCTTCCGCCGAACCACCGCCTCGTATCCTGATTGCCGATGACCAGCCCGACGTACTGGAGGCGCTGCGCCTGCTGCTGAAGGGCGAAGGCTACCAACTGGAATCCGCTACATCGCCGGCCGGCGTGGTGTCGGCGCTGGAAGCGCGCGACTTCGACGTGGTCCTGATCGATCTTAATTACAGCCGCGACACCACTTCGGGACAGGAAGGCCTGGATCTGCTCTCGCGCATCCAAGCCATCGACAGCATCTTGCCGGTGATCGTGATGACCGCCTGGGGCACCGTGAAACTGGCGGTGGAGGCAATGCGTCGCGGCGCGCGCGATTTCATCCAGAAACCCTGGGAGAACGAACGGCTGCTGAGCATCGTGCATACGCAGCTGGAATTAAGCCGGGCCATTCGCAGGGGTCTGCGGCTGGAAGCCGAGAACCGGCTGCTGCGGGCCGAGGGCGCGCCGACGATGATCGCCGAATCGCCCGCCATGGGACCGGTGCTGCAGTTGATCTCGCGCGTGGGGCCGTCGGACGCCAACATCCTGATCACCGGCGAGCCGGGCACGGGCAAGGAAGTGGTGGCGAAAACGCTGCACGCCATCTCCGTGCGCTGTTCCAAACCCATGGTCACCGTTAACGCGGGTGGCTTGGCAGAGGGTATTTTTGAAAGCGAGTTGTTCGGTCATGTAAAGGGCGCATTCACGGATGCCAAGATGGATCGCGTCGGCCGCTTTGAGCTGGCCGATGGGGGCACGCTGTTCCTGGATGAGATCGCCAATGTGCCGATGAATCTGCAGACCAAGCTGCTCCGGGTGCTGGAGATCGGCGAGATGGAGCGCGTGGGGTCGTCGAAAACCAAGAAAGTGGATGTGCGGGTGCTATCCGCGACCAACGCGCGGCTGGATGAAGAAGTGGAAGCGGGGCGGTTTCGGCAGGACTTGTTGTTCCGCCTGAACACGATTGAGATTCATGTGCCGGCGCTGCGCGAGAGGCGCGAGGATATCCCACTGCTGGCCTCGCACTTTCTCACTAATCATGCCCAGCGGTATCGCAAGAAGATCACGGGCTTCGATCACGCGGCCATGCAGAGCCTGCTGGACAATCCGTGGCAGGGCAACGTGCGCGAGTTGAATCACGTGGTGGAGCGCGCCGTGCTGATGGCGCAGGATTCACAGATTCACGGTTCGGACCTGGCGCTGCGGACCGCTCGCGAGGGCAGTCCCCGGCTGGAAGAGATGAGCATCGAAGAAGTGGAGGCGTTTCTGATCAAGAAGGCGCTGGCGCGTTACGGGGGGAATGTGAGCCACGCCGCGAGCGCGCTGGGATTGAGCCGGAGCGCGTTGTACCGCCGCTTGCAACGCTACGGCCTATGAGATACATGTGGGGCGGACCCCCTGGTCCGCGCGGGGCCCCCCGGCCCCGCTGTTCTGACGAAGAATCAATCCCAACAAGGCAGGCCAGGAGGCCCGCCCTACATTGCCCATGAGACTGCGGCGGCCTCAGGTGGTGCATGAAGTTCGGGTGCTGCTGCTCGCGCTACTGGCGGGGTCGCCCGCGGTGCTGGTCTCGATGTTGATGCTGTGGGTCTGGCCGGGTGACTCCAGCCCCAAAGTGCAGTGGACCTTGTCCCTGGTTATCGTCGGGTTCTGGCTGGGATTTTCCATCGGCATCCGCGACAAAGTAGCCTCGCCGCTGCGCACGCTGGCGAATTTGCTGGAAGCCATGCGCGAGGGCGATTATTCCATCCGCGCGCGCCATGTGAAGGCCGACGACGCCATGGGCGAGGTAATGCAGCAGGTGAACATGATGGGCGCCACGCTGCGGGCCCAGCGCCTGGGCGCCCTCGAAGCCACCACGCTGCTGCGCAAGGTGATGGAAGAGATCAACGTCGCCGTGTTCGCTTTCGATGGCGAGCAGAAACTGCGGCTGGTGAACCGCGCGGGAGAACGGCTGCTGGCGGAGACTTCCGAGCGGCTGGTGGGCAGCGAGGCCGCGCAGCTGGGCCTGGGCGACTACCTTGCAGGGGACGCCGAGCAGACCGTGCAGCGCTCGTTTCCCAGCGGCGCCGGCAGATGGGGCATCCGCCGCAGCACTTTCCGGGAAGGCGGTTTGCCGCATCAATTATTAGTGGTAACCGATCTCACGCGGCCATTGCGCGAGGAAGAGCTGAAGGCCTGGCAGCGGCTGGTCCGGGTGCTGGGGCATGAGTTGAACAATTCGCTGGCGCCCATCAAATCCATTGCGGGCAGCCTGGAAAATCTGCTGCTGCGCAAGCCGCGCCCTGATGATTGGGAAGAGGACATGCAGCGCGGCCTGACTGTGATCGCATCGCGCAGCGAGGCCCTCAGCCGCTTCATGAGCGCCTATGCGCGGCTGGCGCGGCTGCCACCACCCACGCTTGCGCCGGTCGAGATCGGCGACCTGATCCAGCGCGTGGCGGGCCTCGAAACGCGCATCCATCCCGCGCTGACCCCCGGTCCGAACATCGTGATTCGCGCCGACTGCGATCAGCTGGAGCAATTGCTGATCAATCTGATTCGCAATGCGGTGGACGCATCGCTCGAAACCGGCGGCGGCGTGCACGCGGGCTGGTCGCGCCAGAATTCGCACCTTATCGTGTGGATTCGAGACGAAGGACCGGGCTTGTCGAACACGTCGAACCTGTTCGTCCCATTCTTCACCACCAAGCCGGGCGGCTCCGGGATCGGACTCGTGCTGAGCAGGCAGATCGCCGAAGCGCACGGGGGCACTTTGAGTTTGCAGAATGCGGAGGATGGACCGGGATGCGAAGCGCGGCTGGTGTTGCCGCTGTAACCTTACTCGCCCGTTCCGGTATTCCTCGCAAGTGCCCGCTTTTTTGCGGAACCTAACCGGCCACTAGAGCGTACGTCTAAGTGCTGACTGCAAGGAGACCCGATGGAAAGTAACGGAAAGACCCTGATTTCGCTCGATAGCGTCACCAAAGTTTTCACCACGGATGAAATGGAGACGCACGCGCTGGCAGGCATCCACCTGCAGGTGGTCCAGGGCGAATATGTCTCGATTTCGGGCCCCTCGGGCTGCGGTAAATCCACGCTGCTGGCGATTCTGGGCCTGCTGGACACGCCCTCGGCCGGTGAGTACATCTTGAACGGCACGCGCGTGGAGAATATGAAGTTCAGCCAGCGGGCGCGTGTGCGAAATCGGGAAATCGGCTTCATTTTCCAGGCATTTAACCTGATTGGGGATCTCACGGTGTACGAGAATGTCGAGCTGCCGCTCACGTATCGGAATATGCCGGCGTCGGAGCGCAAAATTCTGGTGCGGGATTCGCTGGAGCGCGTAGGGATGGGTCACCGCGTGAAGCATTATCCGTCGCAGCTCTCCGGAGGCCAGCAGCAGCGCGTGGCCGTGGCGCGAGCGCTGGCGGGCAAGCCGTCCATCCTGCTGGCCGACGAGCCCACCGGTAACCTGGACTCCGCCAATGGCGAAGCGGTCATGAGCCTGCTCAGCGAATTGCACAAAGAAGGCGCAACCATCTGCATGGTGACGCACGATCCGCGCTATGCCGCCTGCGCGGACCGCCAGATCCGCCTATTCGACGGCCGAGTAGTAGAAGAAACCGCCGCAGTCACGGTCTAGCGCGCCCGGAACCAGCTGGTGGGGCAGGCGGTTTCGCCTGCCACTTCCTATCCTGTTATGGACTATTGAGGAACGCAAAGTCCAGCGTTGGGATTGGTCTGGCGGGCCTCAGCAGTGGGCCGACCGCTTCCTTTGGGCGCGGCTCAGTAGGTTCAATCGGTCGGTTGTCTTCTGATGAGTACGATCATATGTAAGTACAATCGGTATAGATGAACATTCTGGTAACCGGAGGCGCCGGATTTATCGGCTCCTGCTTTGTGCGCCTCATGCTGGCGGAAGATCCGTCCGTTGAAATCGTCAATGTAGATAAGCTCAGCTACGCGGGCAATCTTGAGAATCTTGCGTCCGTGATGGCCGAGCCGCGGCATGTGTTCTTGCGCGACGACATCTGCGAGCGCGAGCGCATGCTCGAGATCTTCGCCGAACATAAGCCCGATGCCGTGGTGCACTTCGCCGCCGAATCCCACGTCGACCGCAGCATCCTTTCGCCGGAACCGGTCTTTGAAACCAATCTGCGCGGCAGCTTCAACCTGCTGGAAGCAGCGCGCGCGCACAAGACCGCCCGATTTGTGCACGTCTCAACGGACGAAGTCTACGGGAGTCTGAAGGCGCCGCTCGAGGCCGACGAAAGTTACCCGCTGATCGCCAGCAGCCCTTATTCCGCGGCCAAGGCCGGGTCCGATCTGATGGCGCTCGCGTATTTCAAGACCTACAAAATGCCGGTGCTGGTAACGCGCGCTTCGAACAACTACGGACCTTACCAGTTTCCCGAAAAGCTGATCCCGCTGATGATCTCGAACGCGCTGGAGGATCGGCCGCTGCCGGTGTACGGCGACGGCCAGCAGGTGCGTGACTGGCTGTATGTCGAGGACCATTGCCGGGCTATCCGGACGCTGCTGCACAAAGGCCGCGAGGGCGAGGTTTACAACATCGGGGGCAACCGGTCGCTGGCGAATCTGGAGGTGGTGGAGCGCATCCTGGCCGCCACCGGCAAGCCGGCCAGCTTGATCCAGTATGTGACGGATCGGCCCGGACATGACCGGCGTTACGCGTTGTCGAGCGAGAAAATCCAGCATGAGACCGGCTGGGCGCCGGCCATGAGCTTCGATCAGGGACTGCCGCTCACGGTGGATTGGTACCGCGAACATAAGGACTGGGTCCAGCGGGTGAAAAGCGGGGAGTACCAGACTTTTTACGCCGATAACTACGAGAAGCGCCTGGTAGGGCGCTAGTACCCCCCGGCGTTTCGCCTGCACGTCAGGGTTTGCCGACCACTCCGGCGAGAGGGGAACTCGCGCTGGCGTATAGCTTGCTGGGCATACGCTCCGCCAGATAGGCGTGACGGCCCGCCTGCACGGCGAGCTTCATGGCCACCGCCATTTGCTCGGAATCGCCGGCTGCGGCGATCGCCGTGTTCATCAGCACGCCCTCAAAGCCGAGTTCCATCGCGATGGCTGCATCGGAAGCCGTCCCCACGCCGGCGTCAACAATCAGCGGGACTTCCGTAATCATTTCGCGCAGAATGCGGAGATTCGTCAGGTTCTGAATACCTAGGCCGGAGCCGATGGGTGCGCCCAGCGGCATCACCGCGGCGGCGCCGGCGGCGATCAGTTTGCGGGCGTTGACCAAATCGTCATTGGTGTACGGAAGCACCACGAAACCCTCGCGGGCCAGCACGCGAGTGGCCTCAATCAGGCCCTCATTATCGGGGAACAGCGTCCGTTCATCGCCGATCACCTCCAGCTTGACCCAATTCGACAGGCCCGCTTCCCGCCCTAGCCGAGCAGTCCGGATGGCTTCATCTGCGGTGTAGCAGCCCGCGGTATTAGGCAAAATGAACAGCTGGGAGCGGTCAATATAGTCGAGCAGGGACTCGCTGGACCGGTCCGCGAGGTTCACGCGGCGGACCGCTACGGTCACCACTTCCGCGCCGGAAGCCGCATGGCAGCGGGCCATTTCAGGGAAGCTCCGGTACTTTCCGGTACCCACGAATAGCCGGGAATGGAAAGAGCGATCCGCGATGTGGAGTAGGTCCTGCATAGTCTTAGTTTAGCTGGCCATGACTGCCCACAGCACCACCTTGCAGGTGGGTACTAGACGCCGACGCCCGATTCGAGTAACATCTGATACAGACTTGAGTTTGGAAGCTTCAAAGGGGGAACGAACATGAGCCGTGTAAGCTCGATGCGAGTAGCGCTATCTCTGGGGATAGCCTTGATTCTGTTTTCTTTCGTGGCCGTGGCCCAGTCTGATCTGGGCTCGATCAATGGCTTCGTGAAGGATGCCACTGGCTCCTCCGTGCCAAATGCCACCGTAACCGTTCGGAATGAAGCGACCGGCAACGAGCGCCGGACCACCACGATCGACTCCGGATTTTTCACCGTCACTAACATCCCGGCGGGGCTCTACAGCGTGACCATCGAGGCCAAGGGATTCAAGAAGTACGATTCGGTCCACAATAAGCTGGATCCCAGCGCAACGCTGGCGCTGGATGCATCGCTCACGGTGGGCGCGGCGACGGAGACGGTGGAAGTAACCGCTACCGCATCGCTGTTACAGTCGGAATCGGCTGCGGTGCAAGGCATCGTCACGCGGCAACAGATAGACGCGCTGGAGTTGAACGGCCGCAATCCCATCGGTCTGGCCGCGCTGGTTCCCGGCGCCCGCGGCGGCAATGCCGCCGGCCTGAATTTCAATTTCAGCCAGGGCCCCTCGAACTTCAACGGCTCGCGCAACCCCGAGAACCTGATTACCTATGACGGCGCTCCGGCGACGCGCACGCGCTCCAACGGCACCAGCCTGGGCGCGGCGGACGTCGACTCGGTGCAGGAAGTGCAGATTCTCACAGCCGATTACGCCGCTGAATACGGGCGCACGTCCGGCGCCCAGATCCGCATCCTGACGCGGAGCGGCGGACGGGAATTTCACGGCGCGATGTACGAATACCTTCGCAACACGGTCTTCAACGCGAACACCTGGACGCGGAACAAGACCACTCCCATCGTGGGAATCCCGCTGCTCACGGCCACCCCGCCGGTCCACTACAACCAGTTCGGGTACAACATCGGCGGTCCTTTCTACATCCCCAACAAGTTCAACGCTGACCGTAGCAAGTTCTTCTGGTACTTCGCGCAGGAATACGTGCGCTACAAATTCACGGATACGAATTCTCTGACGGTTCCGTCGCAGCTTATGCGCATGGGCGATTTTAGCGAACTGCTGAATCCGACCAACGTCTATTACGGCAAGCAAGTGATCATCAAGGATCCCGTGACTGGCGTTCCGTTCTCGGGCAACGTCATACCGAAGGGCCAGCTAAGCCCGAACGGCCTGGGAATTCTGAAAGCGTATCCGGCGCCCAACCTTACCACGCCAATCAACGGCAGCCAGTATTGGTATTTCGCGGCGATCCACCCGCAGCAATCGCGCAAGGACACGCTAGCGGTGGATATGAATCTGACCGACAAGCAGCGCCTTCAGTTCCGCCGCAACAATTACTCCTTCTTCGAGTACCAGCCGCTGGATGGCGGGACCAACGAGACGCCCAAGTTCTTCAACCGGCCCAATCAGACCAACTCGCTGGATCACGTGTGGACCATCACGCCGCACTTGGTCAATGAAGCGCTGGCCACGGTCAGCCTGGATGACGTCTATATCCCGGTGGACTCGGCGCACTTTCTGGATCGCACCACGGTCGGCCTAAATTACCCCTATATCTTCCCGGGACAAAAGCTGATCCCGAACCGGATCCCTACGGTAAACTTCTCGAGCACTATTTCGCAATTGAGCGGCGGACCCTATCCGTCGCACTCGACGGGCCCGATTTATACCGCGTCGGACAGCTTGACCTGGATCAAGGGCAGCCACACTTTCAAGTTCGGCTTCTACTTTGAGCGGTCGGGTGAAAACGATAACGACGAAATCAACGTATCCGCGTGTCCCACATGCACGAACAACCAGAACGGACAGTTCCTGTTCAGCGATGGCCGGTCCGGGCAGCCCACTTCCGGCAACTCCATCGCCAATGCGGCCCTGGGCTTGTTCGATACGTATTCGGAACTCGGCAATCGCGCCTACACGCTTTTCCGCGGGTCGAGTTATGAGCCGTACGCTCAGGACTCGTGGAAAGTGAACCAGAAGCTTACAGTAAGCATCGGCTTGCGCTATACCGTGATCGTGCCTTACAGCGCCATCTGGAGAAACATGGCGATCTTCGATCCAGCCTTGTACGATGCGAGCAAGGCCGTCACGGTGATCCCCAGCGGTCCGAATGCCGGGCGCATCGTTCCGGGGTCGGGAGACATCTACAACGGTCTGGCAATTGCGGGCAGCGGGTTCCCCAGTTCGGCCAAGGGGCGCTTCCCCGCGTCCACGGACCCCTCGCTGAGCTACCTGTTCCGGGGTGTGAATCCGCACTTCTCGGATATCCAATGGAACGATTTTGCGCCGCGCCTGGGCATCGCTTACCAGATCAACGACAAGACCGTGATTCGAGCCGGCGGAGGCCGCTTCTTCACGCGGCTGGGCGTTAGCGACTCGATCTTCCTGGGCGGCAACCCGCCGTTCCAGCCTACCGCCAACGTCAGCTTCGGCAGCGTGGATAATCCGGCGGGTACTTCCACCAACCTGATCCCGTTGACGGTGACGACGCAGAGCAAGGCTTTCAAGAATCCGGAAGCCTATAACTGGAACTTCACTGTGCAGCGGGAATTGCCCTGGCAGTCGGTGCTCAGCGTTGCGTACGTCGGACGCCGCGGTCTGCACTTGCAGCGCGAATCCGACATCAACCAGCCCACCACGGCCACGGTGCTGGCGAATCCCGGCATCAATCTGGACGCGCTGCGTCCCTTCAAGGGCTACAACTCCATCCGCGAATCGGACAACGTGGCGAGTTCGAGGTACCACTCATTGCAAGTGCAATGGAACCGGCGTTTCTCGAAAGGCCTGATGATCGGCGCAACTTACACTTTGTCCAAGAGCTGGGATGACGGCTCCAATCAACGCGATATCATCCCGGACACCTACAATGCGCACAATCTCTGGGGCCCGTCCGAGTTTGACGACCGCCACATTGTGATTCTCAACTTCCTCTACGAGCTGCCCTTCTTCAAGAACCAGTCCAACCTCGCCGGGAAGCTGCTCGGCGGCTGGCAGGTCAGCGGTCTGGCGCAATTCCAGACCGGACTTCCGTGCGGTGTCGGCAGCAATAACGACTTCGCCGGCGTTGGTCTCGACGGCAGCTTCGGATGCGGCAGTGAAGGGAATTTCTGGGTCAAGAACGGCACTCCGACGATTCTGGCTCTGATGGCCCACAACGGCAACAACGATCCGAACCTGTATTTCCAGACCACTAATCCGGATGGTTCGGCGATCTTCACCAAGCCCCCGGCGGGCACGTTCAATCTGCAGAACAACATCCGGGACATCATCTACCAGCCGGGCTTCGACAACTGGAATATGGGACTGTTCAAGAAGTTTACGGTCAATGAGCGGATGAATTTCCAGTTCCGGACTGAGGCTTACAATGTGTTCAATCATCCCAATTGGAGCGGCCCGGGTCTCAATCCGACTAGCGGCAATTTCGGCAAGGTAACGGGCAAATCGAACGACGTGCGCAACCTGCAGCTTTCGTTACGGTTCCAGTTCTAACTAGCAGTAACTAGCATTTAGTCAGCAACTTAGCGCCACGGTCGGGATTTCGATCCCTTCCGTGGCGTTCCTGTATTTCCCCTAATAACCCAGAGTCAAACAACCGATAACAATAATAGCGGCAGCCGGATGCCGCATGAAAGGCATCCATGTATCTCGTGCACCTGTTCGGAACCAGCCCGCTGGTGGGGTTATCGGTGTTCGTGTGCGTGGCCACAATACTTTGGTGCATTTTCATGATGCGCCGACAGCAGAGCGGGCCGGACCGGATTCTGATGGGAGTCATCGGCTTCATCTCGATTTATCAAGGCTTAAAGATCCTCAAGACCGCGGGCATCTTCAACCTATCCATACTCGGGGGGCGGGTGGACGACCTGGCGGACCTGTCCATCTCGAGCATGTACCTGATAGCGGCCCTGATCCTGAGGCTCTCGGCCGCGGACCGGGTCACCACCAAACTGCGCCTGCGGCTGGTAGAAGCCAATGAGCCGCCTTTGGCGCTGAATCGGGGTTCGGCCGCGGGAATTGCCGATTTGCCGGCGTGTCTGGTGGAGGCGTCGCCCCTGGCCATGTTCACAGTGGATGGCGCCGGTACTGTTATTCAGTGGAATGCGTCGGCCGAACGCGTCTTCGGATGGACACGGGATGAACTGCTGGGCCGGCTGCTGCCGTTCGCCCTGGAGCCAGGGGAGGGACAGCTTTCCGGCAAGGCAGGGACGTCGTTTGAAGCCACCGTCTGGCTCGCGCCACTAACCACAGCCGCTGGCGCAGCGCGTGGCCAGCTCGCCATGGTGGCTCCGTCAGGATCGGAGGCCGATCCACAGGAGCCGGCTGGCGCGGGATCACTCGCTCATCCCAGGGTGCGCTGGGCTTCCTGACAGGGCAGCATGGCCCTGTGTTACGGGCGTGCTGCGGTGCTGGCCGGAGGAACCCAGTCCTCGGGGGCTTGGCCTTCGGGGAGTAGGAGGCCCTTCTCCAGGTAACGGATCTTGGTAGCCGATCGAGCCGCGTGGGGATCGTGCGTTACCATCACCACTGTTTTCCCGTATTCCTGATTCAGCCTCGACAACAGCGTGAGCACTTCCTGCGCCGACGCCGCGTCCAGATTACCCGTAGGCTCATCCGCCAGGATCAGCTGCGGGTCCGTCACAATCGCGCGCGCGATGGCCACCCGCTGTTCCTGGCCGCCCGAAAGCTGGCGCGGTAAATGATCCATGCGGTCGCCCAGACCCACCAGCTTCAGCGCCGTCTCGGCGTGATTCACGCGGTCCTTCTTCTTGAGATTCGTGAGCTTCAGCGGCAGCTCGACATTTTCGGCCGCGCTTAACACCGGGATCAGGTTGAAGGATTGGAACACGAATCCGATATGCTCATTGCGCCAGTGCGCGATCTGGCGGTCACTGAGCGCTCGCAGATTTTCGCCCAGCACCAGGATCTCCCCGTCCGTGGCGCGGTCCATGGCCGCGATCAAGTGCAGCAGCGTCGACTTGCCGGAGCCTGACGGCCCCATGAGCGCGACAAAATCACCCTGGTTCACGGACAGGTTGCAATCCTTCAGCGCCACCACATGAAACTCGTCGCGCACGAATTCCTTGGTGAGATCGCGGGTTTCAATTACAGTTCCAGCCATGCTCTGATTAGCCTCGTTTCGGTCGGACTTTCTGTCCGTCTTTCAAATCCGGCGGCGGATTGGAGATCAGGTCTTCGCCCCCGATGAGTCCGCTTTCAATCCTGACGCCCTGGGAAGTGGTCCCGCCTACCTTCACCGTCTTCTTCACGGCGCGCCCGTCGGACAGCACAAAAACGCTGTTATCGTGCACCGCGCCAGCCGGCACCACCACTATCGGTTTTGCTGGCTCGGCGTGTTGTGACGTGCTCACCTGCGGCGAAAAGAATGCCACGCTGGCGTTCATCTCCGGGCGCAGATACTCGTCCGGACTCATCACCTTCACCTTCACCTGAACGGTAGCCTTTTGGCGGTTCGCCTCGGGGGAGACCTCTTCGATGACGCCCTGGTATTTGCGGTCGGGATACGCGTCCGTGGTGACGATTCCGGGCTGCGTTGCAGTGAGTTTAGCGAAATCGTTTTGATTGATGTCCAGTTCCACTTGGAGCTCATTCAAGTTGGCCATGGACACCACGTAGCCCTTGGCGCCCTTGTCGCCCACGAATCCGGTGGTGACAAATTCGCCCCGCTCGACGTTGCGCTCGAGGATGGTGCCCGCGATGGGAGCTTTGATGACGGTGTTCTCGAGTTGCACGTTGGCCCAGGCCAGGGTACCCTCGGCCTGCTGGACCTGCGCCCGCAGGGCGTCAATCTGCTCGTGGCGCGGTCCCAGATTGATCAGATCGGAAGCGCGCTCGAGCGAGGCCACGCGCGCGGCCGCGGAATCATAACGGCCTTGCGCGTCATCCAGTTGCTGCTTCGCGAAGACGCCTTGCGCCACTAGATCCTTGGTCCGGTTGAGGCTCACCCGCGCGGTTTCAAGATCGGCGCGGGCCTGCTGCACGTCGGCCTTGCCTTTGGAGATCTCCTCCGGACGCGAACCATGCTCGGCTTCGGCGAGGCGGGCCTTGAGGTTCTGCAGATTTCCATGAGCCTCCAGGACGCGGGCGCGATACTCGTCGTCTTCCAGGCGAACCAGCACCTGCCCCTGCCTCACTTTGTTGCCTTTCTCGACGCCTATCCAGGAAACTTTGCCCTGGACCTTGGAAGCCAGCTCGATCTTGTGCGCGGCGATGATGTAGCCGGTGGCATTCAGAATGACGTTGTTCTCACTGCCGCCGCCTCCGGTGTTGATGGCGTGGACCCGGATCACGTCCACTTCGGTGGCGGCATTCAGCCGGCCGTACAGGAAATTAGCCAGCCCCAGCAGCCCCAATAAAGCCACGCCGGCGACGATCCAGCGCACCGCCCACGGCGACGGTTCGTCGGAGCGGCGTTTGGAGCGGTCAATGCGAAGATTTTTTAGATCGGCGTCCATGTATGATTCCGTTTAAGTCTCGCGCAGCGCGACCAGGATCTCTTTTTTCGCCGCCATACGCGCGGGAAAGACGCCGCCAATCGCACCCATCACCAGCGCGAAGATTATGCCGTCAAGCATCACCATCGGACTGATTTTGAAGTTGAAAGCAGTCTCACTGAAGGTAATGAAGTTCCCAACACCCGTGGTAATTCCATCCAGCGGCAACGCCAGCAGGCAGCCCAGGATTCCTCCAGCGACGCTTAACAGCAGCGATTCGATAAAGAAGCTGAACAGAATGCTGCCGCGAGAGAAGCCCAACACGCGCAACGTGCCGATTTCGCGGGAGCGCCGCGCCACGGCGGCGTACATCGTGTTCATCGCCGCGAAGCTGGAGCCTACGGCCATGATGATGGATACCAGGATGCCCAGGGCTTGCAGCGGTGCTCCGGACACCGTCTGCATATCGTAGTACTCGCGCTCCGTGCGCGCGCTCACGTTCAATCGCTGATCGTCGTTCACAGAATTAACCAGCGGCTGCACCGAGGATGCATCAATCGCCCGCACCAGGATGGAGCTGAGTCCGTCCGGACGGTTGAAGTCCGAGCTGATCTGGTTAAGATCGCCGAAAATCTCACTATTGATGGCCGACTGTCCGCCGTCCATCACGCCTACTATCAGCCATTCGCCCCGGCCGAAGCGAAGGCGGCTGTTCAGATGCGCCGCGGGGTAGCGCTTGGCGACGGACTTGCCGACTACGATCTCGCGCTGCCCCGGATTGAACCAGCGCCCGTCTTGCAGTTTCAGGTCGCGCATTTGAACGCCGATCGGCGCGAGGCCGCGCAGATTCACGTTCATGCCTGCCGGACTGTCGACGCTGGGCAGGTTAATAACGGTGATCATCTCCAGTGACGCCATCTGCTCGCCGGCTGAATTGGTGGCGATGCCGGGCTTGAATTTGAGGTCTTGAAACTGCGCTCGCGTGATTCCGCTGGTGAGCTCGGCCGTGGCCCCCTTGCGCAATACCAGCACTTGCAGCGGATTCCCGGTGGATGCAAAGGCCGTTCGCAGTCCGTTCACCAGCGCCAGCATCGCCAGCAGCACCGCCACCGTCAGCGCGATACCGAGCGCGGTCATGACCGTAGTGGTCTTGCGAACCCAAAGATTTCTCAAGTTGTATGAGATAGGAATGGCCATGCTTTTATCCGGCATCCTTTAGAGAATCGAGAATCGAGGTTTTGGCGGCGTTCCAGGCCGGAATCAGCGAGCTGAACAGGCCGATTATGATCGCCAGCGCCAGGGAGAGAAGCGCCACCGGCGGGGTCAGAGTGAGAGTTTTGAGCGCCTGAACGAAGGCGGGTGCGTGACGCACCAATGAACATAGCCCGGCCGCGAGTATCAAGCCGATGGCTCCTCCCACGAGAGAAATGAAGACCGACTCGCCCAGAATGATCCCCAGGATGGCTTCGCGCGTGAATCCGAGCGTTTTAAGAATTCCGACCTCGCGAATTCGCTCGCGGACGGACATCGAGATGGTATTGCCGGAAACCAGCAGAATGGTGAACGTAACGGCGCCGCAGATGGCCATCAGGAACAGCTTGATATTCCCAATAAACGAAGCGAAGCTGAGTTGGAACGCTCGTTCGGATTCGGTAACCGTGGGGAAAGGAGAATTGTCGAACAGCGCGTCGATGGTTTTGGCCACGCGGGGAACGGACTCCGGGCCGTCGGTCTGGACCAAGAATGCGCCCGCTTGATCGCGGCGAGGACTGCCCACCGGCAAGCTCTCGCGCAGGTACTCGCGATTGAAGTATAGAGACTCTTCGTGATCGGGCTCATCGTAGATCCCCACGATGGTCAGCTCCAGGTTGACGGGGAAGATATCGCCCTGAAGTGGAATTCGGTCGCCGATCTTCCAGTTGAATTTCTCGCTCAGGGCGCGGGACACGATGCATCCAGTGCGCTCGCGCTCGAATGCCCGCCTCTGATCGTCCGGCATTTCTATCTCGGGACGGACCGCGAGATATTCCTTGGGCTCGGTGGCGAAACGGGCGAAGAAGTTCTTGCGATCGCGGTTGTCCTTGTAGGTGCCGCCAAACCATTGCCATTCGGCTACTTCGCGCACGCCGGGCACATGCTTTATGCGGCCTTCATAAGATACCGGCAAAGACTGGGTAAGCGAAACCTTGTGGCGCGTTACTACGCGCAGAGCGCGCGCCGGCGTAGTTTCCCCTCCCAGGAAAAGGGCGCTGTACATCGCCATCAGTACGCCCAGCAGGCATAGCGACACCGCAATGCTGCCGATGGTGAGCAGGCTGCGCCGGCGGTTGCGCAGTGTGTTCTTGATCATCAGCGGGATGTAGCGCAGCATGATTATCAGGATACCGCGCGGGCACGGCCGCGTCGGAGTACGAATCGGCGAACGGCCAACGGATACCGGCGAAAATCGGGTGTAAGCTGGCTGAAGTGCAGGATAACGATGAACTTTGGATGCGGGAGGCGCTGCATCTTGCGGCGCAAGCCGAGACCGCCGGGGAAGTGCCGGTGGGGGCGGTAGCCGTAGCCGGTGGCGTCATCGTCGGGCGGGGATTCAATTCGCCGGTGGCCCACGCCGATCCCACGGCACATGCGGAGATTCTGGCCCTGCGAGAGGCCGCCCGGTCGCTCGGGAATTACCGCCTTGAGTCCGTCACCCTGTACGCCACGCTGGAGCCGTGCGCCATGTGCGCGGGCGCGCTGGTGACCGCGAGGATTCGACGGCTGGTCTTCGGCGCGCGCGATTTGCGCTTCGGCGCGGTACGCAGCAAGTTTCGTCTGGCTGATTCCGAGCTGCTCAACCACCGCGTGGAAATTGCGGAAGGCGTTCTGGGCGCCGAGTGCACGGGGCTGATGAAAAACTTCTTCAGTGCGCGGCGGTAGCCGGCGGAACCTCGCGGATGCGGATGTTGCGAAACATGGCCACCGAGCTGCGGTCGTGCAATTGCAAGCCGATGGGGCCGGTCTTCGATCGTTTGGGATCGCCGGCGTATTGGGAAACCAGCTCGCCATTCAGTTTCACCCGGATGTTTCCGTCGCGGCTCTCGATGTCGAAAGTGTTCCAGTCATTGTCTTTTTGGAACCCGGTCTTCGCCGAGTGGAACAGATACACGCTGCCCGAGGGATACTTGTCCTTGTAGCCGTTGCTGATCTGGATTTCGTAGCCGATATGCGAAGGCGTGCGCTGCGGGTCGGCATCCTGGCCGAAGGAAAACCGGGCGCGCGAAGTGTCGCGGATGGAAACGCCGCTGTTGCCGCCGAGGCGGGTCCACCATTCCACGTGCAGGTCGAAATCGGTGAACTCCTTGACGGTGTAAAGCCAGGACTGGTCGGGATTGTAACCCGATTTCGGCAGACTGGTATCGCGCTGCCCCAGCAGAATGCCGTCACTCATAACGGTCCAGACGCCATCACCGGCTACTTGCCATCCGTCCAGATTCTTGCCGTTAAATAGATCCACCGTCGCCGGCTCGGCGGCCTGCGCCGCTATAGCCATGCCCAGTACCAACAGGAGCTTCTTCATCCGAAGCGATTGTAACACCCAACCGGCTCAGGCCGATTTCTTCCCCGGCAATCCGCCGGCGCCCCCCACAATGGGATTCGCCACCGGCGGACGAATCGGAACCACCTTATACTTCGGGCCCGTCGCGGGCGCCACGGCCCGGCTGGGTCCGTGAAAGTAATCTGAAATGGGGTAAAGGGGATAAGGCTGGAGCTCGCGAAAGACGCGGCCTAATTTCTGTTGTATCCGGTAAACCGCATGGAAGAAGCTGCCACGATTCGTGTGCAGCCGCTGGCAGCAGATTCGCCAATCGCCCCCCAGCAGAAAGTGATACTTGAAGATCCCGTGTTCGAAATCGTTGAGGGCCCGGCGGCTCACCAGGCAGAAGTCGGCCACGAACTCCTCGTCCTTTCGGCCCCAGCCCGCGAGTCCCTCGCGCCCCGTGGGCAGTTCGGTGTTCAGACGGCTGATCGATTTTTCATTGCTCGCGATGACATAGAATCGCGCGTAACAGGCGCGAAAAATGGCGCGCAACGCGCAGTTGCAGGGTTGCGTGTTCTCCAGGCGGCCGTTACGCAGTCCTAATCCACGGCACATTGTGCACGTGGGGGCGGCCAGAGCCAGGGTTTCCGAACGAGTCCATAGCATTTTCTCCTCATTCCCTTCCCGCGAACCGCGCAGTTGGAAACACGGTGTACGGGGTAGTCTCCATGGTACTGGGCTGCGAAAACACGTCAACGGTAATAAATTTTTTGGATGGCCGCCGGTCCGGGCTACACGCCCGGCCGCAGTCTCATGTGCTGAAACTAAACCACTTCCTGCGTCATCAGGCCCGTCGAAACTTCTGCAACATTCTTCGCCGATTTCCTACTACTAAGAGTCCTATTTCCGCGAGCAATAGCCCGCATGCGATAAGATCTCAGCTTGATCTTTGCCGAAGCACAATATCGCGTTGTTGCCCGCATTCGCGACCTGATCCACCGAGGAGAGTGGACGGAGAGAGGATTCGCGCGCTGGATTGGTATATCGCAACCCCACATACATAATGTGCTAAAAGGGCATCGAAAACTCTCGCACTATTTAGCGGATCGGATATTAAGAAAACTTCATTTGTCGGTTGCGGACCTCTGCACTAAGACTGAACTGGAGCATGCGCTAGCCCGGAAACGGGGGACCGCTGCGCTCTCGGACCTCCCTTTTCTCGGCGCTCCAATCGGACCGGGAATCGCCTGGAACGGCCGCTCTAATCCCGCGGATACTTTTCCGGTTCCGGCAACTCTATTCTCATCCGAATCCGTAGCCGCGAGGCTAGTGAAAGATCCGCACATGCAGAGGACGCTGGCTGGCGCGGATGTGGCCGCCATTGACCAGTCGCCCCGCGCCCGCGGGCAGCCCGCGCTCGAAGGATTGTATGTCGTCTTGCGAGACGATGAGGCGGTGCTAAGATTCGTGCGTCCCGGAAGAGGCCGCCTCTATCTGGTTTCAGACGATTCACAAGATCGCCCGGCGTTGTGGGAAGCTTTGGAACTTCAAGGACGGTCTTGCCTGGAAATCATTGCAGGGCGCGTCACATGGCTGGGCCGGGAAGCGGATCGCGATGCGCCGGATCAACGCGGGCGTGTCTTGAGCGAGGCCACTTCGCGATAAGTCTCCAGCACTTCCGCCGCGGTGCGATCCCAGCTGAATCGCTTCAGCTGATAGAATCCCTTTTCCACCAATCGGGCACGGCGCTCGCGGTTGAGCAGAACTTCGCGAATTCCGCGCGCGATGTCGAAGACATTTTCGGGGTTAACAATTTCGGCCGCATCGCCCACCACTTCCGGCAGGGAGCTAACGCTGGAGCAGACCACCGGCGTGCCGCAGGCCATGGCCTCCAGCGGCGGCAGTCCAAAGCCTTCGTACAGCGACGGAAACACGAACGCCGAAGCGGCCTGATAGAAAACGCGCAGAGTCTCGATGGGCACGAAACCCAGGAAACGAACGGCGTGCTCGACCCGGCTCTGGATCACGGCATGGCGCAGCGCGGGGTAGCGCGAAATCTCATCGCCGATAATAATCAGGCGCAGATCCTTGTAAACGGGATGAGTCTCCAGCTCGCCGCTGAGCACGGCGAATGCTTCCACCAGGCGCGGAATATTCTTCTGCGGATTGGTGCGGCCGACGTACAGAAGGAACGGGGAATGGATGTTGTACCGCTCCAGCGTCCGCTGCATTCCGGGCGGGTATGCAAAACCAGTCTCCTCGCCTGAGTGAACAGGCGATGAGGGCTCACTGAAAATGGGGTCGGGTGCGTTGTAGATGGTGCGAATACGCCGCGAAGGAATCTGAAGAACGGTCTCGATATCGCGGCGCGTGGCCTGCGACACCGCGATGACTCGGTCTGCGCGCAGCAGCCCGCGCCGCAAGCGGAAGAGTTGCAGGCTGTTCCGCAGACCGCGCGGGTTGTCAAACAGCAGGCCGCCCATGTCATGAATGGTGACGACGTAGGGCTTGGGCATCCACAGCGGGACGGCGTTCAAAGGGATATGGTAGAGATCGGCCGCGAAGCGCTTCAGCGCCAGACGATAGCCGATCTGCGCCAGCGCCGGTCCGTCGGCTTTCTGAAAGAGGGCGGACTCGAAGTTGGATGGGAGGTTGGAAAATTCCGGCAGGTTGGATTCCGGAACCACCAGCGTGTAGTGATTTTCGGAGTCCACGCGGGACAGCGCGCGAATAAAATTGCGGATGTACGTGCCGATTCCGAAGTCGCGGATCCGGCGAGCGTCAATAACCGCGCGGAACGGCATTCTCAGACGCTGGCGCGGGCGAGCTTCCATGCGTACAGCGGGAATCGCTCGGCCAGATGGAGCACCCGCCTGCGGACGGAGGCGCGCGTTTCCTGGGAGGCGTGATTTTCGAGCACTTCGGCAATGAGCGCCGCTACCTCGCGCATTTCGGGCTCGCGGAAACCGCGCGTGGTGACGGCCGGACTGCCCAGGCGGATGCCGCTGGGGTTCAGGGGCGGGTTCACGTCGAAAGGAATCGTGTTCTTGTTGACCGTGATGTAAGCCTCATCCAGAGACTCTTCGGCCTCCTTGCCGCGAACGCCTTTCGCGAACACATCCACCAGCACCAGATGGGTGTCGGTGCCGCCGGAGACGACGCGGCATCCGGCGCGCTCGAGGCCTTCGCCCAGAGCTTTCGCGTTGGCCACCACTTGCTTTTGATAATCGACGAATCCGGGCTGCATGGCTTCAAGAAAGCAGACGGCCTTGGCGGCCACCACGTGAATAAGGGGCCCACCCTGGGTGCCGGGAAATACGGTCTTGTCGATGGCGGCGGCGTACTGCGCGCGCGACAGGATCATCCCGGAGCGCGGCCCGCGCAGAGTCTTGTGCGTGGTGGAGGTGACGATGTCGGCGTACTCGCAAGGGTTCGGATGGATGCCCGCGGCCACCAGACCGGAGAAGTGCGCCATGTCGACCAGAAACAAGGCGCCCACCGCGTCGGCGATCTCGCGAAAACGCTTGAAGTCGATGATGCGCGGATAAGCGCTGCCGCCCGCGATGATCATCCGTGGCGAATGCTCGCGCGCCAGGCGTTCCACTTCGTCGTAATCGATACGCTCATCCTCGCGGCGGACGCCGTAAGGAACCACTTTGTAGTTCTTGCCCGAGAAGTTGAGCGGATGGCCATGAGTCAGATGGCCGCCGTGCGAGAGATTCATGCCGAGGATGGTGTCGCCGGGCTTTAAAACCGCGGTGTAAGCGGCCTGGTTGGCCTGCGAGCCGGAATGCGGCTGCACGTTGACGTGTTCGGCATGGAAGAGCTGTTTGGCTCGGTCGCGAGCGAGATTCTCCACAATGTCGGCATACTGGCAGCCGCCGTAGTAGCGCTTGCCGGGATAACCTTCCGCGTACTTGTTGGTGAAGATGCTGCCGGTGGCTTCGAGAATGGCCTCGGAGGTGAAGTTCTCGCTGGCGATGAGCTCGAGACGCGTGTGCTGGCGCTCCGTTTCGTTCTGAATCGCCTGAAAGATCTCGGGATCGGCTTCGGAAAGAGGGCGGGCCATTCGCTCTTGTTCGGTCATCATGTTCTAGTGTACCGGGTGGCACAGGCTTCAGCCTGTGATCCCCCGCTTTAACTGTGACACCACCAGCCGTATCTCCCCATACGACACATCCTCAGGCAACACATCCTTAATAGGCTTCATCCGATCAACACCCAGCTTAGCGGCGGCCTCCTCAATCTGCTGCTTCCGGCCGGCCGGCAGCCAGTTCTCATCGAAATCGACCACGCCGCACTCCACCATATCGGCAACCAGATCGATGACCGAGTTGAGACGCCGTTCACGAATGCGGGCTATTTCCTCGAACGTGCGGCCTTCCGCGAGCAGCCGCATGGTTTCGTCCGCCGGTGATACCTTCCGGTCTACCCGAGCACTCGCTCGAGCGCCCCGCCCGTATTCAGCCAGCGCGTCCAGGATGCCTTGCCCGTAGAGTTCGGCCTTCCTCACACCGATGCCAGTGACCGAAAGCAGGTCCTCCCGCGTGGAGGGAAGTTTCAGGCAGAGATCCTCCAGCGCGGCGTCATGGAGAACGATATAGGCAGGCACATTGTCGCGGACTGAAACGGTTCGGCGCCACTCGCGGAGGTACTCGATGAGACTCGCGTCCGCCGCCGCGGACTTGCGCACTCGCGGCGCGCTCTTTTTTTCCTTGGGCTCTGCGAACCATTCGGGGTGCTCCGCGCAAACATCGCATGCGCCGCAGGCCGACCATTTTGGCTGCTCGCCGAAATGCACGCAGATCTGGCGGTGCCGGCACGCCGCGGTTTCAGCGAAGCGGCGGATGGTGTGATAACGCTGCCAGGAGCGCTCGCGCTCCTGAGGATCCGTAACGGCCTCAATGAAGTGCGCCAGCAGCCCCGCGTCCTTCTTGCGCCAGAGCATGGCGCAATCGGCGGGCAGTCCATCGCGTCCCGCGCGTCCGGCTTCCTGATAATACTGCTCGACGGACTTGGGCAGCGACAAGTGGATCACCGCGCGCACCGACGGCTTGTTGATGCCGAGCCCGAACGCGATGGTGCCCACCAGTACGCGCACTTCGTCGGACATCCAGCGCTCCTGGTTGCGCTGCCGCTGCGCGGCGGGCATCTGTCCGTGATACGGCACGGCTGCGATGCCGTTTTCCGCCAGGAAATCCACGGTCTCTTCCACGCTGGCAATGGTGGGCGCGTAAATAATGATGTTCTCATCGGCGTGGGCGCGCAGGCACGCGAGTAGCAGCGCGGGCTGCGTCTTGGAATCGCACAGCTTCACCAGATAGCGCAGATTGGGCCGGTAGAAGCTGAGGATATACTTGTGCGGATCGCGCAGCTGCAGCTGGTTGAGAATATCGTGCCGCACGCGCTGGGTGGCGCTGGCGGTGAACGCGGCGATGGGAAATTCGGGGAAGTTAACGCGCAGGCTGGAGAGCTGGCGATACTCCGGCCGGAACTCGTGACCCCATTCCGAGATGCAATGGGCCTCATCGATGGCGAAGAACTCCACCGGGACGCGGCGCAGCCAGGAGATGGTATCAGGTCTCGCGAGGCGTTCGGGAGAGAGATAGATGAGACGATACGCGCCCTGAGCGGCCTTGTGAATGATCCCATTCTGGTCGCTCCAGGTGATGGAACTGTTCAACACCGCGGCGGGGATGCCCATTTGCGAAAGCTGAGCGGCTTGATCCTGCATCAGCGAGATGAGCGGGCTTACCACCACGGCGGTGCGTCCCGAAGCCAGCGCGGGCAACTGGTAGCACAGCGACTTGCCGCCGCCGGTGGGCATCACGACGCAAGTATCGTGGCCCTCCAGGATACTGCGCACGATGCGCTCCTGCAGCGGGCGGAATTCGGAATATCCCCAGTAACGGCGAAGGTCGGCGAGAAGATCGGATGAAGCGTCCAAATTGTATTGTCGTCCGCGCGCGCGGGAATTCTCAAGGCGAGTGATAATGCACGCATGGACCTGGGACTCAACGGGCGTGTGGCGATTGTGGCGGCGGCGAGCAAGGGGCTTGGAAAAGCGGTAGCGCTAGGGCTGTCACGCGAAGGCGCCAAGGTCGCGATCTGTGCGCGATCCGCGCAGGAGTTGCAGGCTGCCGCGGATGAGATCCCCGGACCGGTGCTGGCTCGAGTGGCTGATGTGCGCAATGAATCAGACGTGCGCGCGCTAGTGGATGAGACGGTAGAGCGATTCGGCCAAGTGGATATTTGCGTGGCGAATGCCGGAGGTCCGCCGGCGAAACGCTTTGACGAGACCACGGCCGAGGACTGGCAAGCGGCGGTGGAATTAAATTTCACCAGCACCTTGCATTTCGCGCGAGCTGTGCTGCCCGGAATGAAGGAACGCCGCTGGGGACGATTTCTGGCCATCACATCGGCCGCCGTGAAGCAGCCCGTGGATCGTTTGATCCTTTCCAACTCCGTTCGTAACGCCCTCAGCGGCTTGGTGAAGAGCCTGTCGAACGAATATGCGCCGTACAACGTCCTGGTGAACAGCGTGTGCCCCGGATACATCGCGACAGACCGCCTGAAGGCGCTGGGAGTGCGGCCGGAAGGGCAGATTCCGCTGGGCCGCGTGGGGACGCCGGAGGAGTTCGCCAATGTGGTGGTGTTCCTCGCGTCCGAGCGGGCAAGTTATGTGACGGGCGTCGCGTTGGCAATCGATGGCGGGTTAATCAAAGGAGTGTACTAAGCAGTCTCTCCCGTAGCACAGGGCCATGCCCTGTCCGGAAAATACAGGGCATGGCCCTGTGCTACGCGGTTATTACCACGTACGTGTAACTCTCCCACGCCGGCCCAGCGCGTTGATCCGGCGTCACACTCAACACCCGCGCTCCCAGCACCCCTAGATATTCCAGCACGGCCTCTTTCTCAATCCCGAACATGTCCATATGGGGCACATCCGAACGGCTGACGCTCAACCAGGTTCGATACGCTTCCGCCCAAGCCCGGCCAACTAGCGTCGGAGGATTCTTCAGCCGCGCGGGAACCTGAAACAACAGCGCCCCTTCAGGCCGCAGCACACGCAGAAACTCCTTGAGATACCCGCGGGCGAGATGCGGCGGCATGTGCTGCAGCGTGATCACCGAATAAATCAGATCGAAGTGCCGGTCCGGAAAAATTCGCAAGTCCGGTTCGGTGTTCAGCAGATAGCGGCACCGGTCGCCGAGGCGGTTATGCCGTTCCGCCAGCGCGATCATTGAGGGTGCGATGTCCACGCCCAGGATTTCCGCGAAGTGAGCGCCCAGCGCTTGCGTGATGCGTCCCGCGCCGCATCCGAAGTCCAGCGCGCGGAGCTTTTCCGGCAAGGGCCGGACTGCTTCCACCAGGGCAAGGATGCTGGCCGCCTCATCCACGCCGGTGCGGAAGAACTCATCGACATCCCACCGGTTCCCTTTCTTCAGCGGGTCGGTGATGATGGCCCAGAACGGATCGGTGGATCCGAAGAGCTGCCAGTTTCTTTGAAGGGAGCGGAGGCTCAAAACTACTGCTTCTGAGGCAACTCGCGCGGCGGGTAGTACGGTTTGCCGTTGAGGGCCTTTACTTCTTTCATGAAATTCGTGCCGTAGTCCTTGTCGGGGTCGGCGTAAAGCCAGGCCTGGCGCTTATAGTTCCAGTCGTCAGGACGCAGTTTTTGCGCGGTCTTGAAATATGCGATCGCGTCGCGCTCGTGACCGCCCGCCACCAGGTACTGCCCCATTTTGAAATTAGCGTCAGCCAGCAGGACATCCGGTGTGAACTGGTTGAGGCGCTGGCGGAGATGTTCGGCGTCCATCACGTAAATGCTCTTCGCGCCGTTGTCCAGCCAATCCTTCAGGGCGTCCAGGTACGGCGCGGCATCGATTCCGTGCATGCCCTTATAGCGGTTGTCGACATAAGCGACCTCGTTGGGACGAACGATGTGTCCGGATTCGTCGATCCAAACTGCGGTGGGCACGTTGACCATCCCAAACAGCGAGGACACCGTATGTTTTTCGTCGATCAGGACGGTGTATTCGGGCGCGGCTTTCTCGATCCAGGGACCGGCAGCCTTCACGCCGCCGATATCTTCGGCCACGGAGACGATCTCAAAGTTCTTGTTCTTGATTTCCGCGAAGAATTTCTGCCAGCCTGGCAGATCGAATCGGCATCCTCACCAGGAGGCCCAGGTGATAAGCAGCACCTTCTTGCCGCGAAAATCGGAGAGCGATCGCGGCGTTCCTTTCCAGTCCGGCAGCGTGAAGTCGGGAGCCTGCAGCGTCTCCACGAGTTTCATCTGCGATTCCGGCCGGGAGCCGAAGAGCCACACGCTGTTGACGGAGTCATGCACAGCCGGCTGGTGCAAGGTGCGGGCGAGCTCGGCGAGGTTGAACAACTGCGTACGATTCTGCTGCCGCAAAAACGCATCCTTCCTCGATTTCGGAATCGGCACGCAGAACTCGTCAAGACATGCGCCCTGCGGTTTCAGAACAAAACGTGTGGAGCGGGTGAGGTCGGGCAGCGTGAGCCAGAGATTGTCCTGCTCCGAAACGGCATCGGGAGTATGGGTGACTGCGCCATCGTAAATAACAGCGGTTTCAGCGCCCGCGGCGATGACGGAGGATGCCAACAAAAGGATGATAGCTCGCACTGTGTAATTATATCCGGTACAATCACCTGCCTGGCAGGCGAAACCGCCTGCCCCACGGAGAGTTCATCAAACGTGTACGCGCTCCCCAGCTCTTGCCGCAATGGACTGGATTTCCCTGATCACCAGTCCCAGCTCTTCATCCTTCGTATAAAAGTGGGGAGCGATACGGATGCCCGCGCCCGGGCGGTAATCCACCAGAAAATCCCGTCGCAGCAGCTCCTCGGTTACCTCGTAGCCGTTCGGGACATCCACGGTAACCGTGCCGCCGCGCTGCTCGGGATCGCGAGGGGTCCTCACCGCGAAGCCCGCCTCTTCGGCCAGCTCCATCAGCATCTGCGTCTGCCGCATCGACTTCGCTCGGATATTCTCCACTCCTACTTCCCCAATAATCTCGTATCCCGACCGCGCGGCATAGAGTCCGGGGATATTCGGAGTGCCCTGCAAAAAACGGAAGGCATCGTCCGCGAATTCAATGGGTCCCGGATCGAACGCGAAGGGCTGTTTGTGCGCCATCCAGCCGGTCACCTTGGGACGCAGCGTGGGCCACAGATCGCGCCGGACGTACAGGTAGCCCGCGCCGGGCCCGCCACAGAGCCACTTTACCGACCCCCCGGTGGCGAAATCGACGCCCAGTTCCCGCACGTCCACCGGTACCGCTCCGGCCGATTGATAAAGATCGGCGATCACCATCGCTCCTACTTCGTGAGCCCGCCGCGTGATGGCGCGCAGGTCCTGAATAAACGCACTCTTGAAGATCACGTGCGAGACCGAAACCAGCAGCGTTTCGTCATCGATGGCGGCAAGCATCGCATCCAGCGGCACCGTGATGCCATCGCGTGACGGCACCGTGACCACGCGCGCGCCCAGCGACTGACGTTGGATGTAGAGGTTCGAAGGAAAGTTGAGTTCCTCGGAGACCAGCTTGTTGCGGCGTCCGGTCCAGTCAAGGCAGGAGAGCACGATGGACTGGCAGACGGACACATTGGGCTGCATCACCACTTCGCCGGGTCCGGCGCCGATGACCTTCCCGATCAGGTTGCCGACGGCGATGGGCATCTCCCACCACCCCTCCTGCCAGGCGCGAATACTGCGCGTGGTCCAGGTATCGGCGTATTCGTTGAGCCGTTCACGCGTGCGCCGCGGCATCGCCCCAAGCGAATGGCTGATCAGATAGACGGTGTTGTCAAGTGAAGGAAATTCAGCGCGCCAGCGCAGCAGCGGATCGCCCATGCTTCCTTGTAACACAGGGCCATGCCCTGTCACTTACTGGAGCGGGCACTTCCAGCGCGCCGCCATCTGATCGGCGCGCACCTGCATCCGCATCGCCGCTTCGTTCATCTTCTGCTCGAAGCGAATCTGGCTCTGCTCAAACCGCACCTGCCGGGCAGGATACGAAAAGAAGCGGGGCGACGGGGCGTGCTGGGCCACCAGCACAACCAGCGCGATGATTACCAGCGCCACGGCGTCGATATGCAAATTACGAGGTTGCATCATGCTACTCCTACGTTCTCTTCCACGATGCGGCCGTCAAACAGACGGATAGACCGGTCGGCATACCGCGCATAACGGGGATCGTGGGTTACCATGCAGATTGTCGCGCCACCGCGATGCAGCTCGCGGAGCAGTTCCATAACGGCCTCGCCGTTGGTCGAGTCCAGGTTTCCGGTGGGTTCGTCCGCCAGCAGGATAGCCGGATCGCCGGCCAGTGCACGCGCCACCGCCACTCTCTGCTGCTGGCCGCCCGATAGCTGGGACGGATAGTGCTTCACGCGGTGCGACATGCCCACGCGCTCCAAAGCGTCGTGAACGCGCTTCTTGCGCTCGGCGCCCGGCATCCCGCGGTAGGTGAGCGGCAGTTCCACGTTCTCGTATACGGTGAGATCGCCGATTAGATTGAACGCCTGGAAGATGAACCCAATCTCGCGGTTGCGAATGCGGGCGCGCTCGGAAAGCTTCAATCCCTGCACCGGCTTGCCGTTCAGGATATAGGTGCCGTCGGTGGGCGAATCCAGCAGCCCAAGAATCGCCAGTAGCGTCGACTTGCCGCAGCCCGAAGGGCCTGATATCGACACGTACTCACCCTTCTGTATGTTCATGTGGATCCCGGCGAGGGCGTGCGTCTCCACTTCATCGGTCACGAACACCTTGGTTACGCCGTCAAGCTTGAGCAATCCCGTTTCATCCGCCATGCGCTGTCCTTTCCCTGGTCCCTTTTATCTCAACCGGATTCGAGGCTGGGCATCCCACTGGGACATGTCCGAGAGGATCACCCTGTCGCCCACTTTCAATCCCTCTACAATCTCGATGGTGTTCACGGAGCTGCGTCCCAGCGCCACTGTCACGCGGCTGGCGCCTTTGCCATCCTCATCGATCTTGAACAAACCAACCTTGGCGCCCGCTTGTCCGATAACGGGCCTGCCCACATAGACGACATCGGTGAGCCGTTCGATAGTAATGGTCCCATCCACGCTCAGATCCGGCCGCGCTCCCGGAGGCAGTTCGCTCTCAAGTTTGACGTCCACATCCACGGTTCCGTTGGTGGCGGCCGGGTCGACGCGCGTCACGTGGCCTGGAATGATCCCATTGCGCGTATCCACGGATGCCACTTGCCCGGGCGTGACGTCCTTGGCCTGGGTTTCTGGAATCTTCAGAGTTGCCTTGAGCTTCGAGGGCTGCGTCACCTTGGCGAGAATCGCGCCCGGCGACACCCGTTGTCCCACTTCGAGAGGCAGCGCGGTGGTGCCCAATTGCGAGAGCACGCCATCCACGCCAGGACGAATCTTAAGCTGTTCCACTTGCTTATGTTTCAACTCATACGCCGCTTTCAGCTTTTCGATATTCACTTTGGCGGCGTCCAACTGGCCTTTGATGTTGCTGCCGCTGATGTCCAGCTGTTCTTTGCTGAGCGCGTAGCGGCCCTTCAACTCCTCGGCTTTGGCGACGGCGATCTTGGTATCCAGGTCTGAGAGCAGGCCGAGCTTAGACAACTGCTGATCGCGGTCGGCTGTAAGATCGGCTTGCAGCAGGTCGGATTTGACCTGTTGTGTTGTCGCCTTCTGAGCTAGCTGCGCTGTTTCCAGCACCACCTTCAAACTGGCGTAATTGGCTTCGGCGGCCTTCACCTGCCATTCCAGATCCGCGGCGGCCAGTTCCATGTCCGGATTGCTGAGTTCCATCACCACGTCGCCGGCCTTCACGGGCGTGCCGGGCAGCATATTGATCTTCTCCACGCGCCCGTCAAACTGCGCCGGAATCCAGCGGACTTCCTCGGCCACCAGCGTCCCCAGGCCGCGCACCTCGCGCAGCATGGGACCGCGCTTCACGGTATCGGGCCAAAGCGTGGCCAACTCCACCTCGGGCGCGGCCGGTTTCAACCGCGACAATCCGTAAGTAATCAGCGGGATGGCGGCGATTACCACCACGATTATTGCGATGCGCTTGATCAGCTTCTTGCGCGCTACTTCTTTCCCGCGAGGGATATCCATTGCCATACGAGTGCTCTCCCTGTCATGGGCAACTGGCCTGCCAGGTCCATCTTACTGAAAATGCTCTCCCTTTGGCCACTTTGCCCAAAAAGGATGTCCGCTTCTGGGACACCGCCGTACGCGCCTGAACACGCAACCGCCGCCGATCACTTTATTCTCGCTCTACTCTACCGCCGATATCCCGCGGTCAGCGGTAGCACATGCTTTAGCTTGTGCCCCCCAGCGCCCACAACAAAAACCCATAGTCAAACGCCGTCTCCCGCATCCGGTCATACCGCCCCGACGGCCCAAAATGACCCGCCCCCATCTCCGTCTTCAACAACAACGGCTTATCCCCAGTCTTCACCGCCCGCAACCGCGCCACCCACTTAGCCGGCTCCCAGTAAGATACCCGCGGATCATTCAGTCCACCCGTCACCAGCATCGCCGGATACTCCGCTGCCCGCACGTTCTCATACGGCGCGTACGTCTTGATGTAATCGAAATACTGCCGCTCCTCCGGATTGCCCCATTCCTCATACTCGCCCACAGTCAGCGGCAGCGTCGGATCAAGACCCGAATTGAGCGTGTCCACATACGGCACCTTGGCGATCGCCGCCCCAAACAGATCCGGCCTTAGGTTCAGGACAGCCCCCACCAGCAGCCCCCCCGCACTCCCACCCATAATCGCCAGCCGGTCCGGCGAAGTATACCGCGCCGCGATCAAATGCTCCGCCGACGCCACGAAATCCGTAAAAGTATTCTTCTTGTTCAGCAACTTACCGGCGTCATGCCATTCCTTGCCCAGATCCGCCCCACCCCGAATATGCGCAATGGCAAAAACGAAGCCACGATCCAGCAGACTCAGCCGGTCCGACGAAAAAGCCGGCGCCGTGCTGATCCCGTATGACCCGTAAGCGTACAGCAACAGCGGATTGCGCCCGTCCTTCCGCAGCCCCTTGCGATACACCAGCGAAACAGGCACCTCCACCCCATCCGCCGCGGTAGCGAAGATTCGCTCCGTGTCGTATTGCGTGGGATCATAACCGCCCAGCACCGGCTGCTGCTTGAGCAGCGTGCGATCCCGGGTATGCATGTCATAGTCGTACACCGACGCCGGCGTAATCAATGACCCGTAGACAAAGCGCAGCACCGCGCTGTCGTATTCCGCATTGCCTCCGGGCGACACCGTGTAGACCGGCTCGGGAAACTCGATATAGTGCGTATCGCCCGAGGGCAACGCTCGAATCGCGATTTTCTCCAGCCCGCGCTCCCGTTCGAAGATCACCAGATGGTTGCGGAATGCTTCCAGGCCTTCCACGGTGATGCCGGGGCGTCCCGGAACAATCTCCTCGAAGGCGGCTTCCGATGGCGCCGATGTGGGCGTGCGCACCACCCGAAAGCCCTTCGCTCGATCATTGGTGCGGATGTAGAAATAGTCGCCGTGATGGACCGCGTCATATTCGGTATCCTGACGGCGCGGCAGCATCGGGCGGAACTCGCCTTGCGGATGGTTCGCGTCGAGATACCGGAATTCGGTGGTGAGCGGGCTGCCCAGCACGATGAAGAGCCAGGCATCGCTCAGCGACTTGTGCAGCGTCAAGGCGAACCGTTCGTCGTCTTCCTGAAAGATCAGCGTGTCAGCGGCTTCGCCGAGCTGGTGACGAAAGACCTGGTATGGCCGCCGCGCGGCGTCCATCATGGTGTAAAACAGAGTGCGATTATCGTTCGCCCATTCCAGCGAATAGGAGACCGTCTCGATGCGATCCTCGAGCAACGTGCCGGTCTCCAGATCCTTGATCGAAACCGTGTGCGTTTCGTCGCCCTCGAAATCGGTGGAGTACGCCAGCAGCCGGTGATCCGGGCTGACGCTGAAATCTCCGATACGGAAATAGTTCTGGCCTGCCGCCAGCAGGTTCGCGTCCAGCAGGATCTGCTCCGGAGCATCCAGCGAACCGTGCTTGCGGCAGTAGATCCCGTAAGCTTTGCCTTCTTCGGTCCGTGTGTAATAAAAGTAAGCCCCGCGGCGGATGGGCACCGACAGATCGGTTTCCTGAACCCGGCTGAGGATCTCCTTGTAGAGCTGTTCGCGCAGCGCCTCGGTGGGCTTCATCATCTCGGCCGTGTACGCGTTCTCGGCTTCCAGGTACGCGGTAACTTCGGTATTGGTCCGCTCACGCAGCCAGGCGTACTCGTCGGGCCGGGTTTCGCCATGCGTGGTGACTGCGCGCGGGACGCGCTTTGCGATGGGTGGCTGAGGCATGGGAAGCGCCTCTTACTGCATCTCTTCTTTGCCCATGTACAACTCGTTCACGGTGTCCTTATGATTTTCCAACACCTTGCTGCGCCGGACTTTCATGGTGGGAGTAAGTTCGCCTTGCTCAATGGTGAAGTCGCGTTCCAGCACCCGGAACTTGCGGATCTGCTCAAACGGGGCGAGCTGCTTATTCACGCGCGAGACCGCATTTTGAATCTCGGTGACCACCGGCGGGGCCACGGCGATTTCATACGGCTCGCGGCCGTGGAAGCCTTCCATGCCCTTCAGAGTTTCGGCATTGGCGGTATTCACCGTAACCAGCGCCGTCACAAACGGCAGACGGTCGCCGATCAGCAGAATCTGATTGATCAGCGGCTCGGTCTTGAACAGGCCCTCGATGCGCGCCGGATAGATCTTCTTGCCGTTGGTGGATACAATCAATTCCTTCTTGCGGCCGGTGATGTACACATAGCCGTCGGCGTCGATCTCGGCGATATCGCCGGTGTACAGCCAGCCATCGCGCAACACGGCCGCGGTTGCCTCGGGGTCCTTGTAATAGCCCGAGAACAACGTCGCCCCCTTGATCAGCAGTTCGCCGTCCGGGGCCAGCCGCAATTCGATGCCCGGCAACGCTTTTCCGATGCTGCCCGGCCGAGGACTGGCAATCGGATTGAGACATGTGACGCCGCCCTCCGTGAGCCCGTAGCCTTCAATCAGGGGCATCCCGATGGCTTGATAGAATCCCGCCAGTTCCTTGCCGAGCGGGGCCGCCCCGGACGCGGCAATACGCAGCCGGCCGCCCAGCCGCTGGCGGATTTTCGAGAACACCAGGCGGTCGGCCACTTTGAGACCGGCTGTCATCCAGGCCGGCAACGTCTTGCCTTCGGCCCGCAAGCGCGCGGCCTCTGATCCGAGTCCCACGGCCCAGAAGAACAGCTTGCGCGCGTAGCCAGGCCGCTTCTTGATCTCGGTGCTGATGCTGGCGAAGATTCGCTCCCACACCCGCGGCGGCGCCAGCAGGAACGTCGGACGAATGGTCTTCAGTTCATTCGGAAGGCGCGCCAGGCTCTCTGAAAACCAGACCGGCGCGCCCATGCCGATGGGCAGAAATTCGAGCACCACGCGCTGCGCAATATGCGCTGACGGCAGGAACGCGATGGTGGCATCGCCCGGTCCCAGCGGCAGCGCGTAGGGCCCCATATCGACGTTGGCGATCAGCGCCGAGTGAGTGACAAACCCCATCTTCGGCTCGCCCGTTGCTCCGGACGTGAGATACAGGATCGCGTAGTCTTCCGGTTTCACTTCAGCGTGCATGCGCGTGAAAGCTTCTGGATCGGATGCCAGCAGCTCACGGCCGCGCTCGCGCAGCTGGTCCAGCGTCAGCGCTCCTTCGGCTTGGCCCTCGAGCAGGATCCACTGCATGTGGAAAGATTCTCCGCCCGCCGCCTGCAGCAGCGAGCGCATGCTCTTGGGATCTTCCGCGAACACCGCTTTGGCGTCACTCGCGCGCAGATTCTTCACCAGCTCGTGTATGGGATAACTGGTGTACAGCGCGGCGGCAATCGCCCCGCTTGTGAGAATGCCGTGATCCGCAAGATAAAACTCCGCGCGTGTTTCCGAATGCAGCGCCACAATGTCGCCCTTGCGAATGCCGATGGCGCGCAGCCCCAGCGCAATCTCCCGAGCCGCGTCGCGGTACTCCACCCAGCTGTAAGTCTTGTACTTTCCCTTGCCTAACGGCTGGTGGAGCGCTATCGCGTTCCCATAGTTCTCGGCGGCAAGGGCGAGAACGTCGTAAACGGTGCGGGAGTTCATGGGGATACTGCTATGGTAGCGCGATCCGATTGGCCGCCCGTCAACGCGTACGTCCACCAACTCCCGCCCGCCAACGCACGCGGCATTCTTCCGAGCCGCGCCCGTCAGGAAGCGTGCCGATAATCGGTGACTTCACGTTCTCTCTAAGAGAGAGCGATCAGGGCAAAGCCGCTTTCTTGACAGCCCATGCTCCTCGGTCAGGAACATGTACCAGCGGTCCCACGCTTGCCTGGCGCTGTCGGGCGGGACATACGCGATGTGGAAGCCGCGATTGATCAACTCGACTTCGATTTGGGCCTGGTGGTTCCCATAGCATCCCGCCACAACCAAGGGTATCCAGCCGACGCGCCTTCGTCCATGTTGAAGCGTATCGGTCAAATCCTCCGCGTCAAGTGGACTTCTCGCCTTCGAAAGCAGGATGCGCCTCTGCTGTCATGGACCTCTTCCGCTCCAAATATCGTTTCGCCTAACGGGTGGGGTGCTTGAGACTGCAAATCTGCGCGACAATTAAGCGGGAGGGGCTGACCATGACAATTATCCTTCGACCTGAACAAGAAAGCGTGCTCATGGACGCGATCAGTTTCGGCTTGGCGCATACCGCCGATGAAGCTCTCGACCAGGCTCTGGATGCGCTACGGGAGCGGTTGCCTGCGCGCGAATCCAGAACACCCGACGAATCAGTGGCGGCAGCCGCCCGGCGGTTAGCGACTTTTGGAAAACGGAATGGGCTTTCCCTGGGAGGGTTGTCGGTCAAGGAATTGCTCCGCGAGAGCAGGCCGTGAGCAAATTCGTTCTCGATGCGTCTGTGGTTCTGACGTGGTGTTTTCCAGATGAGGAATCGCAGAAGGCTGTGGAGATTTCTGAGTTAATTGCCTGGGGTGATGGGTGACGGTTCCAGCCTTCTGGCGGCATGAAATTCTGAACGCGCTTCTGGTCGGCGAAAGACGGAAGCGCCTTACCCGTGAGCTCTCCCTGGCGTTCATTGACGATCTGAGCCACTTACCCGACGTGGACGAGCGTGCGACTTCGGCAATCGTGTTCGACGTAACACAATCGCTCTGCCGCAAGCATGGCCTGACGGCCTACGACGCGGCCTATCTTGAAATCGCCCTGCGCGGGGGCCACGGTCTGGCGACGCTTGACGATGATTTGCGCCGGGCGGCGGTTGCCGAGCGCATATCGCTGCTCTAAGCCCCGCCGCAAACACGCACACCCCCATTCACCCGAGAGAGATCTCGGCGATTATCGCCAAACCGGCTTTATCAGATTCTGGAGGTACTACAAAACCTGCGATAGTAGACGAAGGTGGTTCGTCACTGTGAATCTCCTTGAGATTTACAGCATGCGGGTCCATAATGGGTTTGCGACTACCCGATCACGTTCATTGATAGGGTACATTGTGCTCCGGCATTACCAGCCGCCGTCCACAGGTATTTCTGAATATACAGTCGAAGGGTGCGGAATCTACTTCCTTGCGGTGATTCCACCGGAATGGCCGCTCATCGATTTGAGAGCGTCAGTGAATACCAACGCTCCTGGCTCAACGGTTTCCGGAGGTGGAAAAGTTGCCTCTTTCGGCCACTCGCGCCCAAGGACCTTGCGCCGGTCGTGGATTTCATCCTGACTCAAGCGCAATAGACGCGCTATCGGGTTGGCATAGAGTCCAAATCAACCACGCAAGCCGGTAAACTGTACTGCATGGCGCCGCAGGTTGATCCCCCATTGCCTTCTTGGGCCATGCGACTCATCTCCGAACTGAATGCCTCCGATCAGCGCGCCAATGAGTTGGCCAAGGGGCTCACTCCACTCCAGCTCAACTGGAAACCGAGTCAAGGCGCGTGGAGCGTTGGGCAATGCCTTGAGCACCTGCGCGCCACCAACGAAGTGTATCTTCCAGCCATAACGGCTTCCTTGGCAGCTCGCCCGCTCCTCGCGGTTCAGGCCATCGCACCCGGCTGGTTCGGCCGGTGGTTCATTCGCAACTATATCGAACCGTCGTCCGAATCCAAACGGGCTCGTGCTCCCAAGAAGATTGCGCCGGGCAGCCGAGTCGATCCTCGGATTCTTGATCTTTTCCTCAATAGCAACCAGGCCACACGCGAGCTTGTCCGTCGCGCCAGTAGCTATGACGTGAACCGCATCCGATTCAAGAATCCCTTTGTTCCCTTGCTGCGTTTCACCGTCGGCACCGGGTTGGAAATCGTCTCGATACATCAACGCCGCCATCTGCTGCAAGCTGAAAGCGTCAAGCAGTCCTTGGACTTCCCAGGACCGGAACGGGATTCCTAGCCGCCCAGAGGCCATAAGTTGACCCCATAGCCTGATCTTGCGATATAGCTGGAGTTGCTATATAGTCAAGTTAGGAGCCAAGTGATGACCGCTCATCAGTGGGTTACAGGCCGAAAAAACGCGAAGATGACGCAAGTTCAAGCTGCGAAAGCACTTCGTCTCTCCCAGCCATATCTCTCGCAGCTTGAAACGGGAGCACGGTTGGCTGGGGACAAGCTATCAAAAAAGGCTGCCACGCTTTACGCGCTCCCAACTGCGTTGCCGTTGCCGAACTCGTGGGCAGCTGAGGAAGCAGGGTCTGATCGTCTGCAAGGAGAGCTTGCAGGTCTTGGCTACCCGAAGTTTGCGCACGTTGTCTCGAAACTCCAACATAATCCGGCTGGCGTGCTTCTCGGTGCGGTGGTCCAGCAAGATCTGGATACGCGGCTTGTTGAAGCGCTGCCCTGGGTGGTGAGCCAGTATGTCGATCTGGATTGGCCGTGGTTGCGTGATCGTGTCAAGCTGGGCAATGTTCAAAACCGGCTAGGATATATCGTATATCTCGCCAAAGAAGTGGTGAGACTGCGGGAAAGCGACGGTCACAAGATAGACGTTCTTTCGATATGGGAACGAGATCTTGAAGAAGCGCGCCTGGCTCGTGAAGACACGTTGTGCCGCGAATCAATGCCGGCCTCTGAGCGCTCTTGGCTGAAGACTCACCGGCCATCAGGTGCTGCGCACTGGAATCTGCTAACAAGCCTTACGCCCGAACAGTTGTCCTATGCCTGAACCTGAGGGACCACCCGAACCATGGCAGTCCTTTTTCGACGACCTCGACCGGCTACTCCCAGAACCGGTGGCGTTGCACTGCTTTGGAGGCTTCGTTCTCATTCACGCATACGGCGTCGCACGAACCACCAACGATATTGATTTCATAAGCCTGGTCCCAAGCCACCTCCGCCAGACGCTCTCTGAACTAGCCGGCGAGCGTTCTTCCCTGCACCGGCGACACAACGTCTATTTGGACGCCGTCACCGTCGCTACTCCGCCAGATCAGTATGAGAGCAGGTTGTGGCCGCTATTTCCAGGCATTTGGAAAAATGTAGGTCTTTACGCGCTGGAAGCCCATGATCTTGCTCTCACAAAAATCGAGCGCAATTTTGAGCGTGACCGCGATGACGTGCAGCGTCTCGCAAAGGCGGGTTTCCTCGATCCCGAGACCTTGCGCAGCCGATACCTGGACGAGCTCCGTCCATATCTCACCCGCGAAACGTGGCATGACCAAACACTGCGCCTCTGGGTGGAATCCTGCTGGCCCGTAAGTCAAGATTCCCCGGACGCGACGCCCACTGAAGGTCTCTGAAAGTGTCCTTCGCTGCTGGTCAGTCACAACAAGTTTTCCCCACCAAATCAACACCTTAACCCCCCAGCCCACATCCCGCCTGCTATAACCGAAACGGGAGATTATCCATATGCCTTCACCAGCTCAATACGCGGCCAACCGCCTCCACGCCGAAAAGTCCACCGGCCCCGCCACCCCGGCCGGCAAAGTTCGCTCCAGTTTGAACGCCCTTCGTCACGGACTCACGTCGCGCGTCGTGGTCCTCCCCAACGAGGACCTGGCCGCCTATCAAGCGTTCTCCAGGGAAATCGTCGACAGCCTCCACCCTCAAACGCCTCTCGAGCGCCAGTTCGCCCAAACCGTAGCCGACAATCAGTGGCGCATCAACCGGATCCGCTCCATTGAAGACGGCATGCTCGCCGAAACGCATTTCGATGCCTCCGGCGACTTCGACGCTGACCAGGCCGATATTCATTCCACCCTCGCCATCGCGCGTGCCTTCCGCGAGCACTCCAAGGACTTCGTCAACCTCAGCCTCTATGAGCAGCGGCTGCATCGATCCATGCGGGATGCTCTCCACCAGCTTGAGTTACTCAAGGCGGCGCGCCGCGAACGCCATAAACCTGCGGCGAACGCTGCCATCCGCTTCCCCAAGCCCGAGAAAACAAAAAGTTTGCCTCGCGATGCCGCACAAGTTGGGTTCGTTTGTGCGACCGCGCAAATCCACCCGGAAGATGGGCCACGCTTGCCACCACTCGCACCCCAATGAGACGCTCATAATATGCGAGAACTTGATGTGGCCCTGCAAGCGTCCCGAGTCGCGGTGGAAACTGCTCAGCGGATGCAAGCTGGGATCACAGCGGACACCAAATCCGACGATTCCCCGGTCACTGCGGCCGATCGCGAATGCGAGCGCTTGATCTCGGAAATCCTGACCGCCGCGTTTCCCACCGACGGCATTCTGGGCGAAGAGGGCGCGCGGCGCGAATCGACCAGCGGGCGGCGCTGGATTGTAGACCCCATTGACGGTACGCGCGACTACGTGCGCGGCAATCCGCTGTGGGCCAACTTGATCGCGCTCGAAGCAGACGGGGAAGTAGTGCTGGGCGTCGTGAATCTGCCCGGGCTGGGAAAGCTCTACACCGGCGTCCGCGGGCAAGGCGCATACTGCAACGGCCGGCCGATGCATGCCTCCGGCAAAACCGTGGTGGAAGATTCCGTGCTGTGCTTCAACGCCTATAGCAAGATGGAGCACGTACCGTTTCGTCAAACCTTCGATGCGTGGGCCTCGCGATTCTGGGCCTTTCGCGGACTCGGCGGCGCGGCGGACGCGATGATGGTGGCCGCGGGCGAAGCGGAAGTATTCATTGAGCCCTCGGCCGCGCCCTGGGATTTCGCGCCACTGCAAGTGATCGCGGAAGAAGCCGGCGCCGTGTTCCTCAATTTCGACGGTGGCCGCAGCATCCACGCCCGCAGCGCGGTAATCTGCGCCCCCGGACTCGCGCCCGAGATGCGGCGCGTGCTGGGTCTGAGATAATCGAAAATTCGATGGGTTATCGCGGCAAAAACGCGCTAGTGACCGGCGGTCTGGGATTCCTGGGCAGCAATCTCGCCATCCGCCTGGTGGAAGAGGGCGCGCACGTTACCGTGGTGGATTCTTCAGTGGCGGGCTGCGGCGCGAATCCTTTCAATCTTGCGCCGGTGGAGCGCGAGGTCCGCCTGATCCCGCAGGACATCGGCGAACCTGGGCTGTTTCGCGACACAATCGCCGCAACGGACGTCATCTTCAATCTCGCCGGTGAGATCAGCCACTTGCACAGCATGCAGTTTCCCGAGCGCGATCTGCAAATCAACGCCGTCGCGCATCTTCGGTTCCTGGGCGAATGCGCGGTGGCGGCTCGCGGCGTTCGGGTGGTCTACGCGAGCACGCGCCAAGTCTACGGTATTCCCGATTCGCTGCCGGTGAATGAGGACCATCCCATCCGGCCCGTGGATTTCAATGGCATCCACAAAGCCGCGGCGTGTATGTACCACGCCATGCTGTCGCGCACCGGCGCGCTGGATGCGGTGGTGCTGCGGCTCACGAATGTGTACGGCCCGCGCATGGCGCTGAACGTTCCGGCGCAGGGTTTTCTGAGCGCGTTCTTCCGCCGCGTTTTGCTGGGACATTCGCTCGAAGTCTTCGGCGACGGAACCCAGCTTCGCGATCCCATGTATGTGGAGGATGTGGTGGAAGCGATGCTGCGCGCGGGCGACGCCAATCCGCTGCCGTCGCGAGTGTATAACGTGGGCGCGGGGTACGGAACGCCGATCGGCGAAATCGCGCGCGTGATTGCCGCGGCGGCGGGCGGACGGCAGGTGACCCAGCGCCCGTTTCCGGAAGAAGCCAAACCCATCGATATTGGAAGCTATGTCGCGGACTGTTCACGGATACAGCGCGAACTAGGATGTAAGGCGACGGTCGGCTTCACCGATGGCGTCCAGCGAACGCTGCGGTACTTCGAGGAGCGCTTGCCGCATTACCTGGGCGCGGCGTACGCCGGGGGATGAACCCGGCCGAGTTCGACAACATCGCCGCGGCCGAAAAGCAATTCTGGTGGTATCGCGGGATGCGCCAGATCCTGTTCGCGATGCTGGATGGATACGTGGCGCCGCGTCACATCCGGCGCGCCCTCGAAGCCGGCTGTGGCACCGGATACTTCGCGCGATTGGTGGAGCAGCGCTATGAACTGCCCGTGTTTCCAGTGGATCTTGGATGGGAAGGTCTTGACCACGGCCGGCGTATGGGCATCCAGCGCCTGGCCCAGTGCGACGTGGCTGCGCTGCCGTTCGCCGATGAATCCTTTGACTTGGCGCTCTCGATGGACGTGATCGTGCATTTTCCAAAGGGCGCGGAAGAGCCGGCGTTGCGCGAGATGGCGAGGGTGCTTGCGCCGGGGGGCTTGCTGGCGATCCGTGTATCCGCGCTGGATGTATTGCGCAGCCTGCATTCGGAATTCGCCGGCGAGAAACAGAGATTCACACGCAAGCGCCTGCTGGCAGCTGTGGAAGCGAGTGGCCTGAAGACATTGCGGTGCACCTACGCCAACTCGCTGCTGCTGCCGGTGGCGCTGGCGAAGTTTCGGGTCTGGGAGCCGCTAAGGCGAACACTTCCCCAAAGCGGCGTCGAGCCGGTAGCTGCTTGGCTGGATCGACTGCTGCATGTGCCGCTGGCGATGGAAGCCCGGCTGATCGCGCGCGGGTGGCGATTGCCGGTGGGGCAGTCGCTAATTCTGATCGCTGAGAAGTAGCTCGCGCTTTTTTATTTTGCCGGAGACGGTGCGCGGGAGTTCCAGCATCCACTTGATCGACTTGGGAATTTTGAACTTCGCGATTCGGCCGGCGCAGAACGTGAGGATTTCTTCTTCCGTCGAGCTCTCTCCCTCGCGCAGCACCACTGCGGCGCAGCCGACCTCGCCCCACTTCGGATGCGGCACCCCAAACACCGCCACGTCCGCGATCTTAGGATGCTCCCGCAGCACGCTCTCCACTTCGGCGGGATACACGTTCTCGCCGCCGCTGATGAACATGTCCTTCTTGCGGTCGACGATGAAGCAGTAGCCCTCGGAGTCAAACATCGCAAGATCGCCGGTGTGGAACCAGCCGTCGCGAATGGCGGCGGCGGTCTGCTCGGGATTGTTCCAATAGCCGCTGCACATCGCCGGAGTGCGCAGAACCAGCTCACCGATCCCGCCTTCGACATCAATGATGCGGGCTTCAATGGAGAAGTGCGGGAAGCCGATGGATCCGGCCTTGCGCAGCGCGTCTTTCGCTTCCAAGGCAAAACAGTTGGGACCGACCTCGGTGAGTCCGAAGCCTTGCTTGAACGGAACGCCGCGATCCACCCAGCGCTGGATCAACGCGACCGGGCAAGGCGCGCCGCCGCTGATCACGTATCGCAAGGAACTCAGATCCGCGCTGTTGAACACCGGGCAATCGGCCATCATCAGGAGCTGCGTGGGGACGGCGAAGAGGACGGTGATCTTCTCGCGCTCCACGGTGCTGAGGACTTCGTCCGGCGAGAACGCCTTCATCACCACCACCGTGCCGCCAAGAAACAACGATGGCAGCGCATATACGTTCAGACCGCCGGTGTAAAACATCGGGGTGTGAACCAGCACTGTATCGGTGGCCGCGAGATCACGCAATGAAAAGTTGATTGAATTCCACAGGATCATGCGGTGCGACAACACCACGCCCTTGGGCTTGCCCGTGGTGCCGGAGGTGTACAGCAGTATCTGTGGCGATTCGAGGTCCGCGGGGATCTCTGCCGGATCATCGGAGGGCAGATCGGAGGCGGTGGCGCCGCTCAGCTCCACTCTGCGTCCCCGGAAGATGGTCTGCGCAAGTTCGGCGTGCTCCACGGTATGAAACAAGACCACAGGCTCGGCGTCGGCCAGAATCGGAGCCAACTCGGCGGCTGTCAGCTTCCAATTCAGTGGCACGAAAATAGCGCCGAGTTTGGTCGCGCCGAAGAGGACTTCCAGCAGTTCGACGCAATTGCCCGCCAGCACGCCGACACGGTCGCCCGGGCGCACGCCAAGTCCGGCCAGCAGCGCGCGAATCTGGTTCGCTCGCCGATTCAGTTCGTCATACACGATGCGCCGGCCGGTTGCGAGTTCGATGACGGCGGCCTTATCGGCCCGGTGCCGCGCGTGATTCGCCAGCCAGTCCGTCACGCGCGCAATCATTGCATCGGACCCCAGCGCAAACACGTCGCCGCCCAGATGTACCCGGTGCCGGCGCCGGCCAGAACCACCAGTTCTCCCTCGCGGAGGCGTCCCTCATCCTGCGCGATTTCGAGCGAGCGGATCACATCCGGCGCGCCCGCGTGGCCGAAAGTCTCCAGGTACGTGCTCTGTTCGGATTTCAGGCCCAGCGTCTCGCGCAGCATGTGGTGGGCGGAACGCTTCATATGGATCACGGCCAGATATCCGATATCGGCGACACGATATCCGCTGGCACAAGCTGCTTGCTCAATAACTCGCAGCAGATTTTGGACCGATACCTTATCAAGGCGTTCCTTCATCGACGCCGGATCCGGCACGTCGAGCTTCAACAATAGCGGATCGAAATTCTCCGCGGTCAGCGGGACGCGAGTTCCGCCGCCGGGCACGCGCACGTCATCGGCGAAAGAACCATCGCTGATCATGGCGGACTCCAGAATTTCGTTCCGCGGACCTTCGCGCTCAATCAGCACTGCGCTGGCCGCGTCCGACATGTTGAACAAGAACCGCGACCGCTGGTTGTTGTAGTCCAGCTTGTCGATCATGCGGTGCCCCCCGGCCAGCAGGACGCGGCTGACGCGCTGGTCGGCGACGATCATGTCTTTCGCGAACTTGATGGCCACCTGCTGGCTGGCGCAGCGCGAGGCGACATCGGTGGCCCACGCGTTCACCGCGCCGATGGAATGCTGCACGCTGGGCCCAGCTGACCAGATGCCGTAGTCCTTGTGCTCGCTGCCGGTCCAGATCACGACATCGAGCGTCGCGGGATCGAATCCATTCAAGACGCGGCGAGCGGCCTTCACCGCCATTTCGGAAACTTGCTCGTCCGGCGAAGCCCACGGCTTCGAAAGAATGCCGAACTTCTGCTCCAGCACGTCGCGGGGGATGCCGGTGGCGCGCGCCAGCTCGGTGCTGGTCTGAACGCGGGCCGGAATGTAAGTGGCGAAGGAAGTGATTCCCGCGCGCATCCCTAGAACACGAACTTCAAGGCGAATTGCACCAGTCGCGGGTTGTTGGTGGCTGAGATGATCTTGCCGAACGCGCCCGGGTTGAGGATGGCGCCCGTGGCCGGATCAATGGATCCGCCGGTGGCCGCCACGGCGTTCAGGTCGCTCAGGGGATTCGCGAGATTCACGTGGTTCAGAAGATTGAACGCGTCGGCGCGCAATTCAATGGACATGGCTTCGCGAATGGAGAATCGCTTGGAGAGCGAGAGATCCACGTTGGTCTGCTTAGGGCCGAACAGGATGTTGCGTCCCACCGATCCGATGTCTGTTCCCAGCGCACCCGCGACGGCCGTTCCGCCCGAACTGGGAATTGGCTGGCCGGCGCCGATCACGGGCCGCGCGAACGCAAACGGGTTAAAGAAGTAGCCGGACGGCGGGTTGTTAGCCGCGGTGGCGGCGGTTGCGCCCGGCGCGAAATTGGGACGCGCCAGCGGCGCGCTGCCGCCCGACAAACCGTAGAACGATCCGGCGCCGGTATCGACGATATCGATGGGCAGTCCGGACTGCGCAGTCAGAATGCTGCCCAGCTCCCAGCCCTTCAGGACGTATTTCGCGAAGCCGGAATCGCCGCGCATTCCGGGCAATGGAATCGCCCATAAGCCGCTCAGCACAAAGCGGTGCTTGCGGTCAAAGTCGGACAAGCCGCGATTGGCGCGATTGATGAGCTGATTGCCTAGAATCGCGCTAGTCTCACCCACCGATCCCGGATTCACTACGCCGCCGATGCCGGCGCCGCCGCCCTGGCCCGATGCGTTATCCAGCGACTTCGCATATGTGTAGGACGCCAGGAACTGCAGACCGTGCGAGAACCGTTTGGTCAGACTCGCCTGCAGCGAATGGTAAGTGGATTGCGCGGTGGTCTGATTCTGGAAAAAGCCGTTCACCGAAACGCCCGAGTAGGGCACGCGCAGCGATGCATTGGCGGCGGTGTTGGTGGTGATCACGGCGCCGGTGACGTCATTCGTGATGGGATTCTGAGGCGATGCGAGGCGCGCCTGATTGATGGCCACCTGGCGGAATAGATTCATCCCGCGGGTTCCCACGTACCCCACTTCCATCACCAGATCCGGCCGCAGAGCGTACTGGATACCCAGATTGGCCTGCTGCATGAACGGCGTGCGCAGGTTGCGGTCAAACAACGTTCCCGAGAGCGCGACGCCGGGCACCAGCGTGGGGAACTGACTCTGCGTGGGCGCCGCGAAAAAGGGATTCGCCAGAGGAGCTCCAACACGCACTCCGAATACGTACGTGGGAGGCGCGATTACATTCAGCGTGATGTACTGGAACGAAGTGCGCGAGTAATAGATGCCGTAACCGCCGCGGACTACCAGTTTCTGGTTGTGCAGCGGGGTCCAGGCGAAGCCGAAGCGGGGCGCGAAATTGTTCGGATCCAGACTCTTCACCACGCGCTTATCCACCTTGGGCACTCCGGCCTGCTCATACTGCTGGATCACGTTTCCGGCTTGCACGAAGCCGCCGATGGGAGGTCCGATAGGAACGCCGCCCGCTGACAGGGGACGCGGCTGGTACAGGCCCGGATCAAACGTGGAGATGCGGCCGCGCGTGTCGTAGGGCGGCAGATCGAGCTCGTATCGGAGGCCGAAATTCAGGGTCAGATTCGAAGTTGCTTTCCAGTCGTCTTGAGCGAAGAAGTTATAGTCGATGGCGCGCAGGCTGCGATTGCCGATGCCGCTGCCGAATATAGAGACGAAAGTGTTGCCGGTGAGAAAATCGTTGAAGGTCGAGAAATCGATCTGCCCGCGGGTAAAGAAGTTCAGGACGTAATTGTTTTCGTTGTAGCGGAACTCGCCTCCCAGGCGGATAGTATGCGTGCCTTTGTTGATGGAGATGGTATCGGCCACGGTGGTGGAGGGCGAGGTGGCGCGGACGTCGATGGTGGCGGAGGTTCCGATCACGAATCCGCCGGCGGCGGGGGCCACTCGGATCAAGCCGAGTCCCGGAAACGTGGCGGCGTTCACGCGCGCGATACCGATGTCGCCGTCCTTCACGGGCTCCTGCGGGAATGCATCCACGCGCAGGAAGTTATAGCCGGCGCGGAATTCGTTCACGATGTTCGGAGTGAACACATGGGTATCGGTGATGGTGGCGATCCGGCCATTGTTGCGCTGGAAGTTGCCGAAACCGGGGACGTTCGGGCCGCCGCCCAGAAAGCTGGGCAGCGTCAGAGTCTGCGGGGCGTTCATGAAGAAGAATTTCATGGAGAGCGTATTGCGGTCTGTAATCCGCAGATCCAGATTCGCGTTGAACTGGTTTTCCTCGTAGGTGGACGGCGTTGACCCCGAGTAGCGGCCATTGGCCTGCGGGGTGGGAATCAAATAGGCTCCGCTGGCCAGTTTCGTATTCAGCAGCGCCAGCGCGGTGGGGTTGATGCTTCCAACCGGAACGCCGGCCAGCGTGGGATGGAAAGTGTTCAGCAAGGTAGCCGCAGAGCGGTCATCCGTGAGGCCCGGGGCGATCAGGATGTTTGACGAAAAGCTGTTGATGATGGATGCGCCGTTGCGCTCGCGCGTGCCCTGGTAGGAGCCGAAGAAGAATAGCTTGTCTCTCTTGATGGGCCCGCCGAGTGTGCCTCCAAAGACATTGCGTTTCAACTCCGGTCGCGCCACGCCGGCGGCTTTCAGGAACGGATTGTTCGCGTTCAGATCTTCATTGCGAAAGTATTCGTAAAGCGATCCGTGGTATGCATTCGATCCGCTCTTGGTGATGGCTTCGATGTTGCCTCCGCCGGAGCGGCCGTAAGCCGCGTCATAGAGCGACGTCTGCACCTTGAACTCCTGCAGCGATTCCGGCGCGGGAATGGACAGCGACGGCGCCGAGTTGGTGCCCATGGAATTGGCGTCCACGCCGTTGATCATGAAATTGTTCTGCGTGACGCGCGCGCCATTCACGGAGATATTCTGCGAGTTGCGGCCCACGGCGGTATTGTCGGGCAGATAGGTGGCGGCGCCGGTGGAGAGACCCAGGATCTGGGTGAAATTGCGCGTGGCCAGCGGCAACTCGGTGAGCGTTCGCTCATCCACCACCCGGCCAGTTACCGGGCTGGTGGTTTGCAGAAGCGGCGCTTCCGATACCACGCTCACTTGCTCATTCGGCGCGTTGGCCAGCTGCAGGGTGACGTTCACGCGCGAGGCTTCGGTGATCTTGACGTCCAGATCCTTCACCGCGCCATTCTTGAAACCGGCCGCGCTCACCTGCAGACCGTACAAGCCCGCGGGGAGCAGCGTGAACAGATACGAGCCATCCTGCGCGCTGATGGCCTCGCGGTGCAGACCAGTCTGGCCGAAAAGCTCCACCTTCGCGCTGGGCAGCGGCGCGCCCGACGGATCATAGACCGTTCCCAGGATCTGTCCGGTGGTAGACGTCTGCGCATTCGCCAGAGTGACAGCGAGTATCGCAAGGACCAACAAGCGAAGTGTGTGTTTGAGCTGCATGGCTTTCATTCCTTCCAAACGATCAAGGTTTCAGAATTCCGCGGTGAATAAATTCGAGCGCCGATTCGAACTGGCGCTCCGGCAGAGGCTGGCCCTCCCAGAGCACCCAGCGCATGCCGAGAAAATGGGCCATGCCCATCAGGCACCACGCGAGACACTCGGGATCGAGCGGCTTTACGTCGCCGCTCTCAATGGCGCGCGCCATACCTTTGGCATAACTGGCGGCGAGCGAGCGGTAATACCAGCGGTACAATGCCGGGTCCACCAGTTCGGCCTGCTGGACAATGCTGTAGAGATTGCGGTGGCGGTCGACGAAGGCGAAGAAGGCCTGGAAGCCGGCGCGCTCAATGTCGGCGCGGCGGGTCAAGCCCTCGATTGCGGCGCGCAGATCTTCGCGCAGGCGGTGGTTCAGATGACGGACAAGTTCTTGAAAAACAGCGAGTTTGCTGGGGAAGTAAACGTAGAAAGTGCCGAGAGCCACGTCGGCCTTCTGGGTGATGTCTGCGATTGAGGTTTCAAAGTAGCCCTTTTCGGCGAAGAGTGCTTCGGCCGCGGCGAGCTGTCGAGCTCGAGTGGCTTGGGCCTTGCGAGTCTTGGGCTTAGCAGGAGCGATTGCGGCTCCAAGCGTTTCTGAATACTGATTCATAACTCAGTTCTGTAAGCAAGGTATCGCATGGTTCAAGGGAACATGTCAAGAGAATAATTAAGGGTTGGTGGCGCAGAATGCGCGCGATTGAAACCAATAATCCACGCCGGAGGCCGGTTTCAGCACGCCCGCCTGGGATTGATGGACGCCGCCGCTCGACGTCGCTATTCTTAGGATGAATTGCACGGAACGTCCGGCGCTTCCATCACTGGCGACCTGATCGGCTACACCACGGGTCTGTTGATTACGCTGGTGCTCCTGGTGTTGACCCTGCGAGCCGCGAAGCTGCCGGGGACGCCGATCGCCAACATCATCTTCGCGGTGTGCGGCTTGTTGTGGAGCGCGGGCGGCCTAGCGCGCGTTGCATCGCTCGGGTCGGGCATGGCCGAACTGCGTGGAGTTGCGTCGGCCGCATTGGCCTTGCAATATACGGGCGCAGCCGCGTTCCCGATTGCGATCCTCGCGATCTGGCGCCGGTATGCGATCCAGGACTGGCGGCGAACGGGCGCTCGGATTCTCAATATTATTGCGATTGCCTCCGCGGCGGCGATTGCATTCTCGTTCTGGCTGCACCTGTTGCCCAGCGGCACCTTAGTCGCGCTAACGGCCTATAACGCCGGCGTACTGCTTATCGCGGGTCCGCTCGTTTCGCTGCGCCGCGCCACCACGCCGCGATCCGTTTACATTCCGTCCTACGCGATTCTCTCCGCCGCCGTCACGGTCGGCATTTTTTCGGTGGTTGTGCATTTACGAGCACCCTGGCTCGATGGCGGCCTTCACGTCGCCGGCGCACATCTCGTCTTGGTCCTGCTGGTGATGATCTTCGCGTTCGTGCTGTTCGCGCGGTTCCGATACGCTGACCTTTTCATTCGTTATACGGTCCGCATTCTATTGGCGTCGGCATGGGCGTTTACCATGGTGATCACGGCTCAATCGGAATTTATGTGGCATGCGGTGAACCGGATGTCCTCGCCCGCGGCTATGCATGTTTTCCTGGTGCTGATTACCGCTACTTGTCTGCTCCTTTCATTCACTTTTGTCGACGAGCGGATCAGCGGCCTGGTCAGCCGAATGATCTTCCGCGCGCCCGATTACCGCGAGGCGGCCCGTCGATATACGAACCAGGTACGTGACTTGCATCGGGAGTCGGAAATCCTGGCGGCCCTGGAAGAGGCGGCTCGCGCGCCGCTCGGGTTGGCGGCAGCACGAGTGGTTCTATTCGACGGAGTGCCCTGGCCGAAGGGGATTGCCGACGGCGAGATTACCGAAATCGACTATCGCGATCCACTGTGCAAACTTCTTCCAGTCCAGAACGTGGAGATTCTGGCGCCAATTACCTTTGCGGGACGGGTCAGTCACGTTCTGGTGATTTCGCCGGGCACGGAGCGGCCATCGCTGGTGACACGCCACCTGAACTATCTGCAAATCATCGCGGCGCAGTGCGGTTACCGGCTGGACGCATTGCGCCGGGAAGAAGAGTCGGTGGAGCGCCAGAGCCGCGAGGCATTGCTGCTACAGCAAGTGACCGAGGCCGAGTTGCGAGCCCTGCGGGCGCAGATCAATCCACATTTTCTGTTCAACTGTCTGAACACCATTGCGGATCTGGTGGTAAGAAATCCAGCGCGCGCTGAAACCATGACGCTGAGGCTTGCGGAGGTGTTCCGGCACGTTTTGGATCATTCCAGCCGGCCGCTAACTTCTATCCGGGACGAGATCGAGTTCCTGCGAACCTACCTCTACATTGAGGAGGCTCGGTTCGGAGATCGCCTGCAGGTGAAGTTCGATGTGGCGCCCGAGCTGGAAGGCGCGCAAATACCCTCCCTGATTTTGCAGCCGCTGGTGGAGAACGCATTGAAGCACGGGCTTGGGCCAAAACCTGGTCCGGGCCAGCTGATCATCACGGTGCGAGCGGATGGCGATCGTTTGCAGATGACTGTGGAAGACGACGGCATGGGTCCAGGCAAACATCGCTCGCACGGGCTGGGGCTGGTCAATATCGCGGAACGTTTGCAGACGCTGTATCAGGACCGCGCGAGCGTTAGTCTGCGGCCGCGTGAGGCCGGCGGCAGCGTCGCGACTGTTGTAATTCCTCTCGGCAGGGAAATATGAGAAGCCTGATTGCGGACGACGAAGAATCCGCGCGCGCGCGTTTGTCGCGCATGCTCACCGAGTATCCCGACATCGAAATCGCCGGAGAAGCGTGCGATGGCCTCGAAGCCGTGGAAAAAATCGAAGAGCTTCGGCCCGAGCTATTGTTCCTGGATATTGAGATGCCCGGATTGACGGGTTTCGAGGTGCTGCAATCGGTGAGGCGCACGGTGCCGCTGCCGCTGGTGATCTTCGTCACGGGCTACGATCAGCACGCGCTTGCGGCATTTGAGGCGGACGCGCTGGCGTATCTGCTCAAGCCCGTGGCGCCGGAGCGCCTGGCGCAGGTATTGGATCGCGCGCGGAAGTTCAGCGGGTCTCCGGATGAAAACGAACGTGAACGCGAGCATGTCCTGAAGGTGGTCCGTGAATCCCCCCAGGGCATGCGTCATGTCGTGTGCCGCAAGCGCGACCGGATGCTGCTCATCGTGCCGGAACACATCCTGTGGTTTGCGACGGAGGACGGCATCGTGAAGGCGCACACGGAATCCGAGGTCTACTGGGTGAACTACCAGCTCGCCGAGCTGGAGTCGAGCCTGCCCGAAAAACTGTTCTTCCGGGCCCGTCGTGAGGTGCTGGTGAACGTAAATCGGATCAAGGAGATCCGGCCGTACTTCAAGAGCGGATTGCTCCTGATCATGAGCGATGCCGCGGCGACTGAGATCGTGGTGAGCGCGCGACAAGTACATCCACTGCGCCAGCGGATTCCCGGGTTGTAGCGGGGGTGGGGTCGGCATGGCGACAATACGCTCATGTGGGTTGCCGGAGCCTAGAGGGTTTTCATTCCCTATCCGCGACGGCTTAACGCGCGCGAGCCAAACGAACGGTTTGAGCGCTAAACAGCCAAGTGGCGTGTCGTAGAATCGTTTCTGGATCGAAACGTCAAATCGACCCCTGTAATGGAACTCTCACGGTCAGGCGTATCTGAGGCGAAGAAGGCCGAAAACTACCATCGAAGCGTTTTCATCAACTGTCCCTTCGATGAAGAATACGCACCTCTAATGCGAGCCATCGTGTTTGCGGTTGTCGATTGTGGATTTGTTCCTCGGTGTGCACTTGAAAGCGCCGATGCCAGCGAGATACGCATCCAGAAGATATATAGAGTCATTGGCGGGTGCGGCCTCGGCGTCCACGACTTGTCGCGCACACAGCTGGACACACATACGCACCTTCCGCGTTTCAACATGCCGTTGGAGCTGGGCATTTTCCTCGGCGCAAAGTTCATCGGAGAGGGTGATCAGAGGCAGAAGGCCTGTTTGGTTTTTGACGAGAAGCCTTATCGCTATAAGATGTACCTCTCCGACGTTGCTGGCCAGGACATCGAATGGCACGGGAACAATCCTAGGACCGTCGTTTGCCGACTGCGAGACTGGCTGGCATCTGTAGCGCCTGATCGCCTTCCAAGTGGAAGTATTGTATGGGATCACTACGAAACGTTCCAGGGAGAACTCCGCGATCAGTGTGCCCAGCATAGGCAAAAACCCGCTGAGCCGTCGTCCGTCACATCACTGCCTTTCGTGCCGCCTACGTTGAGGAACTTCAAATCCAGGGCGGGCAAACAATTCGCAATCCCAGTGCAGATCAGATAAGGGCGGCTATCAAATCGCTCACATCTACCGATCCGAACCCGTTCGTAATACTTATCAAAGGCGCGAATGGTCTCACATATGCTCAGGCGTTTATGGAAGAGAACTCCGTCTGGACAGTTGAGTTCCAGGATGGACACCTTGATCAGCACTTCCAGGCTTCACGGGAATTTAACACTGAGAAGGTTATTCAGTTGTTCGTGTCGTACCTAAATGGTGAGGAGTCGTGGCGAGAGTTAGTCGGATGGAAGCCAATGGAGCTTTAACTCGCGGTCTTTGGAGATAAAGCCACGAAGCTACCGCGATCTTCCGGGCCGTTGCTACCCGCCGATTTCGCCCGGCGGCCCATCCAGTTCAACGGGTAGTCGCCAAACCGCGGAAGTGTCGTCGGTTCAGTAGGCGCAAGTCGGCTTCGGCCCGGCGGGCACTGGTCCTGTCACTTGGTCATGTAACGCCCGTTGCTGCGATGTGGAACACCGGCACAGATCTGCCTGGCGCCGAACTCGATGGCGCTCGCCTGGTCGGAAGGGCTGGCGCAATCTCGCCCGGTTTCCACCGTGAGTATCCCACGCTCGGAATCATCGGATGGCCCTCGTTAACCGGCCAGCACGCGCCTTCCACGCTTAGCGGATGGTTTTGACGCTCGGCGTTTCTTCGTTGTCGGGGCCGCAAACAGGACTTAACGTAGAACCATGAAGACACTTCTTTCTGTAGTACTCGCGGTGGCGATGTTATCGGTGGGCCTGCTCGCGGCGGAACCGCACGTGGGCGGGAATTGGGAGATGACCATGGATTCGCCGCATGGGAAAATGACCGGGCCGCTCACACTGCAGCAGGACGGCACGAAACTCACCGGTACCTATGAGACGGAACATACGGGCAAGCTCGTGATTAACGGCAAGGTGGATGGCGAGAAGATCCTGCTCACCATGGAAGTGCCGGGAGCTCAGATGACCATCAGCTTTGAAGGCGTCAAGGATGGCGACAAGTTGAGTGGAACCACCAAGCCTCTGAACGGCGAATGGTCGGCAGTCCGCAAGTAGGAGGGCAGCATGCGTATCTCTGTTGTCGCGCTTGCCTTTGCTGCCGCGCTCTCGGCGCAGGCGCAGAAATCGATCCTCGGTACGGTGACCGAATTCAAGATGTCGTCGCTTGAAATCGGTTTGCAGCCTGATGACGGCGCGGCCAAGTACTTCAAGGTTTCGTCCGATACGGAAATCTTGCAAGTGGAGCCTGGCGAACGAGACCTGGCGAGGGCAAAAACGGCTCGGGTGACCGACCTCTCGCTGGCCGACCGCGTGCTGGTCACCTTTGTGGCCGATATGCCCGAGGCGCGGCGGATTGTGCTGATCTCGGCCGCCGATATTTCCAAACGCAATGAAAGCGAACGGCTCGACTGGCAGAAGCGCGGTGTGCATGGCACTGTGACGGCCATTCATGGCGATGAGATCACGTTGCGGACCGGATCGGTTCAAGGTCCGCCGGAGATCACCGTGGCTGTGACGCCAAAGACGATGATTCGCCGGTACGCTCCGGATTCCGTGAAGTTCGCCGACGCGCAGTGGAGCACGATTGCCGAGATCGCGGTGGGAGATCAAGTTCGCACTCGGGGAAGCAAATCGGAAGACGGCGCCAGGTTAACAGCCGAAGACGTCGTATACGGAACATTTCGAAGTGCGATTGGCACGATTACGGCGATCGATGCGGAAGCGCGCAAGATCACCATCGCGGATCTGGCCACGAAGAAGCCGATGACCATTCGCATTACCGCCGATACGCAGCTGAAAGAAATGCCCGATTTTCGAGGGATGTTCAAGAACGGCCCACCCGCCGGTGTGCACGGATCTGGATCGTCCCCCACGGCACGGGCTGTGTCGGATCCAGGAAAACTGGACGTTGCGAAACTCATCGAAATGCTGCCGCTGACGAAGTTCGAAACGCTGAAGGCCGGTGTGGCGGTGATGGTGACCAGTACTCGCGGGTCGAGCAGCGATCAGGTGACGGCGACGCGCATTATCAGCAACGTCAACTTCCTGATCGAGACCGCGCAAGCAGCGGCAGAGCAGCGCGGGATGACGACGATGGACGCGATCACGGCGATGCACGGCGGGGCATTGGCTGGATCGGGTGGGTTGAGTCTGCCGGCTATTGTGCCGTAAGACGCAGGCAAAAGTGCCTGCGCCACATCAATTTATGAATAGACTACTTGTAATTTGTTTACTGGCGGTGTCGGTGCACGCGCAGGGGTTGCGGGGGACAGTGACCGACCCCTCGGGCGCGGCCGTGGCGGGCGCGGTGGTTCAAGCGCGTGGCCCTCGTGGCGATCGCCGCTCCAAGACCGATTACGCCGGGCGATACGTGTTTCGGTCCCTTGCCGCGGGGCGGTATCGGGTGCGGATCGCGGCGAAGGGGTTTGCGGTGGCGTCGAAAGAGATTGCGGTCGATGGGCCTGTGGTGTTCGATGTTCAGCTGGTGATTCAGACCGCGAGAGAGGTGATGAATATCGAAGACAGGGAAAGTGGAGTCAGCTCGTCGCCGGATTCAAACGGCGGCGCGCTGGTGCTGCGAGGGCGTGAACTCGCGGTGCTGTCCGACGATCCCGACGAACTCGCGCTGCAGTTGCAGATGCTGGCCGGCCCGGCGCCCGGACCCGATGGCGGACAAGTCTTTGTCGACGGATTCAGCGGTGGAAGCCTTCCACCGAAGTCGGCGATTCGCGAAGTCCGCATCAACGCGAATCCGTTCTCGCCCGAGTACGATCATCCGGGATTCGCGAGGATCGACATCTTCACCAAACCGGGCAGCGACACGATTCGCGGTCAGGTGTTTGGGAATTTCAACGACGCGATTCTGAATTCACGCAACCCGCTGCTGACCCAGACGTCGCGGCCTCCGTACCGGACGCAGCTCTATGGGCTCAATCTCGGCGGCCCAATCAAAAAGAACAAGGCTTCGTTCAATTTCGATTTCGAGCATCGTCAGATCAACGAGAATGCGTTTATCCTCGCCACCACGCTCGACAGCAACTTCCAGCCTGTATCCATCAATCAGGCACTGGCAACACCACAGACGCGTACCAGCTTCACACCTCGCGTCGACTATGCCATTAACGGACAAAACGCGCTCGTGATCCGCTATCAGGATCTGCATGTCGGACTGGACAACATCGGCGCGGGCGATTTTAGTCTGGCCTCGCGGGCTTATAACGAGCGGCAGAAGGAGCGCGTCCTGCAGCTCACCGAAACCGCCACGCTGAGCGCGCACGCCGTCAATGAGACGCGCTTCCAATACCTGCGGTCAACGGTTCTGGATACGGCCCTGAGCAATGCGCCGGGAATTTACGTTCAAGGCGCGTTCTTCGGCGGCGGCGCCACCATCGGCGACTCCGGTTCAGTGCGGAACGGCTGGGAGACGGCGAACCTCACCATTTGGAGCAGAGGCAGGCACACGTGGAAGTGGGGCGGACGCGTGAGGCAGTTGTTTCTCGAAGACACGTCACGCAGAAACTTTGCGGGAACCTATACTTTTCTGACATTGGAGCAGTATAGGAAGACGCTCGAGCTGCAGCAGTCCGGCTATGGGCCCTACCAATTCAGTCTGAATTCCGGAACGCCAACCACCGGAGTGAGCCAGACCGATGCTGGGTTATTTCTAAACGACGATTGGCGGATACGGCCGAACTTGACCCTCAGCGCCGGGCTTCGCTATGAGGCGCAGAACAATTACGGGGATCATTTGAACTTCGCGCCACGCATGGGAATTGCGTGGGGCATCGGCAAAACTGTGCTGCGTGCCGGAGCCGGGATTTTCTACGATCGACTTCCGCTGACGCTCGCGCTCAACAGTCTGCGATACAACGGCACAACGCAGCAATCGTACGTCATCGCCAACCCGGTTGTTTTCCCTGCGATCCCGTCCGCGGAGGCGTTGCAGGCGAGCGGGCAGGCGCAACTGCTACAGCCCGTGTTCGCGGGCATTCGAGCGCCTCGATCGTATCAATTGAGCCTGGGAATCGAACGCCCGTTGAACAAGTTCGCCAAGGTGAGCGTGAACTGGATCGAGACGCGCGGCGCGCACCTGCTCGACGCACGAAACATAAACACGCCAATTGCGCGCAGCTACCCCTTTGGCGACTCCTCCATTCGCCTGCTGACCGAGTCGGCTGGGTTGAGCCGCGTCCGCCAACTCGTCGTGAATGTGAATGTGAACTATAGAAAGCTGGTTCTGTTCGGATACTACGCACTTGGGTACGCGAAGGACGACAACGAAGGACTCCCGGCCAATCCGTACAATTTGCGGGCGGATTGGGGGCCGTCGAGCTGGGGTGACATCCGGCATCGGGTGGCTTTCGGCGGGAGTGTGCCGCTGAGATGGAAATTCACGATTTATCCTTTTCTTGCGGCGAACAGCGGGCAGCCGTACAACATCACCACTGGTCTGGATCCGTTGAACACTGGATTTCCCGCCGCTCGGCCGGCGCTGGTGGAAGGTTCGTGTACAGGCGCCGGGCTTATGTACGCGGCCGGATTCGGATGCTTCGATTTGAATCCAGCCGCAAGCACGGCGAGCATTGGGCATAATTTCGGCCGTGGTCCGGCGGATGTGAATCTGGTATTGAGGGTGGCGCGAACATGGGCATTCGGCGGTGAGGGACGCAGCGGACCGGCGAATACTGGAGCATCGCACGGACCCGGAAACGGTCCGCCTGCGGGATTGTTCGATACCAACACGGGCCGGCGTTATAACCTCACCGTCAGCGCGTCGACGCTCAATGCGCTGAATCGTGCGAATTTCGCGCCTCCGAATGGGGATCTTTCGTCGCCTTTCTTCGGCCAGTACCGGAGCCTGGGTGGGGTGGTGGTGCTGATGCATGGCGGGTTGCCGAGTACGTACAACCGGAAGATCGACTTGCAGGTGAGATTCACTTTCTGAGTTGAACGGCAAAAGCCCGGCTTGTGGGGCAGGCGGTTTCGCCTGCCAGAGGCCGATTGCTAATCGGCCGCAGGATGCTATCCTGCCCCACGCGGCGGCATGACGTCATGTTCCTGGCTGGTATCCAGACGTAGTAGCCGGCCGACCGCTTCCTTTGGGCGCGGCTCGGAAACGGCCGCGGGGCTGTACACTTTTTGTATGGAATACCAACATCTTGTGTGCTCGAGGGAAGGGTCGTTGGGGATTCTCATGCTCAACCGGCCGCAACGGCGCAATGCACTGTCGCTGGAGTTGATGCTGGAGATGATCGATTGCCTGAACGGCTTTGGGGGCGATCCCGCGGTTCGTGTCGTTATTATTGCGGCGGCGGGGAAGGTGTTCTCATCGGGACACGACCTCAGCGAGATGGTGGGGCGCACGGTAAACGACTACCGACGGCTCTTCGACGTTTGCACCGAGCTGATGGAGAAGATCCAGTCCACTCCGCAGCCAGTGATCGCGCAGGTGCAGGGCATCGCGACGGCGGCGGGCTGCCAGCTGGTGGCGACGTGCGATCTTGCGATCGCGAGCGATGAGGCGGGGTTCGCGACGCCGGGTGTGAAGATCGGGCTGTTCTGCACAACGCCGATGGTGGCGTTGAGCCGGGCTATCGGGCGGAAGCGGGCGCTGGAGATGCTGCTCACGGGGAAGCTGGTGGATCCGGGGACTGCGGCAGACTGGGGCTTGGTGAATCGAGTAGTTCCTGCTTCGGAACTGGCAAGTGAAACGCGGGGGCTGGCGTGCCAGATCGCCGATGCGAGCAGCTTTACGGTGGGGCTGGGAAAGCAGGCGTGGTATACGCAGATCGATCTGGATCAAGCCAAGGCGTACGCGTATGCGAAGGAAGTGATGACCATGAACTCACTGGCGCACGATGCGCAGGAGGGGATTTCGGCGTTCCTGGAGAAGCGCGCGGCGTGCTGGACGGGGAGTTAGTAAGGTGGCGCAGACACTCTGTCTGCGCTGCGCACACCAGTTTCCGCGCCACGGCGGTACACCACACTGTACATTGTGCGCGCCACTTCCTGATAGGCGCCCGGCCAATCGCGCAAATCTGAATACTGCGTGATAGCGAGTTTTGGGTTTAGCGGGCCCAGGCCATCTACGATCCAGGTAGGGGATGTCGTTAGAAGCTCGCGGCGGTTTTGCGCCGCCAGTTCCGGAGCTACCGGCTCCGACGTGGTCAGATGGCGATCGGCCAGCACGCCGGTGAGCGGTTGGGAATCGAGGAAACGGGTGCCTGCGGGGAGGCGCGTGTAGACGAACACGTCGGGGCGGTAGCCCCACACCAACAGCGTGCCTTCGCGCGCGATATGACTTGCGGCGTCGCGGCTGTCCTGGTTCATGCGGAGGTCGGACCAGTTCGGTTCGCGGCCCAGCGCGAGTGTGACGTAACGGGGGCCGAAACGGACCAGGGGGATCAGCAGCAACAGCCAGATAATTGCGCGCTTGCGGCCCAAGAGCGTATATCCCCGCGCTGCCAGGATCACTAGAACGGGGAGCAACTGAAAGTAATAGCGCGGGAAGAAGCGCCAACCGGCTGCTACTGCCGCGGCCGACAGGATCAACCACGCCAGCATGCGCCAATTGCGCTCGCGCCATAACGCGAACGCCGCTGCTAGGATGATTGCGGCGTGGAAGCCGGCCCAGTTCAGGGTGCGGGTGAATCCGATCTCGAGGGCGAAGGGCTGTGCTGAGTACAGCGCGCCCCATTTCCAGACCTGATCCCAGTACGCGCGTCCGAACCACGCCAGCGCGAGCAAGTTGGGCAGCGCGAAGCCGGCCAGCAGCAGCGGCCAGGACCGTCCGGTGAAGAGCAGGCACGCGGCCAGCACGAAGACGGCTTTGGAATTCACCAGCAGAGCGATGCCCGCCAGCAGGCCGCTCAGCAGGGGACGCTTTCGCCAAGCGAGATAAACGGCCGCGAGGTGCGGCAGGATCATCAACAGATCCGGCGCCATGGCCATAACGGCCGACGGGATGCCGAAGGTCAAGAAGAAGCCGAGCAGCAGCGCGGCGGTCAGGCCCTCTTGCGCGGTCCACAGGTGGCGGGCGAAGCGGGCGATGAGCAGGCAGCAGAGGAAGACGAAGATCGCGCCGGCGATTCGCAAGGGCACGCCCGCGTGCGCGCCCCAGAGAAGATACACGGCGGCGGAGAGGGGCGGCTTGTCGAACCAGATGTCGCGATAGAGGGATTTTCCGAACAACATCTGGATGGCCGCGGCCGACGGGTAGGCTTCCTCCACCCATACGATTCCGCTGTGGCACAGGCGCGCGGCGAGCAGTCCGGCGAACAGCAGCGGAAGGGCGAGCTTCGTGCGGATTGCGCTGGGAATCAATTCTTGAATATATCTTGAAGAGGGGTTCGTGGAACTTCAAAGCGATCAGAGCGACGCGGGCAAGCGGCTGGACCATTTCCTGCAGGAGCGAATGCCGGAGTACAGCCGGTCACGCCTGCAGGAATGGGTGAAAGCCGGGCGGGTGAAGGTGGACGGCGCGGCGCAGAAGCCGTCGCACGTGCTGCACGGCGGCGAGGCGATCCGGGTGGAGCCCGCTGAGCTGGCGCCGCTGCGCGCCTTCGGACAAGATCTTCCTCTCGACATTTTGTACGAGGATGAAGCCATCGTCGCGGTGAACAAGCCGGCGGGGATGACGGTGCATGCGGGTGCGGGGGTCCACTCGGGCACGCTGGTGAATGCGCTGGTGCATCGCTTCGCCGCTTTGTCGCAGGTGGGTGGCGAACTGCGGCCTGGAATCGTTCACCGGCTGGACCGTTACACCAGCGGCGTGGTGCTGGTGGCGCGCACGGATGCGGCACATCGCGCGCTAGCCGCGCAGTTCGCGGGCCGCAAGGTGGAGAAGGTGTACATCGCTCTGGTGGAGGGCATCGTGAAGGCGGCTCAGGGGCGGATAGAAACGCCGATCACGCGAGATCCGGTGCAGCGGATTCGCATGACTACGAAGACGGGTGTTGGGCGGGCGGCATCCACGGAGTATCGAGTGGTGAAACGATTTGCGGGGCATACGCTACTTGAGGTGAAGATTGGAACCGGGCGGACGCATCAGATCCGGGTGCACTTGTCGAGCATCGGGCATCCGGTGGCGGGCGATAAGGTGTATGGCGGGAAGGCGAGCGTGCGGGGGCGATTCTTTTTGCATGCGCGGAGTATTTCGTTTGTGAATCCGGTGACGGGGGAGAGGATGACGGTAACGGCTCCGATGGCGGCGGAGTTGGAGGAGTGGCTGGGGAGTGTATGACGATCGGCTCTTTCGCAGCCGCGCGCGTCAGCAAGCGTGGGTGACACGAGGGGCGTGTAGCGAGTGGCTATCGTTGCGCTTCCTTTGGCGCGCGGCTCTGAAAGGGGCGAACGGTACACAGCTATAATGGAACGAAGCCCTCGAATGAAGACCCTGGCCGTCTCGTTATTCGCGCTGTCCGCCTCGCTGCTGGTTGCTCAGGAAACGTCGGACAAGAACCGCATCGTGCTGGACGTTACGCGCGTGAACATGTTGTTCACCGTTACGGACAAGAAGGGGCGCTTCATCACCGATCTGACCAAGGACGATTTCGAGATTTTCGAGAACAAGAAGCCGCAGCAGATTCTGGAATTCGCGGCCGAAACGAATCTGCCGCTGCGGCTGGCGGTATTGATCGACACCAGCAACAGCATTCGCGAGCGGTTCAAGTTCCAGCAGGAAGCGGCTACCGCGTTCATCGACGGCGTGGTCCGGCCGCGGCAGGATAAGGCCATGGTGGTGAGTTTTGACGCCGCCGCGGAGCTGGTGGCGGATCTCACCGACGACACCAACGCGCTTAACAAGGCGGTGATGAACCTGCGGCCGGGCGGTGGGACCGCGTTTTACGACGCGATCTTTTTCGCCTGCCGCGAGCGGCTGATGCTGGACCAGCCGTTGTACAAATTCCGCCGCGCCATGGTGGTGCTAAGCGATGGCGACGATAATCAGAGCCGCTACACGCGCGATCAGGCGCTGGAGATGGCTGAGAAGGCCGATGTGGTGATCTACAGCATTTCCACCAATCGCGGACAACTTAACGACGGCGAGAAGATTTCCAATACGCGCGGCGCGCAGGAAACCGATGGCGACAAGGTCATGCGATTCTTCGCCCAGCAGACTGGCGGCCAATCGTTTTTCCCGTTCAAGGCGCGGGACATGGCGCAGTCCTTCGAGAATATCGCCAATGAACTGCGGCATCAGTACAATCTGTTCTACCGGCCGGAGCCGCTGAGAACGGACGGCCTGTATCATCCCATCGAGATCCGCGTAAAGGGCCGCAAGGATTTGATAGTTCGCGCGCGCAAGGGCTACTACGCCCCGAAGTTATAATTGAGTTCTCTAACCATGGACGAAAAAGAACGCAGCCGTACGCTCAGCCTGACGCTGGGCCAGATAGAAAAGCAGTTTGGCAAAGGCTCCATCCTGCGGCTTGGATCGAAGGAAGCCATTGTACCCGTGTCGGTGATTTCCTCGGGATCCATCTCGCTCGACTGGGCGCTGGGCGTCGGCGGATTTCCGCGCGGCCGGATCATTGAAATCTTCGGCCCGGAATCCTCCGGCAAAACCACGGTGGCTCTGCAGGTGATCGCCGAAGCGCAGAAGGCCGGAGGCATGGCGGCGTTCATTGACGTGGAGCACGCGCTGGATCCGGCGTACGCGCGCAAGCTGGGCGTGGACGTGGATAACCTGCTGGTATCGCAGCCGGATTACGCCGAGCAGGCGCTGGAAATCACCAATGCGCTGATCAGCTCCGGGTCGATCGACGTGCTGGTGCTGGATTCGGTGGCGGCGCTGGTTCCCAAGTCGGAACTCGACGGCGAGATGGGCGACAGCCACATGGGCCTGCAGGCCCGGCTGATGTCGCAAGCCATGCGCAAGCTGACTGGGACGGTATCGAAATCGAATACTTGCTTGATCTTCATCAACCAGATCCGCGAAAAGATCGGCGTGATGTTCGGCAATCCCGAAACCACCACGGGTGGAAGGGCGTTGAAGTTTTATTCTTCGGTGCGCGCCGACATTCGCCGCATCGCCGCCATCAAGGACGGTGAAGTAGTGGTGGGCAACCGGACCAAGGTGAAAGTGGTGAAGAACAAAGTGGCCGCGCCGTTTCGCGAGGCCGAGTTCGACATCATTTACGGCGAGGGTATCTCGCGCGAAGGCGATTTGATCGATCTGGGCGTGGCGCAGAACATCGTTGAGAAGAGCGGGTCCTGGTACAGCTACAAGAGCGAGCGCATCGGCCAGGGGCGGGAGAACGCACGGCAGTTCCTGCGCGATAACCCGGACATTCGACAGACCATCGACACTGAGTTGAGAAAGGCGCTGGGGCTGGTGAAGAAGGATGGCGAACCGGTGGCCGCGGTGCCGGCTGCGATTGTGGAGCCTCCGCCGAAGCCTGCGGTTAGTGGGGCGCGGTCGCGGGCATAAGACGCGCCCGTCAGCAAGCGGCTGTTTGCGGCGGCGCGGGCTCCCTATTCACGACGGAGGGCGCTTGCGGGATCTAACCCCGCTGCGCGCAACGCGGGGGCTAGCGACGCAATCAAGCCTACTCCCAGAACCAGCGCGGGTACGGCGATGAACGTCATGGGGTCGGTCGCTGTCACGCCGTACAGCAGAGTCGAAAGCAGGCGAGTGAGTGCCCAGGCTCCGGTCATTCCGATTAACACTCCGGCGCCGACCATTACCACGCCCTGGCGCAATACCATGCGCGCCACGTCCGCGGATCTTGCGCCAAGAGCCATTCTGATTCCGATTTCGGATGTTCGCTGCGCCACCACGAATGAAATCAGGCCGTAGATTCCGAGCGCGGCGAGCGTCATCGCGAGGAACGCGAAAGCGCCCAATAGCAATGTCGAGACGCGCTCGCGCCAGAGCTTGTCGGCGACGATCTGCTCCAACCGATCCAGCTTCGACAGGGCGACGCTCTTATCCAGCGACCAGGTTTCATGCCGGATGACGCGCTCGAGCGCGGCTGAGTCGGCTTGCGATCGGACCACCAATGTCATGTAGCCGAGGTCGGCCGCGCGCTCGGCCGAGTAGGGCAAGTACATTTCGTTGTCGGACTGCGAGGTCCAATCGCTCTGTTTCACGTCGCGAGCAATTCCGATCACGGTCAGCCAGCGCGAGTCCAGCTTGAGACGGTTACCTAGTGACGCGCCGGCTTTGGCCAGCGTCTGGTTTACAATCACCACCGTTCCGGTCTCTTCCGGCCGAAAATCGCGGCCCGCGAGAAGCGGGATGCGCATCGTTTCGAAATATCGGGGGCGCACAACGCGGTAGACAGCTCGCGCTTCTTGACCCGGCGGAGGTGTTGGCCGCCCTGCGATCTCGATGCCCAGACGCCACTGGTCGCCGTTGAGTGGCAGATGATTGATCGCGCTCACCGATTCGATTCCGGACAGACGTTCTAATCGAGGCATCAACCGCTCGAAGAATGCATATCGCTGGGGCCCTCCAGCCGCCACTTGCAGCGTCATCACATGGGCGGTTTGAAAGCCAGGGTCCACCGATTGCAAGCGTCCCAGAGATCGGATCATTAATCCGGCGGCGATGACCAGCATCACAGCCAGCGCGACTTCGGCGGTGACCATGAAGCGGCGCATGCCTTGGCGTCCGCGATCCTCGGTCGCGCTTCTGCCGCTGGCTTGCAGAGCGGGGAGCAACTCGGATCGCAGCCCGTAGAGCGCGGGAACGAGTCCGGCGATGATGCCGGCCGCGCACGATGCCGCCAATGCGAACCAAAATACCGCCGCGTCGGCGTGAACATCCTGTTGGCGCGGCAGGCTGGCGGGGGGAAGTTGCGCCAGCAAGAATCGAACTGCCCACACTGCCAGCAATACGCCCGCCGCGCCGCCCAGCAGGGATACCAGCAGCGACTCTAGCAGCGACTGGCGGATCAGGCGCGAGCGGCTCGATCCCAGCGCCAGTCGCACGGCTGTTTCCTTGCGGCGTCCGCTCGCGCGCACCAGCGTCAAACCGGCGACGTTCGCGCAAGCGATCAGCAGTACCAGTCCAGCGGTGGCGAGCAGCACCAGCAGGGTAGGCCGGATGTTGCCGGTCACCTTCTCCCGCAGAGGCAGGACAGTGGCCGTGACACCGGTGTTGCTATCGGGATATTGAGCCGCCAGACGGGAGCAGATCACATCGATCTCACTCTGCGCCTGGGGCAGCATGACGCCGCGCTTCAGCCGTCCGAAGATACGCAGTGATCGTCCGCCGCGATCCGTCAGGCGACTGC
>JALYHQ010000137.1 GCA_030776455.1 Acidobacteriota bacterium | reverse complement strand
TAACGGCGGCAGCACGGGCATCGTGTTCAGCTGTTCAAAAAATCGCGGCAAAGCCGGGGATCAGGAAGCGCGGGACATTCGGGTGATGGCGTACCGTCCGTTGCGTTGAAGAAACGCTTGTCACTCGCAGCTTCGGTAGTTCAGAATGGGTTGATGAGAAAGATCGCCCTTGTGCCGTGGCTGCTGCTGCTGGCGAGTTGTTCACAACCCGTTAAGACCGAGAAAGCCGCTGAGCCCGCCGCGCCTCCGGAAGCCATCGCCGGCCGCGAGGCTTTTTACAAGACTTATCCTCAGGCGCGCACCTGGGCCACCGATGCGACGCCGCTTCAGGTGAAGAGCATTGACTTGAAGCAGGTGAAAAGCGGGGCGGGGAAGGCGGGCGCCTGGCAGGTGATCTATGTATCTCCTTTGCGCGGGAAGTCGCGCATGTTCACCTATTCGGCGGTGGAAGCGGAGGGCAATCTGCATCAGGGCGTCTTCGCCAATCTCGAGGAGAGTTACTCCGCGAGTCACCAGAGTACGCCGTTTGCGGTGCAGGCACTGAAGATCGACACCGACGCAGCGTGGGAGACGGCGGTGAAGAACAGCGCCGATTACATCAAGAAGCATCCGGACGGGCCCATTACGTATGTGCTGGAGCTGACCAACCGGTATCCCAATGTCGCGTGGCGGATTATCTGGGGCGAGAGCGTGAGCGCCAGCGATTATTCGGTGTTTGTGGATGCGACTACCGGAGTGTTTCTAGGGAAGGTGCGGGGGTAGCGCACAGGGCCTGCGTTACGGTTTTTTCCGTTTCGCCGTTTGCGGCAGCAGCGGGTGGAGTTGGATAACGGGGATTAGCGAGTTTCGGCTTTCCGGCGGCCGGGCCACGCGCGCAGCCAGTTCGTCATTCAAACCGCGCACGAACTCTTCGATCTGGCGCTGCATGGATTCCATCTTCTCGCGCATGTTCATGATGATTTCGACCCCCGCCAGATTCACGCCCAGCTCGCGCGTCAGCTTGAGGATGATCTCCAGCCGCTCCAGATCGCCATCGGTATAGAGGCGCGTGTTGCCTTCACTGCGGGACGGCGCAAGCAGTCCCTCGCGTTCATAGAGGCGCAGGGTTTGCGGATGGATCTGATATTGCTCCGCCACCGCCGAGATCATGTAAGCCGCTTTGGACCGTGACTTCGCCATACGTTACACCTTGCTCCAGATCTCTTCGCGCGGATCCTCGACATGCAGCGCCGCCAGCTCGCGCAAAATCTCCTTGGTGCGTTCGTCCTGGATCTTAGGTGCCTGCAGAACCACTTCCACGATCTCATCGCCGCGCTTGTTCTTGCGCGTATTGAAGACGCCTTTTTCGCGCAGCCGGAACTTCTGGCCGTTCTGCGTACCTTGCGGAACCTTTAGCAGCGCGCGCCCGTCGATGGTGGGCACTTCGATCTTGGCGCCAAGGCCGGCTTCAGTCACGCTCACAGGGACTTGGATCTGGATGTTGTCGCCATCGCGATGGAAGTAGGGATGCGATTCCACGCGGATGGTGATGAACAGGTCGCCCGCGGGACCGCCCATTTGTCCGGCATTGCCCTTGCCCGCCACTCGCAGACGCTGGCCGGTCTGAACGCCCGCCGGGATGCGAACCTCCACCTGCTCGGAATGGGAGATGCGCCCATCGCCATGGCACTCGGGGCAAACGTTGCGCAGCCGGCCGCGGCCCTCGCAGCGCGGGCATGTGAGCGTGAACTTCATGGCGCCGGCCATCTGCGTGACGTTGCCGCTGCCATCGCATTCCGGACAAATGCTGTTGTTTCCGCCTACCGCGCCCGTTCCGGCGCAGCGCTCGCAAGCATCCTGCCGGTTGATGTTGAGCTTCACCTGAGTGCCCTTGATGGATTCCCAGAAGCCGATATCCAGGCCGTATTCGAGATCCGATCCGCGCTCCGGCTCGCTGCGCACTTCTGGTTGTCCGCGCCCGCCGCCGCTGCTGAAGAACTGGCTGAAGATGTCGCGAAATCCGCCGAATCCGCCTTCTTCCGCGCTGTGGCCCTGGGATCGCCCGCCCCGCTGGTTCTGATTGACGAATTCCGAGAAATCGAACCCACCAAATCCGGGACCGCCGCCCGGGCTGGGGCCAGCGCCTCCGCCCGCGGGAATATGATCCGAATAAAAACCGTGCTGATCGTAGACCGGACGCTTTTTCGCATCGCTCAACACGTCATACGCTTCCTGGACCTTCTTGAAATGATCCTCGGCGGATTTATCGCCGGGGTTCAGGTCCGGGTGGTATTTGCGCGCGAGCTTGCGATAGCTCTTGCGAATCTCGTCGTCCTTGGCATCGCGGGATACGCCGAGGATTCCATAGTAATCCTGTTTCGCGGCCATATTGGTTAAAAGTTTCGGGGCGGCGCGCTTTTCTCAAGCGGCCGCCCCTCTCTTCGAGTCACTTACTTCTTGTCTTCGACGTCGACGAACTCGGCGTCCACTACGTTGTCTTTCTTGGCATCGTCCTTCTTGGGTTCGCCGGCGCCGTGTCCGTCACCCGACGGTCCAGCCTGGCCCCCGGTCGAGGCTCCGCCAGCCGCCTGGCTGTTGGCCTTGTACATGGCCTCGGCCAGTTTGTGGCTCGCGGTCTCGAGTTTGGAGGTGGCCTGATTGATGCGATCCACGCCGCCCTCGGACATGGCGCGCTTGGTCTCTTCCAGCGCCTCTTCCACCGCCTTCGCGTCGGATTCGGCCACCTTATCGCGATGCTCCTTCAACATCTTCTCGATGTTGTAAACCATGGCGTCTGCCCGGTTGCGCGACTCCACCTCTTCCTTCTTCTTGCGGTCATCGCCGGCATGCGATTCGGCTTCTTTCGCCATCCGGTCCACTTCTTCCTTGCTGAGGCCGGAGGTTGAGGTGATGGTGATTTTCTGTTCGTTGTTGGTGGCCTTGTCGCGCGCCGAGACATTGATGATGCCGTTGGCGTCGATATCGAAGGTCACTTCCACCTGCGGGATGCCGCGCTGCGCGGGAGGAATTCCCACCAGCTGAAACACACCCAGCATCTTGTTGTCGCCCGCCATGGCGCGCTCGCCCTGGTAGACCTTGATCTCGACCGAGGTCTGGTTGTCGGCGGCCGTCGAAAACACCTCGCCCTTACGGGTCGGGATGGTGGTGTTGCGCTCAATCAGCTTGGTGAACACGCCGCCCAGCGTCTCGATACCGAGCGACAGCGGAGTAACGTCGAGCAGCAGAAGATCCTTCACTTCGCCACCCAGCACGCCACCCTGCACGGCTGCGCCTACCGCGACAACTTCGTCGGGATTGACGCTCTTGTTCGGCTCCTTGCCGAACAGATTGCGGACCAGCTCCTGCACTTTGGGAATGCGTGTGGAACCGCCCACCAGCACCACTTCGTCGATGTTCGAGGGCGTCACGCCGGCGTCCGCCATGGCCTTCTTGCAAGGCTCGATGGAACGCTCCAGAATGTCCGCGACCATCTCCTGGAAGCGCGACCGCGTCAGCTTGGTATTCATGTGCTTGGGGCCGCTGGCGTCGGCCGTCAGGAAAGGCAGATTCAGTTCAGTCTCCAGCACCGTGGAGAGCTCGATCTTGGCTTTCTCCGCCGCTTCCTTCAAGCGCTGCAGAGCCATTTGATCGCGCGATACGTCCACGCCGGTTTCCTTCTTGAACTCCTGAATCAGCCAGTCGATAATGCGCTGGTCGATATTGTCGCCGCCCAGGTGCGTGTCGCCGTTGGTCGACTTCACTTCCACCACGCCATCGCCCACTTCGAGGATTGAAATGTCGAAGGTGCCGCCGCCGAAGTCGTACACCGCGATGGTTTCGTTCTTCTTCTTGTCCAGACCGTAAGCCAGCGCCGCCGCCGTGGGCTCATTGATGATGCGCATTACTTCCAGGCCGGCGATCTGGCCGGCATCCTTGGTGGCCTGCCGCTGCGCGTCATTGAAGTACGCCGGAACGGTGATAACGGCCTTGGTCACCTTTTCGCCCAGGTAGCCTTCCGCGGCTTCCTTCAGCTTGGTCAGGATCATCGCCGAAATCTCGGGTGGCGAATACTTCTTGCCGTTGATGTCCACGCGGGCGTCGGCATTGTCGCCGGCCACAATCTTGTAGGGCACCAGTTTGGTCTCTTCACCCACTTCGTTGTAGCGCCGCCCCATGAAGCGCTTGATCGAGTAAATGGTGTTTTCGGGGTTGGTGACCGATTGGCGCTTGGCCACCTGTCCAGCCAGCCGCTCGCCCGTCTTGGTGAACGCCACTACCGACGGCGTTGTGCGGCCGCCCTCTTGGTTGGGGATAACCACGGGCTGGCCGCCTTCCATAACGGCTACCACCGAGTTGGTGGTACCCAGGTCTATCCCTATGATCTTGCTCATAAATCCTTCAATCCTCCACAGCTAGTTTAGCCTGTTTCCATTATGGACCTTTAGTGTCGCATTGTCAAGTTATCCGGTTTTTCCATTATTCCGAAATGTCGTATCCATACGGAAGGTCATGGAAAATACGATTTCCACACGTATGATATCGGTTTCACACGGATAATAAATTGATGTGTGAGCGTCGGTGAGATATGATTTCTACATGGCCGATATCATATTCAAAGAGAGACCGACCGCTCCTGCTGGATTGGCATGGCTCATTCAGCACTTCGGCCTCAAGTTGCCCGAACCCGCAGTCCGATCCGAAATCGTCGCCGGCGCCCGGCGAACCGTGATTCAGAACGGACGGGTGCTGGAGCAGTATCCAAAGCCGTATGGGCCTTCCGGGGTCCTGGGGAATCTCCGCTTCGCCTTGCGCTATGAGCCGCTGGATCTGGGCGTTTGGAACGCTTTGCTGAAAGTGCTGGATCGCGGAGAGTTGCAGGCCTGGGTTCAAGCGGACCCCACCGGCCGTTACGCGCGGCGTGCCTGGCATCTCTATGAGAGTGTAACCGGCAATCAGCTCGACGCGGCGGACGTGCCGCCCACCGGATACGTCGATTTGGCGGACAGCCGGATTCAGATTACCGGTCCGGTGGTGAAGATCCGCCGGCAGCGGGTGAATCTGAACCTCATCGGCGATACAAAATACTGTGTGCTGGTCCGGCGAACGGAACAGCTTCAACGCGCGATCGGTGAGGGGCTGGGCGAGCAGGCGCGGCGGCTGGTGGAAAGCTGCGATCCCTCACTGCTCGCCCGGGCGGTGCACTATCTTTTCACGCGTGAAACTAAATCGTCCTTCGCGATTGAGGGTGAGTCCCCATCGAGCGACCGTGCGGAGCGCTTCGTCACCGCGCTCAGCCATGCCGCCGAATTCGACACCGGCAGCGTGGATGCTTTTGTGCGATTGCAGAACACCATTGTGGACCGGCGCTACGCCGAAAGCGGCTGGCGCGCTATTCAGAACTATGTGGGACAGACCCGTAGCGACTATAGCGAGCACGTTCATTTCGTGAGTCCGAAACCGGAGGATGTCCCGGAGCTGATGAGCGGCTGGATGCGTATGACCGCTCAGATGCAGGGGGACGACGTGGACCCGGTATGCGCGGCCGCGGCGGTGGCATTCGGGTTCGTCTTCATACACCCGTTCGGCGATGGGAACGGGCGCATCCACCGGTTTCTGGTGCACCACATCCTGGCCCGGCGCGGCTTCACCCCGCACAACCTGGTATTTCCCGTGTCGGCGGTGATGCTGCGCGACCGTCGCGCTTACGATCAAGTGCTGGCACGCTTTTCAGCGCCGCTGATGCCGTTCATCGATTGGACGCTCGATCCCGATGGGCGCATGAAGGTGACCAACCAGACGGACGGCCTGTATCGTTTTTGGGATGCCACCTGGGTGGCCGAATATCTGTATGGCGCGATCGCGGAAACCATCCGTCGGGACTTGTCGGAAGAGATCCGCTTCTTGAGCGCGTTTGACGCGGCGGTGACACGGACTATGAACATAGTCGACATGCCGGACCGCCGGGCGGCGCTGCTGGTGCGGCTGATTTTGCAGAATCAAGGCTCGCTGTCTAAGAAGAAACGCCCGGAGTTCGCGGAATTGAGCGATGCCGAAGTGACATCCATAGAAGCAGCTATCGCGGAGGTGACGGCACCTTGAGCGCGCCGCCGAAACCGAACGCCTGGGGGTCCTTCTGGCGGAGCGTCGCCACCTTTCAAAAGGACAAGATCACGCCTTGGATGGCGCTGCGAAATGCACTGGGGATGGCACTGCCTCTGGCCGCGGGGGTGGCTTTGGGTACGGTCTCGAGCGGGCTGGCGGTAGCCACGGGTGCGCTGAACGTATCCTTTTCCGACAGCTCGGACCCATACCGGCAGCGCGCCCGAAAAATGCTGTCGGCCAGCCTGCTGGTAGGGCTGGCGGTGTTTGCCGGATCGGTGTCGGGAAGCAATCATGTAATCGCGGTCTTGATTGCGACCACATGGGCGCTCGCGGCCGGGATGCTGGTGGCGCTGGGCACGGCCGCGGCGGATCTGAGCGTCATCAGCCTGGTGACGCTGCTGGTTTACGCGGCGGTTCCGCTGCCCCCCGAGCGGGCGCTCTTCGCCGGCCTGCTGGCGCTGGCAGGCGGGCTGCTGCAGACTTTGCTCGCCCTGGTGATGTGGCCATTGCGTCCGTATGCTCCGGAACAGCGCGCGCTAGGCGATCTTTACGCCGAGCTGTCGCGCACGGCAGTGGCTCCGCCGCAGCCACTCGCGGCGCCTCCGGCCAGCGCTCAGAGCACGCAAGCCCAGACTTCGCTGGCGGTGCTGGACCGGGACCATACGGTGGAGGGCGAGCGCCTCCGTTTGCTGCTCAGTCAAGCGGAACGCATGCGGCTGAGTCTCCTGATGCTGGCGAGGATCCGATTGCGGATGGAACGCGAGGACCCGGCGATTGCGGAAGGCGTCGTTCTGGATCGCTATTTTGCGATCTGCGCAAAGCTGCTAGGCGCGATTGGGGATTCGTTGCGCGCGGGAGAACCGGCGCGGACGGTCCCCGAGTGCGTGCGGGAACTCGAGAGCCTAGCAGAGCGAATGCGGGAGCCGAATCCGGCGGGATCGGCGCTAGTAACCGCCATGAAAGGCGACGCGCGCTTCCAGATGGACGCCCTGCTGGGGCAGATTCGCTCAGCGGTGGATCTGGCGGCGCATGCAACGATGCAGGGGCTGGCGGTTTACGAGCGGCGGGAAGCGACCAGGCCGTGGCGGCTGCGCCTGGCCGGAGCGCTGGCTACACTGCGCGCGAATTTGAGTCTGGATTCGGCGGCTTGCCGGCATGCCATCCGTCTGGCCGTTTGCGTGGGCGCGGGCGATGCGCTGGCTCTGGGCATCGGAGTCAGGCGGCCTTACTGGCTTCCGATGACGGTCGCCATTGTCCTGAAGCCGGACTTCACCGCCACTTTCAGCCGCGGCGTGCTCCGGCTGGCGGGCACGTTTGCGGGACTGCTGTTCTCAACGGCGCTCTTCCACCTGATTTCGCCGGGGCTGGGCCTGCAGGTGGCGCTGATTGGCGCACTGATGTTCGTGATGCGCTGCTGGGGTCCGGCAAATTACGGGATCTTCGTCGCGGCCGTCACGGCGCTGGTGGTGCTGCTGCTGGCGATGATCGGAGTGGCACCGAACGACGTGATGTTCGCCCGGGCCTTGAATACCGTGGCGGGTGGCCTGATCGCGCTGCTGGCCTGGTGGCTGTGGCCCACCTGGGAACGGACCCAGGTCGCGGATGCGATGGCTCGCATGCTGGACGCTTATCGCGATTATTTTCGTGGAATTCGAGAAGGCTATTTAAGAGCGGACGCCGGATTCACGCGCGGATTGGACCGTGCCCGAACGGCGGCGAGGCTGGCGCGGAGCAATCTGGAGGCATCCATAGACCGGTTGTGCGCGGAACCGGGGACGGCGGCGGAAAAGGTGCACACGCTGCACTCCGCGCTGGCCAGTTCGCACCGGCTGGCCCATGCGATGCTGGCGCTTGAAGCCGGCCTTGGCGGCAGCCGGCCGGCTCCGGCGCGGGACGCGTTCCGGCCGTTCGCGAATGACGTGGAGCTGACGCTGTATTATGTTGCCGCGGCGCTGCGGGGGGCCCCCGTGGATCGCGCGCAGCTGCCCGATCTGCGCGAGGATCATCACGCGCTGGTGCACTCCGGCGATGCCGAAGGCGAGCGGTACGCGCTGGTAAATGTCGAGACTGATCGCGTTACGAACAGCTTGAATACGCTGACGGAGGAGCTGCTCAACTGGGTAGGATCCGCCGGTGGACGTCCGGCAACGGAATGATAAGATCGGAAGCAGATGGAGGGCGCCGGGGAGATCACGGTTCTGCTGCGCCGGTGGCGCGAAGGGGATAAGCAGGCGCTGGATTTACTGATGCCCCTGGTGTATCCGCGGCTGCACGCCATCGCTGCCGCCATGGGTCGCCGGAGTTCCAAGACGCCCACCCTGCAGGCCACCGGGCTGGTGCATGAAGCGTATATCCGTCTATTGAATCGCCACAGCGTGACGCTGAGCGACCGCGAACATTTCTACTCCTTCGCGGCTCAAGTGATGCGGCACATTCTGGTGGACCACGTCCGGTCGCGCTTGTCCCAGAAAAGAGGCGGCGCGCGAGAGCGCATTCCTTTCCATGAGGAAATGCAGTGGGTTTCGCTGGATGGCGAGGATATCCTGCAATTGAACCTGGCCATGGACGAGCTGGCGGCGGTGGACGAGCGTAAGGTCCGGCTAATTGAATTGCGCTATTTTCTGGGCTGCACGGCGGAGGAAGCCGCGGACGTTCTGAAAACGTCCAAAGCCACCGTGGATCGCGATTTGCAGGTAGCGCGCGCCTGGCTGTTCCGGCGGCTGAATGGCTCGGCGCCGGAACCCGCCCCAACCGTGTGAGGGTTCGGCCGCGCGCTTACTCCGGAGCGGCGGAGAAACTGGGCAAGCGCGCATGTCAATGCCCGGATAGACGCAGTCGGCGGCCGTGCCGTATGTGCAGTATATCCACGGTGTCGTGTTCGATAGTGAACAGAATCCGGTACACGTGAGGCTTGCGCCCATAAAGCAGGTGGCGCACTTCAAAGGGAAACTCTGAACTCTCGGGGGCGATAGGGCAGCGCTTGGGAAAGGTGGCCAGCGATGCTATCGCTTCTTCGAGGGCCACAAACCAGCGGATGCCCGAGTCACCCGCATGCTGCGAAAGCAGCCATTCCAGAATCGCGTCGCCGTCGTGTTCCGCTTCAGCCGTCGTCTCAACGCGGAAGGCCATGTTTTCGGCGCATGTCGTCAAGAAACGCAGTGGCCGGGCGAACGCGACCTGCTTTCATGTCCTCGTAGCCTTGACCAATGCCTTTTACGGAGTTAAGATAATCCTGCCGCTCCCATTCCAGATAAACGGCCAGCGCGTCATCAAGCGCCGCAGCGGGGTCTTGGCCATGCCGGTGGGCGTATTCATCCAATTGTGCCTTACGTTCGGGCTTGAGGGGAATCGAGTCCATAAAAACGATCCTTCCGCGGTGAGGCCAAGCTCTTTCGCTTTCAGGGTATGCATCGGCAGAGCATCCTGTCAAGCGAGCGACTCATCTCTCTGCCGACTGCTCACGCCAGCGCAGGTTGCGCCGGCGGTCCCGCGACTCCCGCACACGGCACGATTCCCGACCTGAGGCATTTTATCCCGTGTTTACGTTTACTCCAGTAACAGGCCACTCCTAATATCGGCCCGATACTTATGAAAATCCCTGGCAGGCTTCTTATTGTGATCCCGATGATAGTGGTTGGGCTGGCCGGGCAAGCGCCGGCGCCTCATTCGGGCTGGAAGCTGGTTCCGGGCGGCGAGAATCTCATTACCAACGGCTATTGGGACAATATCTGGCAGCAGGGATTAGCTGGCGCAGGCACACCCAGCGTGGTTCAGGTGAGTGGCGGCGTGCTCACCGCTAGCACCACGACAGGATATCTGGGTCGCGTCAACGTGCTGGCGCCTCGCCTGGAAACCACTGGTGATTTCGGCGTGGTGGCTATCATTGATACCGCACCCGGAACTAGCGGCTTTATTTCACTGACCGGTTCCCTGAACACCGGCGCCCTTTCCTGGCAGGGGATGACAGAAATCGAGTTCGGCGTCGACAACTCCGGCAACTATGTCTTCTCCTATTGGAATGGGACGCAGGCGGAACCGGTGTTTTACAAGATTCTCCAGGGCTTTGGCGGCACGTCCCCCACGGGGACCTTGACCATGGAAATGCTCCACCAGCAAGGCCAGTTCTTCCTGTACTTCAACGGCGTGCAGTACGGGCCTATCGCGGACCCGGGTCTCTTCACCAGCGGGTACGCTTTCCCCGGTTACGTTTTGTTTCCCAATCAGAAGCTCAAGCTCAAACAACTGGCGTTCGAGGTTCCCGCCGGCGACGTGGCAGCGCACTTGACCACTCCGGCTGGCACGATTGCACACAACCATCCGGGCGATTCGCTGGGCTCGCTGGCGGCTGTGACGGGGCGCACTTTCGGCGTTCAGGTAACTGCCGATCAACTCGCCCTCGGCCGCTACGAAACCTTTACGCGGGGCATCACCGGTGGCGTGCCCGATCCGGCTTACGCACCTAAAGTGATTGGCGAATTCAACTCGATTGTCGCCGCCTCCATGTACTACTTCCTCACCGAGACCAGCCAGGCCAACTTCACGTTCGGCGACGGTGACGCCATACTCGCCGCCGCCAAAGCCAATGGATTATCCGCTCACTGCCATCACCTGATTGGTCCGAACCTTTATCTCCCGGGCTGGCTGACGCAAGGGAAATTTACAGCGGATCAGCTCACTCAGATCATGAAGACCCATATACAGACCGTGGTGGGCCACTTCAAGGGCCAGTGCGCATCCTGGGACGTGGTCAATGAAGCGCTGAATCCTGATGGGTCGGTAAGCACAACCAACAACATCTGGGCGCAGACGATTGGACCCAGCTACATCGATCTGGCGTTCCAGTTTACGCGTCAGGCCGACCCCGGCGCGAAGCTCTACTACAACGAGTATTACGTTGAGAATCCGACGCCGAAAACCGCCGGCATGGTGGCTCTGATCGCCGGCATGCAGCAACGGGGCACGCCCATTGACGGCGTGGGGTTGCAAGGCCACTGGATCCCTGGGAATCCAGATCCGAACTGGCTGCCGAATCATGACCGCATGGTTGCCAATATGGCGCAGTTCGCCAAAATGGGGCTTACCGTGCGGCTCTCGGAGATGGATGCGCGGCTCACGTTGCCTGCGAGCGCGGCTCAATTGGCCGATCAGGCGAATATTTTGAATACCGCCGTACAAGCCTGTCTGGACAGCCCCAATTGCGTTTCAATGGCGATCTGGGGAGCGGACGACACCACGTCCTGGATACCCTCTTTCTATCCGGGTTACGGCGCGGCCACGCTGTTCGATGCGTCCTTCCAGCCGAAGCCGGCGTACGTCAGCGTCATGAATACAATGCGCACGGCGGCGCTGACAGTCGCAGGCGCGCCGAAGCTGACCGCTCCGGCGGTTGTGAGCGCCGCGAGTTATGCCGGCCAGGGCGTGGCTCCGGGAGAAATGGTCACGCTTTTCCCCAACAATGCCGGACCCGCCGAACTCGCACTGACGGCTTTAGACGCTTCCGGAAAAGTCTTGACCGCGATCGGCGGGACTCGAGTGTTGTTTGACGGAATCCCCGCGCCCATGATCTATGCCGTAAAGAATCAGGTAGCCGCCGTGGTTCCTTATGAAGTGGCCGGGCAGCCATCCACCCAGATTCAAGTGGAATATAACGGCATCCGCTCTGTCGCCGTCGCCGTGCCGGTGGTTCCGGCTGTGCCAGGCTTTTTCACGGTGAATTCCCAGGGGACCGGACAGGCTGTCGCCGTGAACCAGGACAATACGTTGAACTCAGCGTCTAATCCCGCGCCGCGAGGATCGATTGTGATCCTTTACGCCACCGGCGAAGGCCAGCGGACTCCCGCGAGTGTGACGGGTCTTCCGAGCGGGGCCTATGAAGCCCCGGTCCTGAACGCCGGGCTTTCGATTGGCGGGGCCCCGGCGGAGCTCGCCTATGCGGCTTCGGCTCCAGGATTCATCGCGCTGATGCAGATCAATGCGAAAATTCCAAACGGATCCTCCACTGGCGGTGCGGTGCCGGTCCAGCTCACTATTGGAACCGCCAAGTCCCCGTCCGGCGTCACCATCGCCGTGAAATAGCCGCGCGTCAGCAAGCGTGAACGCTCCACGGGCGTGAATCGACTGGCTTTCGTTACGCTCCCTGACGGTCGCGGCTCCGTTGCGGCCGGATGCCGGTGACCAGCGGCGATTAGGGCCGGCAGCGATTTTAGTTGTCGCCAGCGGCGATTTCCACTTGCAGTGAGGCATTCCGACCCGCGTTTACGCTAACTGGTTGAGAGACTGTACCTGCCCTAATGGAGACAATTCATGATTCCCCGACTGATTCTTCTTGCGGCGCTGCCGGCGGCATTCGCCATCGGCAACCCGCTCACCATAACTCTGACCGGCACCGGCAGTGGAAAATTGGGTTCCACTTTTTTTAATTCGGCATCCTTCGTCTTTACGCTGACCACGGATACCACGCTGCTGACCAAGCCGCCATGCTGTTTTACCGTGGACACTCCGGCGGGAACACCCGCGACGTTCTCCATCGCCGGTGCCGGTTCCGGAACGCTGACAGACAATCAAGTGGTGTTCGTGGATCCGAACACGGATGCCATCGGGCTGGCGCACTTTAACGATGGCGACCTGTTCGACCTGGACGACCGGGCGTTCGCGGGCTACAAGTTGGATATGAGTCTGGGACCGGTCACCGGCCCGCCGGCGTTCGTCAACTCCGACGTGACCCTGATGACCAGCGCGGGCACGCTCAATTTCACTTCCATCAGCACGGTCACTTTTAATGCCGTGGTATCCGCCGCGCCCCCGGCGCCAACAATCACCGCACTCAATGTCCCAGTAAGCAACGCGACCCATGTATCCCCCGGGACGCCCATCTACATCAGCGGAACGAACCTGGGAATCAGCGCCACCGACCTGGCAACTATCTCGATAGGCGGCAAGCCCGCGCCCGTCACCAGCTTTACCAGCTCCACCAGTCTGGTTTCTCAAGTGCCGGTGGATACGCCGATCGGAACCACCACGGCCACGGCTACATACAAGGGTCAAACTTCCGCACCCTTCTACGTCATAGTGGATGCGTTCTCACCCACCATCCTGGTTAGTGTCTTCGACAGCGCCGGCAATCCCATCTCGCCCAGTCATGTCGCCGCCCCGAACTCTCAGGTCTATGTGATCGCTCTGGGATTGGGACCCACGAATCCGCCCATGGTCACGGGCGTGAAACCCACGGTGGCCGGCGTGACCACCACGCCGGTGCAAGTGACGGTCGGCGGCAAGCCGGTAACCCCGGACTTCGCGGGTCTGCTGTTGAATGCAGTAGGGTCATATCAGGTTACGTTCAAGGTTCCGGCGGATGCTCCCGTGGGCGCCCTGCCGGTCTTTCTCACGGTGGGCGGCCAGCAAAGCAACACGGTCACCCTCCAGGTGGGTCCTCCTGTAACGGCGATTGGTGGAGTGGTCAGCGCTTCGGCATTTGGCGGCTTCTCCACCGTCGCGCCGGCCTCATGGGTGGAGATTTACGGCTCCAACCTCGCTCCGCATACGCGGCAATGGGCCGGCCCCGACTTCACCGGCAACAATGCACCCACCATGCTGGACGGCGTGCAAGTGGTCATTGCAGGTCAAAAGGCATTCGTGGATTTCATTTCCACCGGCCAAGTGAATGCGCAATTGCCTTCCAACATTGGCGTGGGACCCACGCAAATCGTCCTGACCAACGGGAGCGCAGCCAGCGCCCCATTTAACATCACGGTGAACACCACGCAGCCGGGCCTGCTGGCGCCGCCTTCGTTCAAGATCGGCGCCAACCAATACGTGGTGGCGCAATTTTCAGACGGAACGTATGTGCTTCCGGCCGGCGCCATCCCGGGCGTCAACTCGCGTCCCGCCGCACCCGGCGAGACCATCGTCATCTACGGTATTGGATTCGGCTCGGTCACTCCGAACATCCCCGCCGGCCAGATCGTTACGCAGGCCAATCAGCTTTCACTGCCTTTGCAGATCCTGTTCGGGAACACTCCCGCGCGGACGCCCTACTTCGGCCTCGCGCCGAACTTCGTGGGACTGTATCAGTTCAACGTGGTGGTGCCGGCCGTGTCGAATAATGACCTTGTGCCGCTGACATTCAACCTGGGCGGCGTACCGGGGACGCAGACGCTGTTTATCGCGGTGAGGCAATGAGGGCGTAAAATAAGCTGGGTTGGTTTTAAGGAATGACACCTGAGCGGTGGCGGATCACGGAAGAGATTCTTCTCGCCGCCTGGGATGTATCGCCGGAATCGCGTGAAGCTTTGCTCACCGCGCGTTGTGCCGGAGACGCCGCGCTGCTCGACGAGGTTCGTTCGCTGCTGGAGGCGCAACAGGAAGCCGATGGGTGGACCGCGCCGCAGGAAAGCGCGCCTGCGACCGCCGGCGAACGCCGGATAGGGCCGTATCGTCTAGAGCGGCTGATCGGCCGCGGAGGCATGGGCGCGGTCTATCTGGCCCATCGCGCGGATGAAGCATTCCATCAAAAGGTCGCGATCAAGGTCATCGGTCTGCCCTTTGAGCTGGAGCCTTTCCGCGAACGATTCCGCCGGGAGCGCCAGATTCTGGCGGGCCTCAATCATCCCAACATCACGCATTTGATCGACGGCGGCGTCACCGCGGACGGCGAGCTCTATCTGGCCATGGAGTATGTCGAGGGCCTTCCGCTGGATGAGTACTGCCGCGTTAACAATCTCACCGAGGCAGAGCGGCTCCGCATGTTCCGGCTGGTATGCGGGGCGGTGGTCTATGCGCATCAGAATCTGATTGTGCATCGCGATATCAAGCCGTCCAACATCCTGGTGTCCGGCGATGGCGTGCCCAAGCTCCTCGATTTCGGCACCGCCAAACTTCTCACCGAGGAAGCCGGACTGGAAGAGATCACGCGTACCGGGATGGGGTTAATCACCGCGGCTTACGCGAGTCCGGAACAGCTTCGCGGCGAAGCGGCTTCGACGCTCAGCGATGTCTATTCGCTGGGCGTGCTGCTCTATGAGCTGGCGAGCGGCGAACGGGCATTTACCACGAATGACCCCAGGCGGATGGAACTGGATCGCGCTCCGGAGCTGCCCCGGCCCCTGCGAGGCGATCTGGATCGGATCGTCCGCAAGGCTCTGGCGCCGGATCCCGCACAAAGATATTCGTCTGTGGAGCAGCTATCGGAAGACGTGCGGCGATTCCTGGATGGCGAGCCCGTCATTGCACACCCGCCCAGCCTCGCTTACCGGACGCGAAAATTTGTGCGGCGGCACGCCTGGAGCGCGGCCCTGGCGGCATTATTCGCCGTCGGACTGGCCGCCGCGGCCGCATTCTCGCTGTGGCAGGCGCGCGTCGCGCGCCGGCAGGCAGACCGCGCCGAGAAGATCAACGCCTTCCTGGTGGATATGCTCAATTCCCCCAATCCGAGCTGGTACAACACGCTGCGCGCAAAGGGAAAGAACGTCACCGTCCTCGACGTCTTGAATGAGCTGCGCGGGCGTATTGGGAGAGAACTGGGCTATCAGCCATCCGTTGAAGTGGAAATGCGCCGCACCATCGGGCGCATGTACAGCGCGATGGGGCAACACCAGGAGGCGCGCGAGCAACTGGGAATTGCGCTGAAGGAGCAACTGGCGCTTACCGGACGCTATCATCCGGACACCGGCAGAATCTACTACTACCTGGCGGCGGAAAACTATTTCACTTTGCACCCCGCCGAGGCTGTAGAGAACGCGCGGGCCTCGGTTGACATTCTGGAGAAGGCGGGCCGGAAGCAGGACCGGCAGGCGCTGGCCGAGGCCTACAACGCTCTCTCGGTATCGCTGGGTCTCACGGAAGCTCCTCCCTCCGAAATTGAATCGGCCATGCGCCGGTCAATCGAGTTGAGCCGTGAGGTGAACCCTCGTAGCGTGTCTACCACGGTGGTGATTGGGGTTCTGGGGACATTCTTGCTGCGCGAGGGGAGACTCGATGAAGCCAGCCGCCTGTCGAATGAAGCCATGGCGTTATACCGGGCGCGGCCCGGACCGCTGGCGGCCGAGTCTTTCGGCCCGCTGCGGGATCTGGGAACGATGAGCATCGAGCGCAAGGATTATGCCGGAGCGAAAAAATACCTTCAGGAGAGCCTCCAGGTTGCGCAAGATAACTGGGGTCCTGCAAGCGCCTATACCATCGGCGTGCGCGCGGTGCTGGCGCTGGCAACCGGTCTTTCAGGGCAAGCCGCCCAGGCGGAAGAAGAGCTGAAGGATTGTATCCGGCAGTATGCCGCGATCGGTGGATCGGCGGAGCTTCAGATTGCCCAGGCGAATGAGTTCCTGGGAGTGGTTCAGATGGCGGACGGGAAGCTGGCGCCGGCGGAAGACAATCTGCGCGCGGCGCTGGCCAGCTACCGTCAGCATGCGCGAAAGGACGACATTCGGACAGCCATGGCGGCCGGCCGTCTAGGTGAGTGTCTGCTGGCGAGAAACAAGCGCGAAGAGGCGCTCCCGCTGCTTACCGAAAGCTACCAAAAGGCGCTGGCCGCGCTCGGCCCTGGTCATCTATGGACCAAACAGGCCCAAGAGCGCCTGTCGGCCGCCCGTTAACTGTTCGGCCGATTAGCAATCGTCCTCTGGCAGGCGAAACCGCCGCCCCACCAGCAAGAGCTCCGCCCACACCACTGCGCTACAATCGCCTTCATGAGCATCTCGCGGCGAGGATTGCTGCAAGGCGCGGCCGCTGCCGCCGCGGCTCCGTTCGTCTTGCGCGGCGATTCGGTCACGCTGGGATCGGGCGCGCACACCTATGAGTTCGTCCCCGATTGGGGCAAGCTGCCAAACGGCGTACGCTGGGGCTACACGCACGGCGTGGCCGTGGATTCACAGCAGCGAATTCTGATTCACAATCGCAGCAAGGACGCGGTGGCGATCCTTGATCGCGATGGCCGCTTCATCAAGAGCTGGGGCGACGATTTCGAACAGGGCGCTCACGGCATGCTGCTCAGCAAAGAGGGCAACTCGGAGTATCTATATCTCGCCGATCCCGAACGTCATTTGGTGGCCAAGACCACGCTCGACGGCGAGCGGCTGTGGGTACTGAAGTATCCTCGGGAGGCTGGCGTTTACGAACGCGAGGATCAGTACAAACCCACCAACGTCGCGGTGGCGCCGAACGGCGATGTCTACATCGCCGATGGCTACGGATTGAGCTGGATCCATCAGTACAACGCGAAGGCTGAGTACATCCGGTCCTGGGGCGGCAAGGGCAAGGAAGCCGGCCAGCTCGATTGCCCTCACGGCATCTGGATCGATACGCGCGGCGCGCATCCGCTGATCGTGGTAGCGGACCGGAGCAACGCGCGCCTGCAAAATTTTTCGCTCGACGGCAAGCATCTCGGCTTCGTCAACGATGAGCTGCGGCGGCCGTGCCATTTCGATCAATCGCCCGGGGGCGAGCTGCTGATCCCGGATCTGTACGGACGGGTGACCATCTTCGATCGCACTAACAAGCTGATCACGCACCTGGGCGACAATCCCGACGTTTGGAAGACCAAGGGCTGGCCCAATCTGCCGCATGAGATGCGTCTGACCGGGCGCTTCGTTTCCCCGCATGCGGCCTGCTGGGATGGCCGAGGCAACGTCTATGTAGTGGAGTGGATTTCCGACGGGCGCGTCACAAAGTTGCGCAGGGTGTAATGCGGCTGGGAATCGATTTCGGAACTACACGCATCGTGGTAGCCACGGTGGACCGGGGAAATTATCCGCTGCATTCCTTCGAGAGCCCGGACGGGGGCGTCTATGAATGGTTTCCCGCGCTGCTGGCGGTGAATGGCGGCAGTCGCGTTTACGGATGGCAGGCCTGGGCGTGCCAGCAGGACCCGGATTGGACCATCGTGCGCTCCTTGAAGCGCGTGCTGGAAGATGCGGGTCCCAACACCATTCTGCGAGTGGCGCAAGAGATTCCGCTGATGGTGGTATTGGGCGAAATGGCCTTGGCCCTGCGCGAGTCGCTGCCTCAGGGTGAGAAGCTGGAGGCGATGCTGGGCGTGCCCGCGAACGCCAATGGAAACCAGCGGTTTCTGACCGCGGAGGCGTTTCGCTCGGCGGGTTTCGACGTCATCGGAATGTTGAATGAGCCGTCCGCGGCGGCTATCGAATACGCGCACCGCAATAAAATCTCCGGCCAGCTGCTGGTCTATGACTTCGGCGGCGGCACCTTCGATGCGTCCCTGGTTGAGATGGGCGAAAAGACGCATCGCGTGGTCGCATCCGACGGAATCCCCACCCTGGGCGGCGACGATTTCGATCATGTGCTGGCCGAGATGGCCGTGAGCGATGCGGACCAGCAAACCCTGTCGCAATCCGAGTGGTTCCGGTTGCACGAGGAATGCCGCGTCAAGAAGGAAGCCGTGCGTCCACTCACGCGCAAGATCACGCTGGATCTCGATGAGGTGCGCGAGGGTTGGAGCGCGGTGTCCATCCCGGTGTCCGAATACTACGAGCGCTGCCGTCCGTTCATGGATGAGACCGTCCACCTGGTGGAAGATCTGCTGGCGTCCAACGAAGCTGCCGGCCTGGACACGCTGTACGTGACGGGCGGCGGGAGCGAACTGCCTCTGGTGAGCCGCGTGTTGAAGGAAACTTTCGGCAAGCGCGTCAAACGCTCCGTGCACGCGCGCTCGGCGACGGCCATCGGTCTCGCGATTCAAGCCGACCAGGAAGCCGGATATATCCTGCGCGAACGATTCACCCGCTGGTTCGGCGTATGGCGCGAGGGCGACGCCGGCCGGCGCATTGTCTTCGATCCGCTGTTCGAGAAAGGCACGCCGCTGCCGGGCCCGGGCGAGCTGCCCGTATTTATTCGCCGGCTGTATTTACCAGTACACAACATCGGCGATTTCCGGTATCTCGAATGCAGCCATTTGAGCAACGACGGCCAGCCCACCGGGGATGTGACGGTGTGGGATGAGATTCGTTTTCCCTTTGACCCCGCGCTGCAGCGGGAACTGAACGGAGAAGCCGTGCACCATTCCGAGGCGGCGCGCGATCAGCTCATTGAAGAGCGCTATTCGTGCGACGCGGGCGGCACCGTGACGGTGGACATCGCCAATCTCACGTCGGGCTACGAGCGCCAGTATCGTCTGGGCAGATGGGCCTCCAAGGCGCCCGCAATCGACCCCGCCAAAAAACCCCGCAAGCGCCCCCGTGGGGCAGGTTAGCAACCTGCGGGCCGCTTTCCAAGCGGCCCTGTGCGGGCTTCCACGACTCTCCGAATCCACGCCCACCCTACACTAAGAAAGATGCGACCCTCGCTCGACTGGCTGCTGGTCTTCGTCCCGGTTGCCATCTTCATTCACTATCTCCACTTCGCCGGCGAGACGGCCGTCTTCCTGGTCTCCTGCATTGCGATCATTCCGCTGGCGGGTGTGCTGGGTCGCGCTACCGAACACTTGGCCGAACGCACATCGGAAACGGTTGGCGGTCTGCTCAACGCCACCTTCGGCAATGCGGCCGAGCTGATCATCGGGCTGATGGCCATTCATCGCGGCCTTTACGACGTCGCGAAGGCGTCCATTACCGGCTCCATAATCGGCAATCTGCTGCTGGTGCTGGGAGGGTCCATGCTGGCGGGCGGGCTACGGCGCAAGGCGCAGCACTTCAACGCGCTGGCCGCGAGATCGCAGGCCACCACGCTGATTCTCGCCGCCATCGCGCTCACCGTCCCCGCGGTCTTCCATTCGCTAGCGGGCCAGTCAGCGCCGGCGTCGGAGGATCAGCTAGGACTGGGGATCGCCTGCGTGCTACTCGCTAGCTACGGCTTGACGCTCCTGTTCACGCTGCGGACCCACAAGCATCTGCTTACGGCGGCCAGCGTGCCTGAAGGCGGCGGCAAGCGCGAGGCGGTCTGGAGCCTCGGAAAATCGCTCGTCGTGTTGGGCGCCGCGACGGCCTTCACCGCCTGGATCAGCGAAATTCTGGTGGGCGCTGTGGAACCCGCCGCCCGCGCGCTGCACATGTCGAACATTTTTGTCGGCGTGATTGTAGTGGCCACGGTCGGCAACGCGGCCGAGCACAGCAGCGCGATCCTGGCGGCCTGGAAAAATCGCATGGACCTCGCGCTCGCCATTTCCATCGGCAGCAGCCTGCAGATCGCGTTGCTGGTGGCGCCGCTGCTGGTGATCGCGAGCCGGTTCCTGGGGCCCAAGCCAATGGA
>JALYHQ010000136.1 GCA_030776455.1 Acidobacteriota bacterium | reverse complement strand
CTGATCTCCAGCCGCACCTTATAATATTGGTACCGGTGTGCGAGAAGAGCATCCCCGAGCTGCTTGAACAGGCTTCGGCGAATCACCCCCGCTCGGAAGCCATCTTGGCTCCAGGGCGTCCTCCGCTCGATTATGGCCGCCTCCTCCAGCATGTACAGGAACAAGCCCGGGCGCTGCGGGAATTGGGCATCCGCCAAGGCCATCGCGTCGCCGCCGTGCTGCCCGATGGCCCCGACGCCGCCGCCGCATTTCTCGCCGTTGCTTCGTGCGCAAGCTTTGCGCCTCTCAATCCTGGATACCGCGAAAGCGAGTTCGCAACCTGCCTGCGCCAGCTCGCGCCCGCCGCAATACTGATCGAGCCCGGCGACTCGCCCGCGCGCTCGGCCGCGCGATCCGCCGGCGTTCCACTTATCGAACTCGCTCCCGCACCCGATGCACCCGCCGGAATATTCACGCTCCACGGACCACCCCGTGGCCGCGGCGGCGCGCCATCCAATCCGCTGCCGGATGACATCGCCTTGATCCTCCACACCTCCGGCACCACTGCCACTCCCAAGCTGGTGCCGTTAACGCATCGCAATCTCTACTGGGCCGGTACCTACATCGGCGAGCCCCTCGCGCTGTCCGCATCCGACCGCTGTCTAAACTTCAGCCCCCTGTTTCACTCGCTCGGAATCACTGGCGGCATCGTCGCCTCCCTCGTGTCGGGAGCCGCAATTATATGCACTCCAGGTTTTAACAGCGAGGCATTCTGCGATTGGATGGAAGAATTCGCGCCCACCTGGTATTCGGCCGTCCCTGCCGTTCATCAAGCGATTCTCCATTGCTCGGCCGGGAGAATCTCCGCGTTCCGCTCCCTCCGCTTCGTGCGTTCCGTCGGAGCCGCACTCTCGCCCGTCCTGAAGGACCAGGTGGAGCACGCAGTGGGAGTTCCCGTGATACAGGTATACGGCATGTCGGAAGCGCCTCCAATTACCGTCGAGCCGTTCCCGCCGAGCCCGCGCAAGGCCGGTTCGGTGGGAATCGCGCAAGGGCCGCAGGTCGCCATCCTCGCCGAGAACGGCCAGCTGGGCGAAGTGCTGGTGCGCGGTCCGCACGTCATGCGCGGTTATCTCGACAATGCCCCTGCGAATCAAGCCGCTTTCATCGACGGGTGGTTCCGCACAGGTGACATCGGACATCTCGATGACGATGGCTTCCTGTTTCTCACGGGCCGGATCGGCGAATTGATCAATCGCGGTGGAGAAAAAGTGACTCCGCTCGAAATCGACGAAATCCTGGCCTCGCATCCGGCCGTGGCGCAGGCCGCCGCTTTCGCGATTCCCGACGGCAACCTCGGCGAAGAGATCGCGGCGGCGGTAGTGCTGCATGCGGGCATGCGGATTGATGAGGCAGGATTGCAAGCCTTCGCCGCCGCGCGGCTCGGCGATCATAAAGTTCCCCGCCGCTTCGTCTTCGTATCCGAAATTCCCAGCGGCCCCACCGGCAAGCTGAACCGTCTCGCCCTCGCTTCCCGGCTCGTTCCGCAAATCCAAGCCCGGCCGCGTCCCCCGCTGTCGTTGCCGGAGACGGAAGTGGAGCGCATAGTCGCCGCCGCCTGGGCCGGCGTACTCCAGATTCCGGACCTCGGTATCGATGACAATTTCTTCGATTGTGGCGGCGATTCGCTGGGCGGAATCCGGATACTTTCGAAACTGGCCCCGGCGTTGCAGCGAGAGCGCTTGCCTCCCGGACTCCTGCTGCAGGCCCCTACCATCCGGAAAATGGCCGCCGTTCTCGCGGATCCTACGCGTCTCGCCGGCTGCTCGCGAGTCGTCGCCATCCAGCCGGAGGGCGCCGCGTGCCCGCTCTTCGTGGTCGGCGACGGCCTGGAGTTCCGCCTGGTCGCGCGCCATCTCGGATCGGACCAGCCCTTTTACGGGGTGCGCGTGCCGCCTTTCGAAGAAGAAGCGCCGCCCTACACCGTGGAGCGAATTGCGTCCCGCTGCGTGGAAGCATTGCGCGGCGTCCGCCCGTCGGGCCCGTACGCGCTGGGCGGCTGGTGTTTCGGCGGCCTGGTAGCTTATGAGATGGCGCGTCAACTCCAAGCCTGCGGCCAGCCCGTGACGCTGGTGGCTTTGTTCGAGGCCCGCAACATTCTGCCGGCCTCCGCCTGGGTTCGCTTCCGCCGCGCCTGTCAGAAGATTCGTTTCCACCTGCGCCGCGCCCGCGGTTTGACTTACGTGCTGCGCCGCGCCAAGACCGTGTGTATCTCGCTCTTGGGCACGCTATGGCGGATCGTGCACCGCCGCTACGCGCGATTGGAAAAGCCCATGCCCCGTATTTTGCAATCGCACCATCACGCCGAATCCCAGGCCATCGCGAGCTACCGGCTCAGCCCCTACTCGGGCCGGGTGGTCCATTTCTGGGCCGAGGATCGCCCCCGCGGAAAGTATCGCGACCTGGAGTACGAATGGGGTCCCCAAGAATTCGAGGAAATCCCCGGAAATCATGAGACCATCTTCCAGGACCCCAACGCCGCCATCCTAGCCGCCAAACTACAGACCCATCTCACCCGCGCCCTCTGAGCCGCGCCCGTCAGGAAGCGAACCGATAGCCGCGAGCAAAGGTTCCTCCAAACTCCGGGTTACACTGGAATTAACACCCATGCCCCCGCGTGACCAGGCCCTCCATGACGCTCTCAGCACCGGTATTCTTGTGCTGGATGGCGCCATGGGGACCATGATCCAGCAGCACCATCTCACCGCCGACGACTTCGGCGGAGCGGCGCTGGAGGGCTGCAATGAGAACCTGGTCCTCACCCGGCCCGACGTCATTCTAGGCGTGCATCGCGCGTACTTTGAAGCCGGCGCTGACGTTGTCGAAACCGATACATTCGGCGCTACTCCCCTCGTGCTGGCCGAATACGGGCTCGCCGATAAAGCCTACGAAATCAACCGCGCCGCGGCCACCCTCGCCCGCCAAGCGGCCAACGAATTCTCCGGCTTCGTCGCCGGATCGATGGGACCCACCACCAAGACCATCACCGTCACCGGCGGCGTCACTTTCCCGCAGCTCATCGACAATTATTACGAACAAGCGCGCGGACTGATCGACGGCGGCTCGGACATGCTGCTCATCGAGACCGCGCAAGACACCCGCAACGTCAAAGCCGCGCTGCTCGCCATCGGGAAACTGGAACGCGAAATCGGCCGCACCATCCCGAAGATGGTCTCGGGAACCATCGAGCCCATGGGTTCGATGCTCGCTGGACAAACCGCCGATGCGCTCTGGACCTCGGTCGAACACGCCGGCCTGCTGTCGATCGGCCTTAATTGCGCCACCGGCCCGGAGTTCATGACCGATCACATCCGGACCCTGCACGATATGGTCCCAGTGCGTGTCTCCTGCTATCCCAACGCGGGCCTGCCTAACGAAGACGGCATTTATCTGGAAACACCGGAAACGCTGGCCGCGCAGCTCGAGCGCTTCGCGTCGAACGGCTGGCTGAACATCGTCGGCGGCTGCTGCGGCACCACCCCCGCGCACATCCGGGCGATCGCGCAGGCCATGCAAGGAAAGGCGCCGCGCGCCGTGAAAGCACCGTCGCACCGCGCGTACTATTCAGGAATCGAGCTGGTGGAGGCGGAAGAAAGCAACCGCCCGCTGATCGTGGGAGAGCGCACAAACGTGATCGGATCGCGCGCGTTCAAGAATCTGGTTTCTGAAGAAAAGTGGGAAGAGGCCAGCGAGATCGCCCGCCGCCAGATCCGCAACGGCGCGCACATCATCGATATCTGCCTGCAGTCCAGTGACCGCGACGAGCTCAACGACATCCCGCCGTTCTACGACAAGCTGATCCGCAAGATCAAAGCGCCCATCATGATCGACACAACCGACCCCAAGTCGCTTGAGCTGTCGCTCACGTACTGCCAGGGAAAGTCGATCATCAATTCGATCAATCTCGAAGACGGCGAAGAGAAGTTCGAGCGCGTGTGCCCAGTGGCGCGTGCCTTCGGAGCCGCGCTGGTGGTGGGCACCATCGATGAGGACAAGCAGCAGGCGCAAGCCTTCACACGCGAGCGGAAACTCGCCGTGGCCCAGCGCTCCGTGGCGTTGCTCACGGAAAAATACCAGATCCCGGTGGAAGACATTATCATTGATCCGCTGGTGTTCCCTTGCGCCACGGGCGACGAGAATTACGTCGGCGGCGCAGTCGAGACCATCGAAGCCATCCGCCTCATCAAGGAACACATTCCGTTCGTAAAAACCATCCTCGGCGTCTCCAACATTTCGTTCGGCCTGCCCGCGTCGGCGCGCGAAGTAGTGAATTCTGTCTTCCTGTATTACGCCACCAAGGCCGGTCTGGATCTCGCGATCGTGAACTCGGAAAAGCTGGAGCGCTTTGCGTCCATTCCCGTGGACGAGCGCCGCCTGGCGGAAAGCTTGCTGTTCAACACCCCTCCCGCCGACGTCCCCGCCGATCATCCCGATCCGGATTTGATAAAAACCGCGCCCGAGGACTGGCGCAAGCAATCGCGCGAGCAAAAGACCGCCATCAATCAATTCCACATCGCCGCCATCGCCGAGCATTTCCGCAAAACCGTGAAGAAGGACAAACAGAAGGCCGCCGACCTGCCCATTGACCAGCGCCTCGCGAACTACATCATCGAGGGCACCAAGGACGGCCTGATTCCCGATCTGGATCGCAAGCGCGCCGAGGGCGTCGCGCCGCTGGATATCATTAACGGCCCGCTGATGACCGGAATGGCCGAAGTCGGCCGCCTCTTCAACAATAATGAGCTGATCGTCGCCGAAGTGCTGCAATCGGCCGAGGCCATGAAGGCGTCCGTGAACCATCTGGAACAGTTCATGGAGAAAGCCGACACTGCTTCCCGCGGGCGTATCGTTCTGGCCACCGTCAAGGGCGACGTGCATGATATCGGGAAAAATTTGGTCGAGATCATTCTGTCGAACAACGGCTATGAAGTGATCAACCTCGGCATCAAAGTGCCGCCCGAAGATCTGATCAAGGCTTTTGACCAGCACCGGCCTGACGCGATCGGCTTGTCCGGCCTCTTGGTGAAGAGCGCGCAGCAAATGGTGATCACCGGCGGCGATCTCAACGTCCACGGCATTCGCGTTCCCTTGCTGGTAGGCGGCGCGGCTCTGTCGGACAAATTCACGCGCACCAAGATCGCGCCCGCATATGGCGCCGCGACCTTCTACGCCAAGGACGCCATGACCGGTCTGCGCATCATGAATGAAATCGTCGACCCGGCCACGCGCGAGCAGGCGCTGAAAACGCATACGTTCGCCGAGCCCGAAGTCTCGGTCGCAGTGCTGGAAGAAGCGCCGGTGCTCGCCGGGGAAGCGCGCAGCGCCAAGGTGCGCGCCGATCTTCCCATCCCAGCCGCGCCGTATCTGGATCGGAAAGTGCGCGACGTGCCGAACCTCGCCGAAGTCTGGAGCTACATCAATCCGTACATGCTCTACGGCCGCCACCTTGGTTTCAAAGGCAATTTCGAAAAGCTCTTGCTGGAACGCGAGCCCAAAGCGCTCAAGCTCTATCACGATCTGGAAGAAGTAAAAAAAGACGCCGCTCGTTTCATGCAAGTGAAGGCCGTATGGCAATTCTTCGAAGCCGAGCGCGACGGCAATTCGATTCACTTGTTCACGCCCGGCGCCGAATCGCCGCTGCACACTTTCCGCTTTGGACGCCAGCCCCGCACCGACGGCTTGTGCCTGTCCGACTACATTCTTCCCGCCGAGGAGAACCGTCGCGACCACCTCGCGCTCTTCGTGGTAACCGCCGGATCCCGCGTGCGCGAAGAATCCGAGCGCGCCAAGCAGGCCGGCGAGTTCTTCAAAGCGCATGCTCTGCAAGCCTTGGCCATCGAAACCGCCGAGGGCTGCGCCGAGTGGCTGCACCGCCGCATCCGTGAGGACTGGGGCTTCCCCGATCCCCCGTCGATGACCATGCAGGAGCGCTTCACCTCGCGCTACCGCGGCAAACGCTACAGCTTCGGCTACCCCGCATGCCCAAATCTCGATGACCAGCAGGGCCTGTTCGCCCTCCTTCACCCCGAGGAAATCGGCGTGCAATTAACCGAGGGCATGATGATGGACCCCGAAGCCAGCGTCAGCGCGCTAGTCTTCCAGCACCCCGACTGCGCCTACTTCACCGCCAGCGAAGTACCCGAAATGGTCGGCGTGTAATTCGCACACACGCTAAAGCATAGTCTACCTGGTCCGGTGTTGCCGGATCGGTCACTGGATCGGTCACACCGAATCGGTTACCGGTCCGTTACCGATCCGTTAACAGATCCGTGGTAGCACATGCTTTAGCTTGTGTGTTTGGACCCACACTCCCGCAGCCTCTTCCTCAAAAACTCCTGCTCAATCCCATTCGTCGTCAGCCCCACGGCCCGCCGGTAAGCTTCTCCTGCCTCTCCTCTTCGCCCCAGCCTCCGCAATAGATCCGCTCGCGCCGCGTGAAACAGATAGTAATGCTCCAGCGCATCCAGCGCGTCAATCCTCCTCAGCCCCTCTTCCAGTCCCGCGCTCATCGCCACCGCCACCGCATGATTCAAGGCGATCACCGGCGTCGGATTCAACTCCATCAGTCCTCTGTAGAGCGCGGCGATCTGGCGCCAGTCGGTTGCTTCCGCCGTGGGTGCCTGTGCGTGCAGCGCCGCAATCGCCGCCTGCACCACATAAGCGCCTTTCGGACCCGTTTCAAGCGCGCGCTCCAGCAGTTCCAAACCCTCCTGGATCGCCCTCCTGTCCCACAGCCTCCGGTCCTGCTCGTCCAGCGTCACCAGTTCTCCGTTTACGATCCGAGCGTCCCGGCGCGAATCGTGCAGCAGCATCAAGGCCAGCAGCGCGACGCTCTCCGCGTTCCCCGGCAGCACTTCATTCAGGACGCGTCCCAGCCGGATCGCTTCCGCGCACAAATCCCTGCGCACCAGTTCGGGCCCTGAGGTCGCCGCATAGCCTTCATTGAAGATCAGGTAGATCACTGCCTGCACCGACTCCAAGCGCTCCGGCAATCGCTCTGAGGGTGGGATCTCATAGGGAATGTGAGCTTCCTGAATCTTTCGCTTCGCCCGGACCAGCCGCTGCGCCAGCGTCGCCTCCGGCAGTAGAAAGGCCTTGGCGATCTCCGGCGTGCTCAAACCGCCCAGCGTCCGCAGCGTCAGCGCTATCTGCGCCTCGTGATTCAGCGCCGGGTGGCAGCACGTAAATATCAGGCGCAATCGGTCATCCGGAAAATGCATGCAAGCTTCTTCAAAATCCGCATCGGACTGCGCGCCGGCGGCCTCCGTCTCATAGCGCAGTGAATCCTGCTTCTCGATCCGCGTGTGGTCCCGCCGAACTGCATCGATCAGCTTGCGGTGCGCGGCGGTCATAACCCACGCTACCGGATTCTGGGGGATTCCCTTCTCCGGCCACGTCGCCAGTGCGGACGCAAAAGCTTCCTGCAGCGCCTCCTCGGCGCGGTCAAATGAACCCGAAACTCGAATCAACCCGGCAATGATCCGCCCCGACTCCTGCCGGAAAACGGACTCGGCCGCGGACCGGATGTCATCCATTCAGCGCGCCGGCAGTCCCGGCATCGGCCGAATCTCGATGCAGCCTTCGCTTCCCTTGCATCCCGTGGGAATCTTCGCGGCCCACTCGATAGCTTCATCCAGGTTCGCGCACTCCAGAATGTAGTAACCGGCCAGTTGCTCCTTGGTCTCCGCGAAGGGTCCGTCCGTGATGAGCCGCTTGCCGTCTTGCACCCGAACCGTGGTTGCTGTGGTGGTGGGGGCCAGCGGTTCGGCCCCCAGGAAAACGCCTTTGCTTTTCGCCTCCTGCATCGCTGCCCCGTGAGCGGCCTTGATCTGTTCCCCTTCCGCGGGGGTTAGCCCCGCGGGCGCTTCCTTGGAATAGATCAGCATCATGTACCGCATCATTACCCTCACTTCACCGGGAAGTTAGGATCGGCTTTCACCTCGAGGATTTGCTTGGTGTGCCGCTCCGTGTGCGCCGCCGTGGCCAGCACCCATTGGTATCCGTCCATCGATTCGAACGCGCCCTTCGACACCGCCTTGATCGGCGGCGCTTCCACCAGGTGCTGCCGGAGATCCGGTGTCGATTCCAGATATTCGCCGATCCGGGCGTAATTCTTTAGCACCCGGTCGAGAGCCACGGACGGCTCCCAGCGGCCCGTCGGCTGTAAAAACTCGGGAGCCTGAAATTTGGCGGTGCGATCCGGCAGCTGGTTCACCACCATCGCATCCACCTGCTTGTAGTCCCGCTCCCCCGTAACCGCCGCCGATTTGGCAAGCTGTTCCCGGATTGGCCCCATCACTACATCCTGCGTCAGCGCCATATGCTCCACGATTTCCGCGATCGACCAGCGGTTCGGCGCTGGCTTGAACTTCCATTGCGCCTCCGACAACCCTTTAGTGGCCCCGATCACGTAGTTACGTGTCTGCTGCAGATACACCCGCCCCTGCTCGAGTTCAGCAGTAGTAAGTTTATGCCCAATGGCGTCGGCCGCGAGGCTCAAGCACCCCGCCAGCACCAGTGCGATTCCAGTCCATGCTTTCAGTTCCATGATTCTTTCTCCTTTGTGACCGTCATCAGAACGACGTTCAGCTTTGAAAGAATCGACACCCCTTGGGCCGGTTTCCAAGCGGCCCCGTTCTGTTTCCGGATCTCGCGCCCTAAATCCCTCCCTTCGGATACCTCTTCCTCAACCAAGCCACCACTTTCTCCGGTACCACCATCGTCGACAGCCGCCCCTGCCTCACCAGCGCCCAATCGTCAAACTCGTGCGTCCCCTTGATCTCAGCCAGCGTCGTCGGCGGCTCCAGCCTCCCCACAAACTCAAAATCCGCCACCGCCGACTTCGGATTCTTCGGATCAACCATCGCGTCCGCCACCACGCGCGCCAACCCCACAATCGCCGACTGCCCGCCGGAGTGGTAAATGAACACCTTGTCGCCCGTCCGCATCTCCAAAATGGCCCGAACCGCCTGCGGATTCGTAACGCCGTCCCAGCGCGTCGTCCGGTCCCGCTCCAGTTGGTCTAGCCCGTAAGTACTGGGCTCGGTCTTTGCAAGGAAGTACTTCATTACCAAGGTCTTTCGACCCACAATCCTATCACACGCGCAAATTTACGTTGTACAATTGAACTTGGTCGTTCTACCCGCCCAACGCCGGGATGCGCTGGCTTATGGCGGTCTGTCAGGAGCATGTTCAAAGTGAAGCCTCGGTTATCCCTGTTGCTGGTGGTCCTGTCCGTTTTATTCGGTGCATCCCGCGTCGTCGGGCAGCCCAAGCCCGAGAACCCCAGGGTGCCCCCCCAAGCCGCGGATGTCACGAATCCTCCCCGGCCGTCGTCCACGCCGTCCGTCGGCGCGGCCGTCGATCCCAACAAGTACATCATCGGCGCCGAGGATATTCTGCAGATCCTGGTGTGGCGCGAGCCGGATCTTACGCGGGTTGTGGCCGTCCGTCCGGACGGCAAGATCACCATGCCGCTCATCCAGGAAATCCAAGCCGCCGACCTCACCCCGGAGCAGCTGAAAAAAGGCCTCATTGAAGCACTGCTCAAGTACATCAACAATCCCGACGTGACGGTAATGGTGCAAGAGGTCCGCAGCAAGAAATATTACATCGATGGCGAGGTGGGACGCCCGGGACTGTATCCCCTGGTGACGCCCACCACCGTCCTGGAGGCGCTCAGCAGCGCCGGTGGATTCAAGGAATTTGCCAACCAGAAGAAAATCCGTATTCTGCGTCATGGCGCGCTCCTGAAGTTCAACTACAAGGAAGTCACCAACGGGAAGCACATGGAGCAAAACGTTTATCTGGAGAACGGCGATCACATCATTGTGCATTAGCCGTCTGTCAGCGGAGGAGTGAGGGAGATGCAACCGCAGGATTTACAATCGATTTCGCGGCGTCCGATGGACATCGAGGATTACATCGACGTCGTGCGGCGTCACAAAGCCTGGATCTTCGGCCCCCTGTTCGCGTCCCTGGTAATCAGCGTGGTGATCGCGTTTCTGTGGCCGAATACGTACCTCTCGGTGGCCTCCATCCGCGTTGTGCCGCCGCAGGTATCGGAATCCATGGTGCCCACCAACACCAACATGGATTTTCAGGGCCGCATCAACTCCATGAC
>JALYHQ010000135.1 GCA_030776455.1 Acidobacteriota bacterium | reverse complement strand
CGCCAGAATCGTGCAGATGTCCCCCGGATAGCACGCCCGCAGCTCGGTGCGACCCTCCCTCAGCACCAGCTTGCGCAAGTACTCGGAGCTGTCGGATTCAGCCGGAATATTGTTCTTCGCCACCACGCGGTCAAAGATCTGATCGAACGCCGGCGCTTCCACCGCCTCCACGAAAACCTTGTTGTGGATACGCCGCAGGAACGCCTCATCGGCCAAGTCGCTGGGCTCCAGGTTGGTGGAGAACACCACCATCAGCTCGAACGGAATCTGGAATTTCACGCCGTATCGCAGCATCAGGTAATCCACCCGGCGGTCCAGCGGAACAATCCAGCGATTCAGCAAATCGCGCGGAGACATTAGCTGCCGCCCAAAGTCGTCGATGATGAAGATCCCGTTATTGGCCTTCATCTGCAGAGGCGCCGCATAGATCCCCGACGATTCATCCAGCCGCAGTTCCAGCATGCTGGGAATCAGCTCGCCGCCCACCACGATGCACGGACGCCGGCATGTCACCCAGCGCGGGTCCACATCAGGATCATCCACCTCTAACCGGTGATGCACCACCGGATCGTACAAGCTGACAATCTGGCCGTCCACTTCCACCGCGTATGGCAGCAGAATGGTGTCGCTGTAGACGCGCAGCATGCGCTCGGCGAGACTGGTCTTGCCGTTGCCCGTGGGGCCGTAGATAAAAATCGAGTTCTGCGAAATCAGCGCCGGACCCAGCTGATCCAGCAAGCGGTCCGAAACAATCAGGTCCGAGAAGGCGGCGCGCAGCGACTTGCGGTCAATATTGACGCGCGCCGTCTGCGCCTGGGTGGCTTCGTGATAATCCTTCAGCGATACCGGTGCCGCGCCCGCATACTGCGAGATCTGAAACCGCTCGCCCGCCAGCACCTTGCCCGCGCTTGAAAGCGTGAACTGATAATCGTTGCCGGTCATCCCTTTCACTTCCACCATCTGCTGGTTGCGCATGTGCGTGAACACCTGGCTCAGGATGGGCACCGACAAGCGCAGCTTGACGCTCAGGCTCTCCAGCGTGCTGAAGCCTTCCAGCAGCAAACGCCGCAGCATCAGATCGAGCACCAGCGACTGCGGAATTCCCAGATCCTTGAAGTTCTGTGGCGGGGCCGGGGAGAATCCGCTGCGAACGGGCGCAAATGTAGCTGTCATGGACACCAGGCATTACCTCCATCGTTCCATCGTCTGAGTTTGGCGAAGAGTTTATATGCCCTCGACTTACACGCCTTGCCCCCGCCCACCGTCAGATCTTCTAGTGAACTTGCGCCTGTTGCCGATCCTGTTTTTGGCCTCCTCGCTGGCATTTGGCGGATCCAAATCGGCCTCCGCTCTCTTTCAGGAAGGCCAAAAAGAGGAACGAGCCGGCCACGCTGAACGCGCATATCAGCTTTATTTTGAAGCGGCTACGAAGGATGACACGCATCCGGAATATTGGGCTAAGGCCATGGCCCTGCGCCCTCGGTTGAATGCCGGCGTCCGTGGCAGCCTTTCCGATACCGCATCCGCCGCCAAGCCGATCGATCCGGCGCTCCTGGGTACTATTACCGACCGGGACTTGGCCGATGCGCGCCGCCCTCTGCCGCCAACGGATCTTAAGGCTTCCCCCGTCCACAAGGATTTCGACCTGCGCGGTGACGCGAAAACGCTCTTTGAGAAAGTTGCCGACGCGTTCAATCTGCTGGTCGTTTTCGATAGCAATTTTCAGCCCGGCCCCACTGTCCGCTTCCAGTTGACCGATGCCGATTACAAGGTTGCGCTTTACGCGCTGCAATCCGCAACCAATTCCTTCGTAGTGCCCGCGGGCGACCGGCTCCTGCTGGTGGCCAATGACACGCCGCAGCGCCGCCAGGAACTCGAGTCGACCGCCGCCGTGGTTATCCCCACTCCCGAAGCCTTCGGTGTGCAGGACTTGCAGGAAATCGCCACGGCCGTCCGCAGCACGCTCGACATCACACGCCTCGTAGTGGACAACCAGAAACAAATGGTCCTGATCCGCGACCGCATCTCCAAAGTGCGGTTGGCCGAGAAGCTTTTCCGCGACCTGTTGCAGCCCCGCACCAAAGTTGCCATTGAGGTGCAGCTTCTCTCCATGGATGAGAGCTCATCGCTCAAATACGGCCTGGGCTTGCCCACCTCTTTCCCCCTGGTGAGCCTCGGAAATTTACCCAAATACCTGGTGCAAGCCATCCCCACCGGGGCCTTGCTCACGTTTGGAGGCGGCGCCAGTCTGCTCGGCTTGGGCATCACGGATTCCAGCTTCTTCGCAACTGTAACGAAGTCGAGATCCACCTCGCTCATGGAATCGGAAATAGTCACCTTGGATGGCCAGCCGGCTACGCTGCACGTTGGCGACAAGTATCCCATTCCGAGCAACGTTTACACCGTCAGCACCGGCGCCAGCGGACAAGGCTTCACGCCTCCCGCCACTTTCACTTTCGAAGACCTGGGACTGATCATAAAGATCACCCCGCACGTACACGGAATGGAAGGTATGACGCTGGACGTGGAAGCCGAAGTCAAGCTGCTGGGCGCCGGCGCTGTCAACGGAATCCCGGTGATCTCCAGCCGCAAGTTCCAGTCCAAGGTCAACCTGGTGGAGGGCCAGTGGGCCATCGTCGCTGGCCTGCTGGGAAACTCCGAAGCCACCATGATTAGCGGTATGCCCGGCTTGCATCTGATCCCCCTGCTGCACACCACCCAGCATGACCGTACGCGGAACGATTCCCTGATCGTCCTGAAGCCCCACTTGCTCAGCATTCCCTCCAGCGAGCAACCCATCCCCAACGCCTGGGTGGGCACCGAAACCCGTCCCCGCCCCCTGTAACGCAGGGCCATGCCCCGTTACCAGTTGATTCCGAGACAGGCTGGGAAGCCTGTCCCACGCGCAGAGTTACCAGATGTTTCCCGCCGAAGGCGCGAACGATCCCGCCACCACCGTGCCCGCAACAACCGTATCCGCCTTCAGCACCCCGCGAAACTCCAGGGACGCGGCATTCACGGTCACGATTCCCGCAGAGTTTATCTCGATCCCGCCTGGCCCCAGCTTCACCGAGTTCCCGTTCGAATCCGCGATGGTCACCGAACCAGCGCCATCTTCCAGCGTGATCCGCTGCCCGCCCGGTGTCTCGATTGTTATCTGCCCGCTGGCCGCCTGAGGCTGATCCAGCGCGTTCCACAACCTTCCGATCATATACGGAAGATCGGCGTCGCCCGCCTCAAATGCCACCAGCACCTCGGTTCCGATCTCCGGAATATACCGGGCGCCCGCCAACGTAGCCACCCGGGCCCAGGATTGTGTATCCGGCGCCGCGGGAATCGTCAGTCTCACGCGCCCCTGCATCTCCGGATCTCTGTTGTCAATCACCGTCGCCGGATATACACCGCCCATAGTTTGCATGCGCTCTCCTCCTAAGCTTCAGACCGGGACCTTCATGATATATTTGACCAGCTACAGGGGAGGTCATCACCATGAAACTCTCATTCTGGACAACCGCTCTTCTTGTTTCGATGTTGCTGGCCGCTGGTCTTGGCGCGGGATTTGGTTTCGGTTCATACTTCCGGCCTTCGCAATATCCTTCGCCAACCACGATTCCCTTGGTAAATCCGCCGGGAACTGCTGGTTCGGCGGCCGCGGTCCAGGATCTGGAACGCCGCTACGAATTACTGAGAATTCGCATCGACGATGCGGCCGAAGCGGCCAAACGAATCGAACGGCTTCTGACGCTGCTGGTCACCCTGTCTACCCTTTACGCCCTCGCGCTCGGCTTGAACTCCTATTTCGGCCTCAAGCAGATTCTAGATTCGGCGAAGGAAGACTCTAAACGCGCCGTTGAAACCGCGAAAGAAGATTCCAAGCGAGTGCTGGATGGCGCAAGAAGGGAATTTGACGAGTTCAGAAACGAAATTCGCGAGAAGTATCCCCAGTTCGCCAACCTGCACACCAACCTGTACGATCTGCTGGCGCGAATGGACTCGGTGTTCGAGAGCGGCCGCCTTTGGGCGGAACACGCGTACTCGAGCCGGAGCCCCCGCGAGGTGGAAGCCATCAAGATGGCCGAGTTGCGGCTGGCCGGACTGGAAATATTTCGCGACTTCTCAGCCTATCATCCTTACATGATGCGCATGTGTCACGGGCTGGGCCGTTTTTACAGCTCCAAGTTCGCCAACGAACGATTTCGAACCGACTGGGAACGCGCCTCGTTGTATTTCGATATGTCGTCCGGGCTCGGCGAGCCCACGGCCGGTTTGTGGAAAGACATCGGTGTACATTTAGCACAGCTGGATGTAGCGGCCGGCACGAGCCAGCCCGGCGTCCCACTCCTTCCCGTCGAGCCGCGAGAAGCCTCCCAGGTTCGCGAACAGGCCCGCCGGGCATTTGAGAGAAGCCTGCAATTGAATGCGGAAGAGCCCGGCGCCCTCTTCGGGCTGGGTTGGATTTCGTACCTCGATTCCAACTGGCCTGAAGCGATAGACTGCTACGGTCGAGTCGCCGCAATCACCATCTGGCGCCGGGGAGAACGCGAGAAATACTTGAAAGACGCCTGGGCGAACAGCGCGCGATGTAGAACGCTTGCGGGGATGAATACTGCCGTACAGGTGGCCAAGGCGTTTCAGGAGCTGCGGGAATCAAGGAAGGTCGCGGAGAGCCAGGATGAACTGGCACAGTGGATAAAGGAGATTACCGAGGACGAGACGCTCGAACCGTTGTTCAAAGCGCATCCCCAAGAGGCCGCTTCATTGCTCGTATGATGCGGCGGCGTCGCGACGGCATCAGCCCATCGGTGGTTTAATCTTTCGCATCCTATGCACCTGATTCAATCTACCACAATCGTGCGAGTTGGCTCATGAACTCGCCCCATTCCCCCTGGATCTGGCAGCCCACTCCCGCACAGATCGAACGCACCAACGTTTGGCGCTTTCTCACCCGACTCGGCCTCCATTCTCGTGAAGAATTCCTGCGCTACTCCACCGATCATCTCGAAGAGTTCTGGGCCGAAATGGTGCGCGAAACTAACATCCGCTGGTCCCATCCGTTTGATCGCGTACTCGACACATCGCGCGGCGTCGAGTGGGCCGAGTGGTTCATCGGCGGCACGCTGAACATCGCCGATAATTGCCTCGACCGCCACAAAGACTCCGGCCGCATCGCGATCCTCTGGGAAAGCGAAGAGCAGCCCCCGCGCGAGATCACCTTCGCCCAGCTTTACCATCAAACCTGCCGCCTCGCGAACGCGCTCCGAGCCATGGGATTGCGCGAGGGTGATCGCGTCGCGCTCTGCATGCCCATGGTTCCCGAGATCGTGAGCATTCTGTATGCGTGCTTAAAGCTGGGACTCGTGGTGGTCCCCATTTTCGCCGGTTTCGGCGCGGGAGCCATCGCGACGCGCCTCGAGAATTCCGGCACGCGCGTCGTCTTCACCGCCGATCACCTGGTCCGCCGCGGCAAGCCAATCCCGCTAAAGATCAAAGTGGAACAGGCGATCCAAAAGGCGCCCGGCGTCGAGCGAATCATCTCGCTGGAGGAATGGCCCGCACTGCTGCGCGATCAATCCGGCGAGTGTCCTTCGCTGCCGCTCCCCTCCGAGGCGCGGGCGTTCATTCTATACACTTCCGGAACCACCGGCAAGCCGAAAGGCGCGGTTCACACGCACGCCGGCGCGCTCGCGCAAATGGCCAAGGAGATTTACCTCGCGTTCGACCATCAGCCCGACGACCGCTTCTTCTGGCTCTCCGACATCGGCTGGATGATGGGACCCTGGACCATCCTGGGCAACCACAACTTTGGCGGTACCATCTTCCTCTACGACGGCGCTCCCGATTATCCGGGCCCCGAACGCCTTTGGCAGATGATCGAGCGCCACGGCATTACCACCCTCGGCATTTCGCCCACGGCGATCCGGCTCCTCATGCGCGGCGATTCCGCCACGCGCCACGCCATGCCGTCGCTGCGCCTGCTCGGTTCCACCGGCGAGCCGTGGGATGAGACTTCCTATGTCTGGTTCTTCGAGCACGTCGGCAAGCGCCGCTGTCCCATCATCAACATCTCGGGCGGTACCGAGATTGTCGGCTGCTTCCTGTTTCCGCTGCCCATCCAACCGTTGAAATCATGCACGCTCGGCGGTCCCGCGCCAGGCATGGCCACCGAGTGCGTGGATGAAGCCGGCCACCCCGTTCGCGGAAAGACCGGCTACCTGGTCTGCACCAAACCCGCCCCATCCATGACCCGCGGCATGTGGGGCGACCCAGCGCGTTACTTCGAAACGTACTGGTCGCACTTCCCCGGCATGTGGTTCCATGGCGATTGGGCCAGCGTCGATGAAGATGGCCACTGGTTCTTGCACGGCCGCGCCGACGAATCCATGAACGTAGCCGGCCGTAAAGTAGGCCCCGCCGAAGTAGAAGACGCCCTGCTGGAACACGCCTCAGTCGCGGAGGCAGCAGTCATCGGCGTCCCCGACGACTTGAAAGGCGAAGCCATCGTCGCCTTCGTAGTCCTGAAAAAGGACGCCCCCTTCGACGCCGGCGCGTTGTCCAAACAGGTGGCCGATTCCTTAGGCCCCGCATTCCGCCCCAAAGCAATTCACCCCATCCCTGCGCTCCCCAAAACCCAAAGCGGCAAAATAGTCCGCCGCCTCATCCGCCAGCAATACTTAGGCGAGCCCTTGGGCGACACCTCCACCATAGAAAACCCCACATCATTAGAAGCCTTCCACCCACCAACATGTGGGGCAGGTTAGCAACCTGCGGGCCGCTTTCCAAGCGGCCCTGCCCGGTTCTCCGACACTCTCTGCCCTACAATGAAGCCTTAGAGCATCCGGCATCAAGTGCCTCACGTCACGACAGCCAGCCTCGTCATCCTGACCGCGTTCATCTCCCTCGCGCGGGCACAGAGCCTCTACTGCGCGCTTGAAGTCAAAGTCAGCACGCCATCAGGTTCTCCCGTCGCCGGCGCGCATGTCGCGATGCTTCGCGGAGACAAAAGTACATTTTCAGAAACAACGACCGCCGCGAACGGAGTGGCCCGACTATGCGATGCCCCAATGGAAACTGTGAATATCGTGGCGGGTTTTGACGTGTGCGGATCAGTCTTAATCAGGGCCCTGAATCCAAAGTGGCCGGAAACCCTGCGAGCCTACGTCACTTACTTGGATTACCCCTGCAGCCATTTCGTTCCTCCACCGATATGTCAAGTCTTACTGCGCATCCAGGATGAAGCTGGGCATCCCGTGGCTGGCGCGCGATTCAACGGGAAACCCGCAACGAGTTCCGGATCGGACGAAAGCGATGTCCTCGGACGGCTGTTCAGCTCCCTCAAGTGGCGCAAAAAACTGGAGGGCGTCGTTTCCAAAGAGGGAAGCGCCCCGGCCCACATCTCAGTGGTCTGTGATTCCGACGTGGAACTAAAGGTTGTCCTGCACAAGCGATAAAACGCTTGGCCACCGCTTATCCGCCAGCAATACCTGGGCGACCCCCTCGGCGACACATTGTGGGGCAGATTAGCAATCTGCGGACCGATTAGCAATCGGTCCTCCCCGGTTGAAGTAAGATCTACAATCAAAGCATCACAATGTCCCGCTTGTTGATATTGACAGTGTTCTCCACTCTATTCATCTCCCTCGCCGCGGCACAAGACACGTGGTGCGCGTTTGAGGTCAAAGTAAGCACGCCATCTGGAAGCCCTGTCCCCGAGGTACCTGTCGCCCTGATTCGAGGACGCAAGACTACATTTTCTCAAACGACAACCGATGCCAACGGAGTAGCCAGGCTATGCGACGCACCTCTGGAGAACGTGGATATTAACGTTGGCTTTGATATGTGCAACGCGGTTCTGGTCGGATACTTGGCACCACGTGGCCCGATACTCAGCGAATTTTCGTCACATACGTCAAGACCTTCTGCGGGTTCGTCAGATTCAAGCCGGACTGCCAGGTGCTCCTGCGCATCCAGGATGAAGCAGGACGAGCGGTCGCCGGAGCGCGATTTGACGGCAAATCTTCCACGAGTTCCGGATTCGACGTTAGCGACGTCTTCGGGAGGCTGTTTCGCTCTCTGAAGACACGCGACAAGCTGGTGGGCGTCGTCACCAAAGCGGGGAGCCAATCAGTACGTATTTCAGTCGAGTGCACAGATGACGTGGAACTGAAGGTTGTCCTGAACAAGCGATAGAACGCTTGCGATATCCTAGTCCCCATATGCGCCCCACCGCAGCCTGGGCCCTGTCCGCGGCATTGCTCACTTCCGCCTTCGCGCAGGACCACAAACTCTACAACACCGCCAAGGAAAAGCTCGCCGCGGGCAAACCCATCACGGGCGTAACCGTCTCATCGCCCGATCCCAACATCTACTGCGCCCTCGCCAACGCCGGATACGATTACGTCTGGATCGAAATGCAGCACAGCCCCCTAACCTATGCCGACGTCGCTCGCATGATCTGGTCCTGCCGCGGATCGCAGGCAGTCCCCTTCATCCGCGTCCCCGACGCCACCGAAAGCGACATCCAGAAAGCCACCGACATCGGCGCGCTCGGAATCATCGTTCCCACCGTCGACACGGTAGAGAAGGCCGAGGCCGCCGTGAAGTGGTCCAAGTATCCGCCGCAAGGACGCCGCAGCCAGGGCCAAGGCCAATACGGTGCGCTGTACGGCAGCGACTATCACCAGACCATCAACGAAAACATGCTGGTGGTGATCATGATCGAAACTCCCATCGGTGTCGACAACGCCGAAAAGATCGCATCCGTGCCGGGCGTCGATGTCATCTTCGCGGCCAGCACCGACCTCGGAAATTTCTCTGGCCTCAAACAAGGCGACCCCGGTTACGAAACCATGGTCAAGCGCATCCACGATGTAACGCTGCAGCACAAGATCGCCCTCGGAGGCCCGCAGGCATGGAAGGGACGCCCGGGCTTCACCTTCTTCCAGGCCCCCAGCGAAGCCCAGATCCTGCGCCTTGGCGCGCAAGTAAACCTCGGCATGACGCAGCCCGGCGTCGCCCCAATTGAGGGTGCCGAGAAGAAGTAATGTAGCGCCTGCCCCCAACAGAACCGCGACCAAAGGAAGCGGTCGGCCCGCTGATGAGCGTGTCTGTTACAGGAGAGGAACGTGCGGCCGTGTGGGGCAGGATAGTATCCTGCGGCCGATTAGCAATCGGCCTCTGGCAGGCGAAACCGCCTGCCCCACAAAGCTGGACCAAATTGCGTTCCTCAAGAGCGGTCTTTGGGGCTTCGGGCAGTCGACCGCTCCC
>JALYHQ010000134.1 GCA_030776455.1 Acidobacteriota bacterium | reverse complement strand
AACGGACACCGAGCGATCCGCCCCGGTCGCTTACGCTCGCGGCTCTGCTGACGGACCGGGGGTCAACATCTGCTCCTTGCGGTAAATCAGCGTGGACGTGTTATAGCTCGCGATCTCGAAGCCGTGGCCGTGCGTGATGGCATCGGTGGGGCACGCCTCCACGCAGTATCCGCAGAAGATGCAGCGGTTGTAGTCGATGTTGTAGACCTTGGCGTAACGCTCGCCGCCGCTGATGCGCAGCTCCTCGGTGTTCTCAGCCGCCTCGATGTAGATGCAATCCGCCGGGCACGCGGCCGCGCACAGGTAGCACGCAACGCACTTTTCCATGCCGTTCTCATCGCGCTGCAGCACGTGCACGCCGCGGAAGCGTTCCTGAAACTTGGGCGGCTCGTCCGGGTAGTGATCCGTAATAGTGGGATTGAGCATCTCGCCGAACGTAGTGGCCATTCCCTTGGCGATAGCGGCGGCGGAATCGATTACCTGGATGATCTTCGAAGGCATGAGTCTTTCACTTTCAGCTTAGCGCAAGCTCCCGACCGGGAACTAGTTTTTGGAGCCTCAACCAGCTTTCCATTCGGGAACATTTTCATCCGCTCTGAACGGCGGCACGCCCACCCGCTGGCCGATGCCTTCCAGGTCGCGCTTTGAGAATCCGGTGAACACAGTCGAGATTGCGCCGCCCGGCTCCACCACGAACACGGTGGGCACATTCGTGATGCCGAAAGCGTTGCTCACCGGATAGCAGGCCTTGGATTCATCCAGCAACACGGGAAACGTCACGCCGAAGCGCTGGTTGAAAGCCTGGGTAGCGCCGGAATCATCCTGCGAAATTCCGATCACCTGCAGCAGATCGTTCTTCGCCAGCCGCTCCAGAAAGGGAAACGTGAGCTGGCACACCGGGCAGCCGATCTTGAAGAAGGCGAACAGGGCCGGCCCGCGCTCCAGAATCGCGGTGAGAGAACGCGGCGCGCCGTTGGTATCCTTCAGCTCAAACTCCGGCGATTGCGACCCGGCTTCGAGCATCGCCTGGCGCTTCTTGAACCAGCCCATGAGGTCTTAGTCAGTGCTCCTTCTGTTGTTGTACGAAGCTCAAGATATCGAAGTGCTTGATATCGCGCTCGGGGAAGAAGCTGTTAATGGCGTCTTGCTCGCTCCCGTAGATCTCAAAGACGGTGGAGAGCTTGGTGAGCAGCAGCAACTCGATATTACGCTTGTTCAAGTTGACCAGCTTCAGGCCGCCGCCGGCTTTCTGGAGCGTGGTGAAACAGATCACCATGCTGCCCAGGCCGGTGCTGTCGATGTATTCGACGTGTTCCAGATTGAGCGCGATGCGGAGCACGCCCCGCGCAATCTCTTCGTTGATCTTTTCACGCAAGGCGCCGGCGGGGTCGCCCACAATCAGCCGGCCTTTGCAGTCGAGGATCGCGACGCCTTCTTTTTCCCGCGATTGAATATCCAGGTGCGCAGCCACGTCCTAGTTTAGCTGTTCTGGAGTGGTATATGCCTGTGCCTCTTCCAGTGCCGCAGGCAGGGGGGCTTCGCCCGAGGGCAGCGTGACCGTAAACCGCGTGCCGCGGTCCAGCATGCTATCCACATTAATGGTCCCGCCGTGCGCTTTGACGATCCACGCCACGAAGCTCAGACCCAGCCCAAGCCCTTTCTCGGGGTCGGCCGACGGCACTCGATAGAAGCGATCGAAGATGTGCGGAACATTCTCCGAGGAGATGCCCACGCCCGTATCTTCCACTACGAGATGTGCGTCCGCGCCCGCGCAGTCCAGACGAACTCGCACCTCGCCTCCGCGCGGAGTGTACTTGATGGCGTTCGACAGCAGGTTCGAGATCAGACGCTCGATCTGAATGCGGTCGGCCTGAATGCGGCAGACCGCCGGCAAGTCGGCGGACAGGTGGACGCCCTGATCCTCGGCGGGAATCTGAAATTGATCCACCTGGTCGCGAACCACTTCCGAGAATTCAATCTCGGTCTTGTGCAGCGCCAGCTGGCCGGACTCGGCCTGGGACAGCATCAAGAGGGCGCGAACAATGTTGGTCAACCGGTCGACATCTTCCAGCGCATTCACCATGGCTTCGCGATACTGCTCAGCCGTGTTGGCGGTGAACAGAGCCACTTCCAGCTGGCCCCGCACGATGGTCAACGGAGTTCTCAGCTCATGCGACACGTCGGTGGAGAATTGGCGGATCTGCTCGAAGGAGAGATTGAGCCGGCCCATCATGCGATTGAACGCCTCCACCAAACGGTCCAGCTCATCGCCCGCGCCACGTAAAGGAATCCGCATATCGAGATTGGAATGCGTGATGTGCTGGGCGGTCTCGGCCACCGAATTCACAGGAGCAAGCGCGCGGCCGGCCATGAACCAGCCCAGCAGCCCGCTGAAGACCACAATCGCCGGGACCACGAACAAATAGTTTCGCGTGAACCCGTCGAGGATTTTGCGGTTGTCCCCGATGGAGCGGCCAATGGCGAGATAGTAGACCTGTCGCTTCGGACCGTAGAACGGACCAGCCCGCACCAGGTATGGCGTGCCGTCCTGATCGGTACGGACGCGGAGGGACTTTGTGCCGGACTTCAAGATTCTGCCTATTTCGTCCGCGCTGTCAAAGCCGAGGCTTTCGTAAATGGTGGAGTACTGCAGCTTATGACCCTGGGAATCGGCCAGCATGTACACGTGCTTCAGACGCGTCACCAGGAAGTCTTCGTCGGGATCGGCTGAATCGTAAGCCCAATCCGGGCCGGTATCCTTGAACTCGAAGTAGCCTTTGGCCGCTCCCCATTCCTCTTCGAGAATGTTTTCGGACTGCGCCTGTAGGATGGTGTTGAGCGTCTGGCGAAAGACAAAACCAAGCGCCACCACCAGCACCGCGAAGAACGCCACATAGCTGAAGGCGAGCCGGAAGCGGAGGCCGCGCGTGCCTCGCAAGAGGCGCCGGATCATGGCTGGGGCTGCTCGGCGGCCTTGGCTTCAGAGGGCTTTTCAGGGTTGTCCAGCATGTAGCCGATACCGCGCACGGTGTGGATCATTTTGGAAGTCCACTTGTCGTCGATCTTGCTGCGCAAATGCCGGATGTAGACGTCGACGATATTGGTGAGCCCGTCGTAATCCATGTCCCAGACGTGCTCGACGATCATAGTGCGGCTGAGCGGGCGGCCGCGGTTGCGCATCATATATTCGAGGATGCTGAATTCCTTCGGCGCCAGCTCGATGTTCTCATTGGCGCGCGTGACGCGCCGGCGGATGCAATCGAGCGCAAGGTCACCGACCTGGAGGCGCTCGGGGGTGGGCTGGCCCCGCCGCAGCAGGACCCGAACGCGGGCCAGCAGCTCGACAAATGCGAACGGCTTGGTGAGATAATCGTCGGCCCCGAGCTCCAGGCCCTTCACCCGGTCATCCACGGCGTCGCGCGCGCTCAGGATCAGCACCGGCGGGCTGGCTTTGCGATTGCGGATCTTCTGGAGCAGCGTCAGCCCGTCGGTATCGGGCAGCATCAGATCCAGAATGATCAGGTCATACTCGGTGGCATGGACCAGTTCCATCGCGGTGGCGCCGTCGCCCGCAACATCCACCGCGTATCCGGCGCTCTCCAGACCCCGCGACAGAAAGTCCTGGATGCGCTTTTCGTCCTCGACGATCAGAATTCTCATGTCTTCTCTATTATCATCGCTCCAGATCCTCGTGACAGGTCTTGCAACTGATGGAAACCCGGCTCTTCCGGTGGCAGCTCATGCACGTCCCCATGGAAATATTAAGTTCCTTCGGGGTTAAAGCCTCGCTTCGAGCCACAGCGGTGTGGCATCCATCGCAGCTGACATTGCCATCCAGATGGACGCGATGGCTGAAAACGACGTTGCCTGGAATCTGAAACACCGGCAGCCAGGGAATCGGCTGCCTGCCGTCGGCGAAGACTTTCAGCTTCCGAATCGCGGGTTTTTCCGTGGCGATGGAGGCATGGCAGGCCATGCATTTGGAGGCCGCCGGAAGCGCCATGGATTCCCCAGGATCGGGATTGGCATGGCAGTCCTTGCACTTGATGCCAAGAGCGGTGTGCTGCTTGTGGCTGAAGGGAACAGGCTGCTCGGCCGCGAAGGTGACAGTTACGAGGAGGCAGACGATACCGAGGAAGCGGATCAGCGGTCGATATCGTCGCATTCAACTACCCTTTGAGATCCAGGAGTTCAGAAGCGCTCTCAAGTGTAGTCTCAAGGATGCGCATGACTTCGCCTGCAAATCGTCTGGCAAATCCACCAAGGATCGCCGGCGATATCTGCGCATCAATCTAAAGGATCATCGAGACAGGAGAACAGGAGGGGCTACTTCACGCGCGGCATACTGGAGGCACGCCTGCAAGTCCTCGGGCTCCAGATATGGCAGCTCTCGAAGAATCTCCAGAGCTGTCAAGCCAGCGGCGAAGAGGTCGAGAATATCGGAAACACGAACACGGCTTCCCCGGATGCAAGGACGCCCCCCGCATTGGTCGCGGTTGATTGTAACGCGTGAAGTTAGATCCTGCATTTCTTGAGTGTACCGCGCACTGTCTAGACGGACATTTTCTACAAAATATCCTTCCGCATCTGCTCCGCTAGATACTCCGACGCCCGCATCGCCAGCGCGCAAATGGTTAGCGTGGGATTTTGCGAGCCACCGGTGGTGAACGAACTGCCATCCATGACGAACAGATTTTTCACGTCGTGAGCTTGATTGAATTTGTTCAGGACTGACGTCTTCGGATCCGCGCCCATGCGGCATGTGCCCAGTTCGTGGATACTCTCGCCGGGCGGCACCATCTCCCAGTGCTTCGACAGCACCTCGAAACCCGCGCCATGGCAGAGCTCCTCGGCGACGCGCATGGAGTCCTTAGCCATTTCGAATTCGTTATCGGTATATCGCTGGGTGATGTGGAGCGAGGGAATGCCCCACTCATCCTTGACGTCCGGGTTGATGCGCACGTGATGCTCGAAACGGGGCAGCACGGTACCCATGGTGGTCATCTCGAACGCGGATCCCTCGGCGTCAGCGAGCGCTTTGAGCAGGGGCTCGCCGTAGAGCGGAAAGAGCCGTGCGGCCGGAGTGCCGCCACTGCCGAAATCGTAGGCGTATCCGCGAATGAAGTTCTTTTCGGGGCTCGCCAGATTGCGGAAGCGCGGGATATAGCCGGCTCCGCCCATCAGCCCGCGCGGCGGCTTGCCTCCGCGGGCTTCCGGCACCGTCGCTTGCACCACGCCCTTGACGTAGAACTGATCGAACAAATAGTGCCCCAGCGCGCCGCTGGAATTGGCGATGCGCGAATTCAGCAGCAGGCGCGTGCTCTCCAGACACGATGCGCCCACCACCACCACGCGCGCCGGCGCCTGAAACTCGCGCTTGGACACGCGATCGAGAAACGCCACTCCGTTCACCAGGCCGGTGTTCTTATCCACCGTAATCTCGCGCGCCACCGCATTGGGAATAATGCGCAGATTGCCGGTGGCAAGCGCCTCCGGCAGCAGCAGATTCACCGAGCTAGCCAGCGTCCCAGTGGCGCGGCGCGGCTTGGTGGTGGGAACGTTCATGCGCTTCGCCGAATCAAGAAAACGCTGGATGCTGAGGCTGTCGCGCGAATCGTCGTCGAGGAATACGCCGTCGGGAATCTGCGGGAAGCCCTCCTTGCGTCCGGCCACGCGCAGCATCGGCTCTACGCGATCGTAGTATGGCGCAAGGTCCGCGTAACGCAGCGGCCAGTTATCTCCGTAGCCGTCATGGTCGCGCGCCAGGAACTCATAGTCGCTCATGCGCCAGGACGCGCGGCCCCAGCGCAGCGTCTTGCCGCCCACCAGGCGCATGCGAACCCAATAGTAGGGATCCTTTGGATCGTAAGTATACGGATTCTGTTTTTCGTCGGCCCAGAGATTGGCGTCGAACTCGGAGGCTTGCGTGACGTGCGGAAAGCGGCCCGGCTTTCCGAAGCCGCGATAGGGCAGATCGTACACTGCCTTAAGCGTGCGCTGGCGCTCAAAATCAAGCAGGGGGCCGGCGTCCAGCATCAGGCAGGAGACACCGAGCTTTGTCAGCGTATGCGCGGCCATGCCCCCCGATGCGCCGGAGCCGATGATCAGTACGTCGTAATCCGCTTTCATTCCATCGCCAGCCAGTAGCTGCCGGTGCCCGCGCCCCGTCGGCCGGTGGCGGCCGCGGCCCATTGGCGCGAGTTTACGGTGGCGCGGAAAACGTCTTCCTTCACGGCCCGGAGGAAACGCGGCAAGATGGCGTCAGGTGGCGCATGGGTCCACGGTTCGCTTAATGGCTTGAGCAATTCGGCCGCGGCGGCCGCGTCGAGACCGGCGAAAGGTCTGGCGGCGTTCAGAGCATCGAGTCCTCCCCGGTAAAGCGCTTGCCGTGCTGGGGGGGATTGCGAAATCAGAAAGTCGAGAAACTCAGCAGCCCCGGCTTCCTCTGACTTGGGCATCAACAAACTGGCGAGATGCCGCAGCGTTTGAAATTGAGTGTTCGAGAAGAAGCGCGGCGCAGGCGCGGCGACGAATTCGGCTGCGACGGTAGCCAGCTTAGCGGTGTCCTCGGCGACCGGTTTCGGAGTCGCGTCCTGCGCCGCCGCAGGGAGCGCGGCTATAGCGGGAAGAGTAAAGATGGATTGAAGGGCCTGCCGGCGTTTCATGGCAAGGACCACCGTATCACAACCCAATGTAGGGCGGACCCTCAGGTCCGCGCGGCACCCCCCGGCGCCGCTCTTGAAACCCCGAGCAAACCGGCCAAGGGGCCGGTTGCGGGCCGGGGGGCCGGCCCCACAAAATTAGTCGCCGGAAACGCGGCGGGGGGTCTGCACCGGAATCGATCCGGCTAGAAATGCGGGGAACGGGAACTTGCGCCAGTGTGTTCGCGCCACGGACAGCAGCACCATCAGCCCAATCACAGACAACGCAACAATCCCCACCTGGACATTATTCAGATTGTCTTTCCAGAATCCGAACCAGCGGCCATAGACCAGCTCGATGTGCACCCAATAGACCAGCAGAGACGTGGTTCCCAGCTGCCGCACCCAGCTCCAGGAATTTCCCAGCCCGTATTCGGTCCACAAAAACGCCACGGACAGCACCAGCATTACTACACCCAGCTTCATCAGGATCAACTCGGGGCTGTTCAGCCAGAAGTCGGATTTCGGATACACCGAATACTGCAAGTTGGAAAAATACTCGCCGCCCAGTATCAGAGCGAAGCCGCCTAGCGCGGACCATTGCATCACGCGATTCATTTGTTCCCCGGAAGTAAGCCGCAGGATGCTGCCGATACTGATGCCGAACGCAATGAATGCCGCCCACGGGAAAAAGGCGAAATAGTTAAAGTTCGGGACAATGTAGTTGGCCATCTGCGGCGGCAACCACGTCCAGTCGAGAGCGGAAATCAAGGGCGACGCGGCCGCGATTGCCACGCCCAGCAAAGCTCCTATACGCACTCGGTCGGCAGTAGTCAAAACCGCAAGCACCGACATCAGCGCGATGGCGAAACCCATCAGATTGAGCACATCCACCTTGAAGAGATCGGTCCAGGGACTTTGTCCGGCGGCGAACAGCCAGAGCTGGAGTCGAAAGAGTATCGCGATCATGAACAGGTATCCGGCGCGGCGCAGCGCCGCCAGCCAGCGGCGTTGGGGAGCCATGCCTTCCCGCTCGCGCTTGTCCATCAGAAACGCCAGCGTGATGCCCGTGAGTACAAGAAAGACGGCGGGTCCGATTCCGCCGAAGAGCTGCGAGATCACATACGGGCCGTCGGTGCGCAAATCCTGCCGCACGAAAGAGTGAAAAACATGGCCTTGCAGCATGCTGACAACGGCGGCGCCGCGAGTCCAATCGAGAAAAGTCAGTCGGCTGCCTGAGTCGCGATTGTTCCGGGGAGTTGCGGTTGCTTTCATGACGGGAAACGGACGCTTACTTCATCTGCTCGTATTTAACCCCAGCCGGCGTTTTCAGTTTCAAGGCGTCGGCGGCCAGTGTAGGATTGATCGCCAAGTCAGTGTAGATAACGGTTCGGTAGTCACCCGAAGGCTCGTAGAGCTTCTCTTGCAACGGGTAGGGTTTACCGGTTTCCGGGATCCACAGTTCCATCTTCTTCACGTATTGCTTGGCCTCGGCGGTCTTGGGTATTAGCTGCAGCTTGATAGCTCGTTGTTTCTGAACGGTTTCCGTGCCGAGCGCCTTCACCTCGAAATTATGAGCAAGTTCGCTTCCAGAGGTGCCGAAACCGGTCATCAGGAATTGATCCAGCTGTTCACCGTGCTTCCCTAAGTCGTATACATTAACGGTGTTGATCTTGGGATAGTAAATCTGCGCTTGGCGCTTGGCGAAGACCACCACCCGGGGGTTGGGTCCGGTAAAATCGATCAACCCTTCGGCTTCATGGGCCCCGGCTTTACGCATGGTCAACGTGCCGGACTCCTCGCTGTTCTCGTCCAGGACGTCGGTATGAGTAAGGTATCTCACCTTAGCCGACATGGCCTGGAAGGTCGCAGCACTATGATCCATACGTGCTTGGACCTCCGACCAGGCATCCTTGGCAGCCGGAGGCGCCGCTGCCAGCACCGCCAACCACAACGGAGCGAAAAGGGGCAAAGCTTGGGCCAGTGGGTTTCGTTTCATGATTTTCGATTCACTCGTCGGCGGGCCTGCTACGGCTTGGTGAAAGCCATATAACCTTTGATCTCCCGTTCGGAATCGAAGATTGGCTCCAGACGGATCAATGTTTGCTTCTTGCCTGTGCGTGCCTTTAAGAGCGCCGCGGCCTGCGCGGGCCGTGCCGCTTCCGGCGCTCCCGACAAAAGCTCCGGCTCCATCCAAAAGACGCTGGCGCCCCCTTCCGACGGGAGCATCACGACATTACTGGCTCTAGGCTGATCGCGGAACAGTTCCCGCGGGGTGAGGAATACGAAAACCAGGATCAGGCCGACCATAACGTCATACTGCCAGCCGGCGCGCCTATAATCCCAGAACAGAAACCGTTTCAGGCCACTGACCGGGCTACCCATGTGCCCAGTCTAGCATGCGCCGAACGCTTCAACGGTACTTGCGCAATACCGCGAGCACGCGGCCCTGGATCTGAACCCGCGATGCGTCCAGCAGAATGGGCGACATCGTGGAATTGGCGGGCTGCAGCCGGATGCGTCCTCCGGCTTCCGCATAGAACCGCTTCAGTGTGGTCTCGGAGCCGTCCACCAGCGCCGCCACGATCTCGCCATTGTTCGCCTGCGCCGCTTTTTCCACCAGCACGTAATCGCCGGGACAGATGTGATCTTCAATCATCGATTCGCCGCTCACCTGCAGCGCGAACGTGTTGCCTGAGCCCGCGAAGTCGGCGAACTGCAGCGTCTCCTGGCCCTCGATGGCTTCCACCGGCGCGCCCGCAGCAATACGCCCGGCCAGCGGAATCTCCAGCGGCTGCGGACCCGGCCGCGACCGCCGCCGTTCCTGTAGATACTTTGGCGAGACTTCCAGCGAGCGGCTCTGATTGAAACTGCGCTTCAGATAATTGCGCTCCTGCAAGCCCTGAATATGCTTGTGAACCGTCGCCAGCGAAGCCAGCTTCAGGCCCTGCGCCAGTTCCTCATAGCTGGGGCTGTAGCCATTCTGCTCGACAAAGTCAGCGATGAAGTCGATGACTTCTTTTTGCCGTCTAGTGAGAGCCATGGGGCTATTATGGGCGAACAAAAGGGGAAAGTCAAGCGCATGCCTTCCGCCGACTGATTTAACCCTTCAATTGCGCCCGCAAATATCCGGCGTGCGGCACATGCCGCCCGGACAGGCGGGAAGCTGCGAAGAGCTCTTCGCTCCATGCGCGGCAAAGGTGGAAAGCTCGGGCTTGAGGTGTTCCTGGCCGCAGCTGGGACATGCAACAGGAACGCCGTTGCGGACCAGTTTCTCGAATTTCGTTCCGCAGTCTTCGCACAGATATTCGTAGATCGGCATTCGGGATTCCTCGAATGAATTGTAACAAATGCCGACACTCGGGAAGCCGGCCTAGCGCCAGGTCAGGAGAGTCTCATCTTCCAGATGGGGGTGGTTGTTGAAGCTGCTCAGTGAGAAGCGCTCGGGGGAAAAGAGGAACTCGGTATAGCTGGCATTGCGCGACGTCCAGCTCAGCTCAAGCGTTCGTTGCGGCGCGAGGTCCAGCGCCAGCCGCACGGTGGCCGCGATCACGCCGCCGGAAGTGAACACCACGGCGCGGCCATTCGGGCCGGTCTGCTCCCGGATGCGGGCGATTCCACGGTCGATGCGCGCGCAGAAGTTTTGCCACGTTTCCACTTCGGGAGAATCCAGTTCGCCCGCCACCCACATGCGCGTGATGCGGACGAACAGCTTGTCGAAGATTCGCCCTGCGTCGGCTTTCTCCGCCGCCCCCCGAAATTCGCGTTCCAGTTCGCGAATGTCCTCGTGCGTTTCCATAAGGCCGGGGAGGAAATGGCGCGTCACCTCGATCCCCGGGTATTCGTTCAGTTCGGGAACGCTTACGGGCTCCGGCCAGGGCTGGCCCGCGGCGACGAACGCAGCAGAGGCCGCTTCGCCCGTGCCGACGTGGCGTCGCGCGGGTCCGTAATAGACCTGATCGAAGCGCGTGCCAGTCCGGGCCCAGTATTCTCCGAGGATGCGACCTTGCCGTTCGCCGAGCGCCGAGAGCTTGTCGTAATCGTCTTCGAGAAAGGATGCTTGTCCGTGGCGGACCAATGTGAGAAGGGCCATGTGGGAAAGTACTACATTAGTACTTTCCCAAGGAGGACCGATGCGACTTCTCCGCGCTTTACTATTCTCCGCTGCCTTAACTTGCCTTGCGGGCGCGGAGACGGCGAAACTGGATGGATCGTTTGATGCCTTCGTTGCGCAAGCGCTGAAGGATTGGAACGTGCCCGGCGTGGCGATCGCCGTGGTTCGGGACGGACACGTCACGCTGATCAAAGGTTATGGTTTCCGCGACGTGAAGAAGCAGCTTCCGGTGACGCCGAAGACGCTGTTCGCCATTGGCTCGGCTACCAAGTCCTTCACGGTTACTTCGCTGGGCATCCTGGTGGACGAAGGCAAGCTCGACTGGGACCGCCCCGTTCGCGAGTATCTTCCGAATTTCCGGCTGCAGGACGAGTTCGCCACTGAGCGAATGACGGCGCGCGATCTGGTCACGCATCGCTCGGGCCTGCCGCGGCACGATCTGGTCTGGTACAACTCGCCGTCGTCGCGCGCGGAACTGGTGGACCGGCTGCGGTACCTGGAGCCGAGCAAGGATTTTCGCACCACGTTTCAGTATCAGAACCTGATGTTCATGACCGCCGGATATCTGGCCGGGCAGATCGCCGGGAAAAGCTGGGAGGACTTCGCGCGCGAGCGGATCTTCGGCCCTCTGGCGATGACTGCTTCGAATTTCTCGATTGTCGATTCGCAGAAGGCCGGCGACTTTGCGCTCCCTTATCGCAAGGACAAGGAAGAGGTGAAGGAGATTCCGTTCCGCAACGTCGACCAGGTCGCTCCGGCGGGATCCATTAACTCGAACGTCGAGGACATGCTGAAGTATCTGTCGATGCACATGCATCAGGGCAAGTACGATGGCGGCCAGCTGCTGTCGGAGGCCAACGCGGTGCAGATGCAGACGCCGCAGATGGTGATTCCCGGCCATGTGCGCTGGAAGGAAACCGGCCATCAGAGCTACGGGATGGGATTCTTCATCACCACCTATCGAGGCCACAAGCTGGTGCATCACGGCGGCAATATCGACGGGTTCAGCGCCCTGGTCACCTTCATGCCCCAGGACGACATCGGGATGGTGATTCTTACAAACTTGAACGGCACGCCGATGCCGTCCTTGCTTTCTTACAACGTGTATGACCGCCTGCTTGGAGTGGATCAGGTGGATTGGACGGCGCGCTTGAAGGATGACGAGAAGAAGCAAAAAGCCTCATCCGAGGACGCTAAGAAACAAGGCTTCACAGCACGCGTGCCCCATACGCATCCCTCCCACGACCTCAAGGATTACGCGGGCGAGTATGAGAATCCGGGGTACGGCATCGCTAAGATCACGATCGAGGGCGAATCGCTCAGGACCACGTTCAACGGATTAAGCGCTCCGCTGAAGCATTTTCACTACGACGTTTTCGAGGTGCCGGAGGGCACGGAGGATTTCCCGCCGCTGAAGCTCTCATTCCATACGAGTCTGCAGGGTGAGATTGACAGCTTCGCGGCTCCGTTCGAATCCACCACCAAGGAAATCGTGTTTACACGCGCGGCGGACCGAACCATGCGCAGCCGCAGTGCCTTGGAGCCGCTGGCTGGAATCTACCAGCTCGGACCACAATCGATTGCCATCGCGGTGCGCGGCGAAACCACCCTCACGCTGGCGATTCCAGGGCAGCCGGTGTATGAGCTGAAACCCACCGGCGGACTGAAATTCGGGATCCAAGGCCTCACGGGCTATGCCGTGGAGTTCAAGAAGAATGCCGCGGGTAATGTGGATCAAGTGGTGTTCTATCAGCCGAACGGAACCTTCGCGGCGAAGCGAAAGTAGGATCATGGTGCGATTCTTACTGGCATTACTGATCGGCGCCGCCGCCCTCCCAGCGCAGGAACCACTTTCAGTTCGCTGGGAGGAACTCACGGGCGCGGACTTCGTGAAAGCCGTCGAAAAGGCGCAAGGGACCTGCATCCTGCCGTTCGGAATTCTCGAAAAGCACGGGCCGCATCTCCCCCTGGGAACGGATCTGCTGAACGTGCGGCACGCCTCCCTCGAAGCCGCTCACAAAGAATACGCCGTAGTGTTTCCCGAATACTACTTCGGACAGATCTTCGAAGCCAAACATGAACCCGGGACGGTGGCCTACAGCGCGCGGCTCCAGCTTGACCTGCTGCAGGAGACCGTGGATGAGATGGCGCGCAACGGATGCAAGAAAATCATGATCGCGAACGGCCACGGCGGCAACAACAACCTGCTGCCGTTCTTCGCGCAGTCGCAGCTGGCCGCGCCGCGCGATTACGTCGTCTATGTGTATTCGGGCGGCCGGAATCCGCCGAACCGGCCGGCGTTGAAAACCTCGGTGGATATGCACGCGGGAGAATCCGAGACATCGCACCTGATGGTGACGCGGCCTGACCTGGTCCATTTGGATCGCGCCGGGGCTGAGTCGGGCGCCGACCAGAAGCGCCTGGATTTGCCAGCCGGCGTTTATACGGGAATCTGGTGGTACGCCCGATTTCCGGAGCATTACTCGGGGGACGGCGGCCCGGCGAACCTGGCGCTGGGCGAGTTCGATATGAAGGCCTGGTCCGATGGAATCGCGAACGCGCTGCGAGCCATCAAGTCCGACCAGGTATCGCCGCGCCTGCAGCAGGAATTTTTCGAGAAGTCGAGAAGACCGCTGGACACAAAACAGTAGATGCCGTCCGATCGCCAAGGCCGGTGCGCACTGTACGCACTGGTCTGTATGTGCCTGGGACTGGGCTGGCAATTTCTAACCGTTCATTACAACTACGCCGGCAACTGGACCGCACTGTACCTCACAGGTTCAAAATTTCCCGTTCCGCCGGAGCTGGCTTCCGAAAACGTGTATGTGTTCCCGAACAGCACCGGTTATGACGGCCAAATGTATCATTACGTGGCCCACGATCCATTCGTGCAGCGCGACTTCGCGCCGTTCATGGACAATGCCAGGTTTCGCTACCGCCGTATTTTGTCGCCGGCACTCGCATTCATACTCGCGGGCGGAAGGCAGCCGGCCATCGACGCATCGTATATCGCGGTGAACCTTCTGTTTCTGGCAGCTGGCGCGTGGTGGCTGGCCCGGTATCTCGCGCTCTCAGGAGTAAATCCCGCTTTCGCGATCCCCTTCGTGTTGGCCCCCGCCGTGGTAACGTCGCTGGACCGGCTTACCGTGGATCTTGCATTCACGGCGCTGTGCCTGGGATTCCTCTACTACGCCCGGACCGGATCGCGCTGGCCGCTCTATATTGTGCTGGTGCTCGCGACGCTCAGTCGCGAGACGGGGCTGGCCTTGATTGCGGCGATTTGCGTCTACCGTCTTGCCCAGCACCGATTCGCGCAAGCCGCGCTTTTCGCCACTGCCGCGTTGCCCGCCCAACTCTGGTATCTCTTCGTCAACTCGAGCACGCCGGTGCCGGCCGGCGAATGGTCTCACTGGATGCCGCTGGGCGCCTGGTCCAACGTGATTCCGCTGCGCGGGATCGGTTTCGCGCTGCTGCATCCGATGCCGTACCCTTTCAGCCCCTCCGTCAACGCCGCTATCTGGACTTTCGATTACTTGTCGCTGGCCGGAATGCTGATGGCCTGCGTCCTGGCGTTCGTCATGCTCCGGCAAAAACCCACGGGCTATCTGGAAGCTGCCGCATCACTTTGGGCCGCCGGTGCGCTCTGTTTTCCGGTCGCAGGCTGGGCCGACCCTTGTTCCACCGGCCGGGTCTTCACCCCGCTGCTCATCTTTCTGGTCTTGCACCGCCTTCCGCGATTTTCAATCGTCTGGGCCTTGCCCCTGATCCTGGTGGCCATGCGCACCTGGCTGCAACTCCTGCCTCAAGCGCTGGGCATCCTGAAACACTAAGCGCATACGGGCGTCGAAAGAGGCATGGCGCGCGCCGAATTTCCCACCGCCGCTGCCTGGGTCCCCAGCCGGCCCAGGTTGCCCAAGCTGATCCGCGCCGCGAAGTCCTGCGAAGGCTGCGATCTCTACAAGCACGCCACGCAAACCGTATTTGGCGCAGGACCTGCAAAGGCGCGGATCATGCTGGTGGGAGAGCAGCCGGGGGATCGCGAGGATCTGGCGGGAAAGCCGTTCGTGGGACCGGCGGGGCAGCTGCTGGACAAGGCCCTGCTTGAAGCGGGTATTGATCGGAACGCCGTCTACGTTACCAACGCCGTGAAGCACTTCAAGTTTGAAGAGCGCGGGAAGCGCCGGATCCACGCCAAGCCGCGAGCCGCCGAAGTAGCCGCATGCGAGCCGTGGCTCGAAGCGGAGGTGGCGGTGATTCAGCCGAAGTTGATTGTCGCCCTCGGCGCCACCGCCGCTCAAGTTTTGCTGGGCCGGGCTTTCCGTTTGACGCAAGGGCGCGGGCAGTTCTTCCCGCATCCTTGGGGTCCGCGCGTGCTGGCCACCGTTCATCCCTCGGCGCTCTTGCGCATGCCGGACAAGGCGTTGCGCGATGCCGAGTTCGCGGCGCTCGTGCGGGACCTGCGCTTGCTTCTGCCATACCGGTAAAATCAAGGTATGCAGATTCCCATCTATCAGGTGGACGCTTTTTCCAGCCGGTTATTCGCCGGCAACCCGGCCGCGGTTTGTCCTCTGGAGCAGTGGCTGCCCGACGAACAACTGCAAGGCATCGCGGGTGAGAATAATCTCGCGGAAACGGCGTTCTTCGTGCCCGAGAATGGGCATTATAAGCTGCGCTGGTTCACTCCCACCGTGGAAGTGGATCTGTGCGGACACGCGACGCTGGCGAGCGCGTTCGTGATTTTCGACCGTATCGCTCCCGGAACGAATTCAGTACGATTTGAGACCCGTAGCGGAGAGCTGGTAGTCACGCTGGATGGCGAGCTGCTGTCACTGGATTTTCCGGCGCGTCCTCCGGGACCTTGCGACGTACACCCACGCCTGATTGAGGCATTAGGCAGCGAGCCCGAGCAGGTGCTGGCCGCGCGTGATTATCTGGTGATTTATTCCAGCGAAGCAGAGGTTCGCGCGCTGAAGCCGAACATGGACCTGGTGGCTTCCACGGACCGGTTCGCTGTGATCGTCACCGGTCCGGGGGAAAACGCCGATTTCGTATCGCGTTTTTTCGCTCCGGCCAAGGGTGTGCCCGAGGATCCGGTGACCGGCTCCGCGCACTGCACGCTGATCCCGTACTGGTCCAGGCGTCTGGAAAAGCCGCGTCTGCATGCCTTTCAGGTGTCGCCCCGAGGCGGCGAACTGTGGTGCGTGGATCGCGGGGAGCGCGTAACGATTTCAGGGAAAGCAATCCGTTTCCTGGAAGGAACAATCTATCTCTAGGAGCTTGCCGAAAACTCTATTCGGCTCAGAGTGCCGATCCGCGACCAAAGGAAGCGGTCGGCCCGCTGATGAGCGTGTCCATAACAAGAGAGGAACGTGCCGCCGTGTGGGGCAGGATAGTATCCTGCGGCCGATTAGCAATCGGCCTCTGGCAGGCGAAACCGCCTGCCCCACAAAGCATGTCCAATTGCGTTCCTCAAGAGCGTTGCAAGGGGCCCAGATCAAAGCGTCGGAACGAGGTCCCGGATGGTCTGCATCAGGCTCTGGACTTGGACAGGCTTGCTGATGTAGCCGTCCATTCCCGCAGCCAGACAGCGCTCCTTGTCGCCTTTCATGGCGTGCGCGGTCATCGCGAGAATGGGAACGTGGCCGCCCGAGGAACCCTCCCGCGCGCGGATCTGCCGGGTGGCCTCCAGGCCATCCATTTCGGGCATCTGGACGTCCATCAGGATGAGATCGAAGCTCCGCTTTTCTAGCGCGGTGAGCGCCTCTGCGCCGTTATTCACCACCGTGACGGTATGCCCGCGGCGCTCGAGGAGTTTGCAGGCCACCTTTTGATTCACCAGATTGTCTTCCGCCAGCAAGATCACCAGGTGCGATTCGCCGGGTGTCGCGGCCGTGCTGGTTACGGATTTGGCGTCAGGAGTCGTGAAAATAATCTCCAAGGAAGGAAATCCCGTTGCTGGCCCAGACCCACCCGAATCCGCCCAGAAGCGGACCGTCGCGCTACCCGCCGAGGTTTCCGCCACAGCGTGCAGGGTAAGGCTATTCACGACGTTCTGCTTCAACGCGTCGCCTACCAGCCCCGCCAGCAGCCTGCGCAGGCCGTCCCCGTTGGTTTCCACCTGCTCCGGTACGCCGGCCCGGATCTCTGAAAACAGCTCAATACCGCGGTCCCGGGCAGCCTCTGCGTAAACCTGCAGCGCATCTTCCACACACCTGTGCAGCAAGCACAAACTTGCGCCTTCCATGACCCCTGAAGGGGCGGTATTGCTCACTGTGCCCACCCTATTCTCTTCGGCAAAAAAGCCGGTGTTTTGTAGGGCTAAGAGGAAGAATGGCTGAAAATAGCCACTACTTTTTCACCCGCTCTTCAACTGGCCCCGCGCCGCCGCCGTTGCCAGCTCGTCACAACGATTATTATCGGCGTGCGATGCGTGCCCCTTAGTCCAGGACCATGTGACCTGGTGCCGTCCCGCCGCCTGCTCCAGTTCCTGCCACAGGTCCTGGTTCACCACCGGCTTCCGATCCTTGGTCATCCAGCCGTTGCGCTTCCAGCCGTGAATCCACAAAGTAATCCCGTTCTTCACGTACTGCGAATCCGTGATCGCCTCCACCGCGCACGGTGCTTTTAGCGCCTCGAACCCGCGCACGGCAGCGGTCAGCTCCATGCGGTTATTAGTAGTGTGCCGTTCCGATCCCCACATCTCGCGATGCTTCTGGCCATGCCGCAGGATGCATGCCCAGCCGCCGGGTCCCGGATTCCCGATGCAGGCGCCGTCGGTGATCAGCAGTACTTTCTTCAGCTCGCCCGTCACGCGGGCTGGGCCTCGAGTTCGCGCTGGAAGAAGGCGTCCACCAGATCCAGAATCTGCGGCGCTTCCAGCGCCCGGTAGATCTCCACGCGCAGCTTGGATCCGTTGCGCACGCCATGCGTGAAATAAGTGGCGAACTGTTTCATCTTGCCCACCGCGTCCGGTTCGGCGCGCACGCGCAGCATCTCATAATACGTGCGCATGATTTCATAGCGCTGCGCTTCGGTTGGCTGATCGTACGTTCCGGTCTTCAAGTATTGATCGATCTGCCGGAAGATCCACGGATTGGACGACGCGGCGCGCCCGATCATCACCGCGTCGCAGCCAGTCTCACGCACCATCCGGATGGCATGTTCGGGCGTGGTGATGTCGCCGTTTCCAATGGCCGGAATGCGCTTCAACGCCGCCTTCAGCGCGGCGATGCGCGTCCAGTCCGCATTTCCGCTGTAGCCCTGTTCACGGGTGCGGGGATGCAAGGCCACTGCCGCTACGCCGCAATCTTCGGCCAGCCGCGCCATGTCCTCGATCACCAGCTCCTGATCGTTCCAGCCGGCCCGAAACTTCATGGTGAGGGGAATGGAGATCGCCGCGCGAATCCTGGTCAGGATCTCCTTCACCAGCGGCAAATCGCGCAGCAGGCCGGAACCTCCGTTGCACTTCACCACCTTATTCACCGGGCATCCGAAGTTCACGTCGACGATATCGAACCCCAGGTCCTCGCACACCTTGGCCGCATCCGCCATCACGCGCGGATCGGACCCGAACAGCTGCGCCGAGATGGGATGCTCCTCCGGCTGGAACTGCAGATAGCGGAACGCGCGGGTAGGCTTGCGCGCATTCACGGAGTTCACCACGCCGTGCGAGCTGGTGAATTCGGTCATGATCAGCCCGCATCCGCCCTGATTGCGGATCAAGCGCCGGAAAACCGTGTCCGTGACTCCCGCCATGGGCGCCAGCACGGTGGCCGGCGCGATGCGCAAGCCATCAATGCGGAACTCGCTGGGAAACTCGAACATTTAACCTATTCTACCAGGCAATCGCCCCTTTAGCTGGTAACGGACACCGCCCTTGGCACGTTTAAGCTATGAGGGATTCGTTGAACTTCAAGGTATTGCTGGCCTTCATCGGTGGCGCTGCGCTCGCGTCGGGCATCGTTTATGTGGCCCTGCGCCCTGGCCAGCCGCCCGCATCCGGCCCCGCGCTATCGGCAATCTCGACACCGGCACCTCCACCGCCGCAAGCTGCGCCAGCCGAACCGCCGCCTGCCCCCGCCGAGAAGCCATCGCCTGTTAATCAAGCCGCCGCTAAGGCCGCTCCCTCGAAGGAGACACCTCCTCCCCGGCTCCAGGCAGTCGTGTACCAGCCGGCGCCCGAGCCAGCCCGGTCCGAGCCTGCCCGATCCCAGCCGCCGCCGGAACCGGCTCCCGTAGCCGCACCGCCGACGGTTGACGCCGCACCCGCGCCCGAGCCGCGCCCGGAACTGCCGCCTCCGCCGCCATCGCGCTCCGTCACGCTCCCGCAAGGGGCCCTGATCGACGTGCGGATGGGAGAAGCCCTCTCGGCGAAGATCAACGTCGTGGGCGACACGTTTGTGGCTACCTTGGACCAGCCACTGGTAGTAGACGGATTCGTGATCGCCGAGCGCGGCGCGCGCGCCGAGGGCCGGGTGGTTGAATCGGAGGCGGGCGGCCGCGCAAGGGGCGGCTCAAGGCTCAGCGTCGAGCTGACTTCGCTGCACACCTCCGACGGGCAGAACGTCAGGATCGCCACCGCGCCGTTCTTGAAGCAAGTCTCGCCATCCTACGGCAAGGATGCCGCCAAGGTAGGCGCCGGGGCAGCCATCGGCGCTATCATCGGCGCCATCGCGGGAGGCGGTAAAGGCGCGGGCATCGGTGCCGGAGTCGGTGGCGCCGCCGGCGCGGGCGACGTGATCTTCACTCGAGGCAAGCCCGCGGCAATCCCCGCCGAAACACGCATCAGTTTCCGGGTTCAGAGCGCCGTCACCATCACCGAGCGCACTCCGTAAATTAGCGCTTCGCTATCCGGAACCGCAGCTGTTGCCCGCCGTCGTAATAGCTCTTGCCGTCCCGGGCAATCACCTTGATCGTCATGGCATGCACGCTCGCGCCCAGTTTCCAGGAGGGCAGCATCCATTCGAATCCGCTCAGCGGATAATTCCCTTCGTCGCGGAACAGCGCCTGGATATCGCGCCTCGTCAGACCGTAGCTCGCCGGATACAGCTTGCCGTCGAGTTCAATCCACACTGCGCCCGCCGGCGCCCCGCCCAGCCGGTCAAATGCCCACCCTTGCACGTAGAGCGACCCCTGGGTATCCTCGACATCGATCACTTCATTCGGACCGATGCCCGCTACTCCAGTTCGATTGAGCACTTCGATTCGCGCCGCGTCCGCGACTCCCAATCGAAGCATGCCCTTCACATTCAGCGGCGGCGTTTCGTGAAACTGCAGCGTGATGCCCGGGAGCTCTTCAATGTCGACGCGCATCGGATTCGCGAAGTATTTCGAGCCCTCGCCGCTGAACACCAGCGATGTCATCCTGGCGTCGACGCGATTATCGGCGAACAGACTCCGCAGATCGGACATATCCACCGGCAGAAAGTTGAGCGGGATGCCATCTTCAGCCACCAGCGGAGGGATACGCGCCACCAGCGAACGGCCGCTCTCTGACCAAAGGCTCGCCCGAATTTCGGGAATTCGAAACGCGAAGTCGCGGAGCCGCCCCAGCAGGTTAAATTTCAAATGTACGCGCGCTATCAGCGGATGATCGCCCGCCGGAATCGCTAGCGCCTCGTCAAAGCGAAGCTCGCGCGTGAGCACGTGACGCGTCTCGCCGGCCAAAGGAGCGCCACGCCGTTCCAGCAGCACGCGGCCGCCATAGGCGCTGTCGAATCGATAGTTGCGATACAGTTCCAGCGTGGTCGCCGGGACGTCCAAGAGCGGATGCCTCCCATCGATCGCCTGCCATTCAAACAACACGAAGCGCGGCGAACGCCGGGCGTCCGCCAGAAACTCCGCGTTCCAGCGATCCAGAAAAGGCGTGTATGCGCAGTAGGTCTGAAATACCGGCAGCGGCCGGTACACGATTGGATTCGCGGCCGCGTAGGCGTTCTCCCACGGGAAGATGGTTACCGTCGATTGATTGACTCGCGCCAGCAGCTCGGCGGGCAAGCGATCCTCGTTCAAGGCCGCCTTCGACGCCGCGGCCAGCGCTTCCTTCAGGGGTGCAAAATGAAACAGCGCCTCCGCGCTCTCCAGATGTCGCAATCCCCCGCGATTCCATGTCAGGCTGGACCACGAAAACCGCCCGCTCTCTTGCCACATCCAGCACCCAACCAATGCGGCCAGCGGCAGTCCCGCCGCTATCCACGTCTTCTTCGAGAAATTCACCCGGGTGAGGACCGCGCCGAGCACCAGCGGCAGAAATACAAACAGGATTTCAACGTGGCCCGCTTCGCGCGTGAACGAATGTTTGAATTCGAGGAACAGCGGACCCGCCGCCGCCAGCGCTACCGCGGCCGCCGCCTGTTTCTGCCACCACAGGACGCCCGCGAAGATCGCATAGCAGAACAGCATGGCCAATGCGACAGCCAGCGTTTTCGAATCGCCTGCCTGGCTCATGGCGGAGCTGTTGCCTTTTGAAAGCTCAATCCCCGACCGCACGTAATTCAGCAGGGAGTTCATCGACGGCGAGTAGAGCAGATAAGCGCCGCAGAACAAGAGCGGCACGGCGGCCGCCAGCAGGGCTATCCCCGGACGCTTCCAGTGAAATGCCGCATACAACCCGAGCGCGCTCAGGGCCGAAATACCGGAGCTTACCTTGATGAGCGCCAGCAATACCGTCAACGCGATACCGAGACCGAATAACAGGGGCGTTTCGCATGCAAGCAACAAGATGACCAGGAACACCGCCAGGAAATCCGTGCCCGCGTATCCGAAATTGTCGAACACCGGCTGCCCCGCATACAGACACAGCGCCAGCGCCCCCAAACGCCACAGCGGCGCGCGCATACCGAAGCAGAGCCATGCGATGATCCCCGCGTACAACAGCCAGAGCCCGAACTGAAACGCAATCCCCTGCTCAAGATTGCTCCCCATGGCCATCGGCAGAATCAGGTATGCCAGCGGCCCATACGTGAACCCCACCTCCGACCCATGAATCACGCCCTGTACATGAAACAGATTCAGCGCCACGCCCCAGGACGGATCGAGCCCCGTTTGCGCCGGATGGTATCGAAGAATAAACCCCGCCAGAATCAAGTAAACGAACAGCAGGCCGCGCATCACTGTGGGGCAGGTTAGCAACCTGCGGGGCGATTTTCCAAATCGCCCCTCCCCAAGTTCCCCTACAGCAGCTTAGAAATCTCCACCTCAAAAACTTTCATATCCGTCTCCCCGATAAACGACCGCACCCTTCGCCCTTTCCGGTCATACAGAAATCCAGCGGGCAGTGCCCCGCTCCACTCCGGATCAATCGCATTGATGAACCGATCGTCATTCTTCGCCTGACGCCGATAAGCCAGCCCCGCCACTGCAAATCGCCGTAGCAGCTTTTCCGCATCGGCGACGGCTTCCGGCTCATCGGCCGATATGGTCACCAGCTCAAACCCTCGCGACCGCAGCCGCGTTTCCAGTTTGACCAGCTGGGGCAGTTCCGCGCGGCACGAGTCGCACCACGTGGCCCAGAAATCGTACAGGATCACTTTGCCGCGATGCGCCTGCACCAGCTTCTGGAATCCTGCTTCGTCCACATTCGTCAGCGAAAATGCAAGCAGCGCGCTAGCGCAGGCAATTGCCACCAGGAGTGCTCTGCGCATCAGCGGACTTTCTTGATGGTGCAGCCGAAGGATCGGGTCTGCTCCAGCGCCACAGGACGGCCCGCCAGCAGATCGTCGAGCGCCAGTTTCAAGCCACGCGTGTTGATCCGGGACGGATTCTGGCTGTCGTCGATCGACCCGCGATAGCGCAGCACGCCGTCTTTATCCATCACGTAACTTTCAGGCGTCTCCGTCGCGCCGAACAGATCGGCCAGCCGGTTGTTCGGATCCTTGTACACAGGAAACAAGAAGCCCACGCGACGCGAGTGCTCGGCGACTTCCGATGCGGGCTCGGTCCGGTTGGCGTTGGCGAAAAGGAATTTCACGCCGCGCCCGCTGTATTCCTTGTAGATGGCGTTCATGCGTTCGTTATAGGCATTCGAAACCGGGCACTGGGTGGCGACGAACGTCACCACGGTGATGGGACCTCCCGCGGCGGCCAGCGTCACGGCTTTCCCGCTGAGGTCCTCCAGATTCAATCCGGGCACCTTGGTTCCCAGCTTGTAATCCTGCCCGAAAAGACCGCCGGCCAGCAGGCAAGCCGCAGTTGCGAGTACGCGCTTCATAGGCCGCCTCACTTGCTCAACTTCAGATTAATGACGGCCACCTTACGGCCATCGTAGACGCTCAGCGTCTTGGAGCCGCTGCTCGCGCCATCGTGATCCGCCTTCAACTGGTACTCGACGTTGGTGCTGAGACCCGAGAAATGGTACGCCCCGTCGGCCTGCGTAATGAATGACCGGATCTGGAGCGTCTTCGTGTCCTTCAACTGAACCACCGCGCCCGGAACCGCCTGGCCGCCCGAATCGTTCACCGTTCCTTGCACTGTGCGGGTATTGGCGTCTTCGGTGTTCTTGTTCTGGGCCGGCAATGCGAGCGACACGGACCCCAGCGCCAGCAGCACAGCCAGGACGTATTTGGATTTCATGCCAGTGAGCCTCTGCTACTTCGATTCCGGCTGCAACAGGAAAGTTGCATCCGTGCGCTCGCCGCCCTGGATGGAAACCGTCTTTTCCTGCCCCTGGAAGCCTTTGCAGACGACGGCTACCTTGTAGCGCATGGCCACCGGCGGCACGCGAAAGGCGAATTCGCCGCGCGCGTCTGAAAGAACCTTCATCGGTTTCACTTTGACGGCGCGCTGCTCGGGAGTTTCAGGATCGGGCTGCAAACTGACTTCGGCGCCTCGAATGGCGAATCCAGGATCACGAAAAACGGTGCCGCCCACAACCGAGTACTCTTCCGCGGCCTTCTTGTTGCCGGCCGGGCAAAGCCAGCCGCCGCCCAGCATCAAGACCAGCAGGAGGACGCCGCAGGCGCTACTCCTCTTCATCTTCCTCGTCTTCGTCCTCATCCTCATCGTCTTCGTCGTAGTCGAGGTCCTCGTCTTCATCCTCGTCCTCGTCTTCGTCGGCGGCGCCTTCCACTTCCAGCTCCAGAGGATCGAGGCCCACGACATTCAGCGTGGATCCGCACTCATCGCAAGTGAGCGCTTCTCCTTCGTCCAGATCTTCTTGATCGACGTCGATAACGGCGTCACAACTCGGGCAGTTGACCATTGCGTTTCTCCAGGCTCTAGGCTTTCGCCTTCGCAAGCCGCCGGCGCGTTGTCGACGGCACAATTCCTTTCAATCGAAGATACATGAAAAGCTGGGAGCGGTGTGTAAGCTCATGCTCCTTCACGAACTGCAGCATTTCGAGGCGCGTCACTCGCTGCCCGTCAAAGCGCGTGATCTCGCCCTGATAGAAATCCGCCGGTCGGGCGGCCAGCTCGGCGGTGCGCGCTTCCAGCTGGCCGCGCAGCTCGTTGGCCAGCGCGGCGCCCTCCAGATCGGCCGGAAGCTGCGGCCGGTATTGCTTCATCTTCTCCCGAAAATCCGGGACCGTCATGTTGTCCACCCCGTCCAGCATGACCCCGGTGAGAACATGACCGGCGTCCAGAATGTGACGCGCCGTATCGCGAAAGGTCATCAGCTCCGGCGTGGGACGGTAATCCATTTCCGCCGCCGGAAAGTCCTCCACCGCCTGCGCCGTATCTTCGCGTACCGCCTTCCACGAACTCAAAACCGTCTCCAGTCGCACCATAGATTCATTATTAGCACGCCCCGTTTCGCGCTTGCTTGGGATTCCCGGCGCGCGGCTGATATACTGGTGTGGTCGCGGGTGTGGCGCTATCGTCTAACGGTTAGGACGGAGCCCTCTCAAGGCTTAAATACGGGTTCGATTCCCGTTAGCGCTACCAGTCCTCCCACCATATTTTCCTAACCAGGAAGTTTCAGCGCTCATGAACACCAAACGCAGGCAAATGGTCAAAGACATCGATACCGTTGTGGGCAGCTGCCAGCCCACCAGCTTTATAACCAAGGGGGCTGAACGCGAGCTGATGCGCCTGCGTCAGATTGCAGCCCTGAAAGCTGCTGCCGGTGCTTGGAGAGACAAAGATCACCCTGAACTCAAACAGGGCTCTGCCAAATGGGTCAGGAAGCTCCGCCAGGAGAGCGAGCAGCGATTTAAGAAAGCAACTGCACGCTGAAATGGCATCTTGCTTGACACCAACATCATCGTGCCTTAACCCTCTTCCTATGCCCGGCGCCAAACCCGACCCGATCACCATCCGCGTCTCTACAAAGATGCTTCGCCAAATAGACCAGCGCTGCCAGTCCGTCCGAGCTGGCCTCGGCACCGGTTCTCGCCAAGGAGTCATCATGGACGCGCTCGAAGCCTCTCTCGCTTTTGGCACAGTAAAGCCTCTGAAACTCGACCATCCAAAACCAGTCAAGTTCACAAAAGCTATCGCTGACAGCACCGGCCACCTTAAAACCGGTCGCTACGAACCATGAACCGCCAGCGAGCCCATTTCCAAAACTCCCCCATCGGTTCGGTGAGGCATGTCCGCGAGGAAGCTGGCCGGATCATGATTGAGCCGATGCGGAGCAGCCCGCGCTATACCTTGAGCAACTGGTCGCCCAATGCGACACCAAAAAACGTCGGTCGCGCGAAGAGCGGGAATGGCTCGACGCCCCCCCGGTTGGCCGTGGAGCGGGGCGACATCTATCACGTCGATCTCAATCCAATCAAGGGGCGCGAGCGAGCGGGGCCCCGCTACGCTCTTGTCGTTACACGAAAAGCGTTCAACAACCTGGGAACGCCTCTGGTTTGCCCAATCACGCAGGGCGGCGACTTCGCCCTCAATGCTGGTTTTGCCGTGTCTCTTATCGGTGCCGGCACGTAAGTCCAAGGCGTTGTGCTGTGCAATCAGTAGCGGGTTCTGGACCTCAAGGAGCGCGGCGTCTCTGCAAGAAAAATGTTCTTGGCTTCCCTATCCAATTCCCGCAGTTGTGCGGGGGTCAGTAAACGTGCTTTATAATCCGGTTTCCAGCATTGAATAGATTAGGAGAACCGTAATGGCCGGATCGACATTCCAGACCAACCCTGTGGACCTGCATAAGCTTCTTGAAGAGTGCCATCGCGGAATCGTTCAACTACCTGACTTTCAGCGCAGCTGGGTTTGGGACGAGGAGCGAATCAAGAGTCTGATAGCCTCCGTGTCTCGGGCCTTCCCGGTGGGAGCGCTGATGTCGCTCAATACCGGAGGGCCGGTGAATTTCAAACCACGGACAGTAGAGGGCGCTCCCGCGGACGCGAAGCATACCGTGCCACAATCGCTCCTGCTCGATGGCCAGCAGCGGATGACCTCGCTCTACCAGGTCACTCTGCGAAACCAGGTTGTGGAAACAGTCACCCCGAAAAACAAGAAGGTCAAACGATGGTTCTATATCGACATCCGAAAATCTCTGGACCCCTGCCTGGAGCGTGAGGAGGCTATCGTCGGTGTTCCCAGCGACCGCATGGTGCGCACCGACTTCGGACGGGAGACGGTCCTGGATCTTTCAACACCCGAGACGGAATATGCCACCCTCATGTTCCCGGTGACCCAGGTTTTCGACTGGGACAAGTGGCAGGACGGCTTTGACAAATGCTGGAAAGGCGATCAGTACGAAAGCGTCCGGGAGGAGTTCCGGGTCTTTAAGCGGCAAGTGCTGGAAAATTTCAAATACTACCGTGTGCCTGTGATTTCGCTGGATAAGGACACGACCAAGGAGGCGGTGTGCGTTGTATTCGAAAAGGTAAACACTGGTGGCAAGGCGCTCGACGCTTTTGAGCTTGTCACCGCGATGTACGCCGCTGCGGGACACGAATTGCGTAAGGACTGGTACGGCGATGACGGAAAAAAGGGAAGGCACGGTCGCTTCTCCCAGACGCTCCGGCCCGCCGGTGCTGATACGGGCATCATTGCGAGTGTGTCGAATACAGACTTCCTGCAGGCGGTTTCTCTCTTTCATACGCGCGACCGGCGCCGGGTGGCCGAGGAGGCGGGCAAATCGGGCAAGGAATTGCCGGCGGTTACTTGTAACCGGCAGGCGCTGCTGAATCTACCCCTCGACGCTTACAAACAGTACGAGACGCAAGTTGAACAAGGCTTTGTGCAGGCGGCCAAATTCTTGCACATGCAGCATATCTATCGAATCTTCGATCTGCCTTACCAATCCCAAATCGTTCCCCTCGCGGCTATTCTCGCTTACATCGGCGAAGCATGGGAGCACGACGCCAACCGGGCGAAGCTTGTTCGATGGTACTGGAACGGAGTGTTCGGCGAGCTTTATGGCTCAGCAGTTGAGACGCGAATTGCGCGAGATTTCATGGAAGTTCCGGGATGGCTGACGGGCGGCCCGGAGCCCTCTACGGTCAGTGAAACGCTATTCCGTGCGGATAGGTTGAAGACTATGCGCATGCGCCTCTCCGCGGCCTACAAAGGCGTTAATGCCCTTTTGATGAAGGAAGGCGCACAGGACTTTCGCTCGGGTCAGAAATTCGATCACACAGTTTTCTTCGGCGAGAACGTGGACATCCATCACATCTTCCCGCAGGACTGGTGCAAGACTCACGGGATTAAGCCAAAGGTCTACGACTCCATCATCAACAAAACACCCCTCTCCTATCGGACGAATCGGATCATCGGCGGCGTCGCGCCATCCGAATACCTTGCCAAGCTGGAAAAAGGCAGTGACAGGATTCCGCCGATTGAGCGTGGCAGGCTTGATGGGTTCCTGGCCACCCATCTGGTTGATCCGACACTTCTGCATACGGATAGTTTCGATTCGTTCATGGCTGATCGCCAGAAGCGGCTGCTGCTATTGATTGAGCAGGCAACCGGCAAGGCAGCCTATGCAGGCACGGTTCTCGAAGAGGGAGAGGATGTCGAGGAAGACCCTGACACGGTCGAGGCAGAGAAAACGATTGCCGCCTGACGGAACCGACTACATTTGCTTACACGTTGCTCACAATGTCTCGAACTGAGGGGGCCAAGTGCAGGTTTGATCGGTCTGGTTTGTTCAATCAGCCAGTTAAGGCTAGATAAAACCGGCTCAGGCGACACGAATTGGTTCGATTCCCGTTAGCGCCACCATCCCTCTATCATTGCGCGCCATCCGCAACCGCCCGCTCCCCGAATCAACTCAGCGTTCCCACGCTCGCGATGCGGGGTTCCACGCCGGCCGCGCGGCAATCCGCTAGCACCATTTCGGAGACCAACTCCTGAAACTGTACCCTGGGTCTCCATCCTAACCGTTGCCTTGCTCTCTCGGCGTTACCCAGCAGCAGATCCACTTCGGCCGGCCTGTAGAAGGCTGTATCCGTAACCACGTAATCTCGATAATCGAGACCCACCAGTTGGAACGCCAGATCCGCGAACTCACGGACCGAATGAGTCTCGCCGGTTGCGACTACGTAATCGTCCGGCTCCGGCTGCTGGAGCATCAGCCACATCGCCTCCACGTAATCTCGCGCGTGTCCCCAGTCGCGGCGGGCTTCCAGATTCCCCAAAACCAGAGTCTCCGCGTTTCCCGCCAGAATGCGAGCCACGCCCGTAGTAATCTTCCTGGTGACGAATTCGAAGCCCCGGCGCGGCGACTCATGATTGAATAGGATCCCGGTAGACGCATGAATGCCGTAAGCTTCGCGATAGTTTCTGGTCAGCTCATAGCCGGTGATCTTGCTGATTCCGTATGCCGAGCGAGGATGAAATCGCGTCGATTCAGTCTGCGGCGTCTCTTCCGCCTTGCCGAACATCTCACTCGTCCCGGCGAAGTAGAACCGGCATTTCGGCGAGACCTCCTTGAGCGTCGAAAGTACATAGTGCGTCCCGTTTATGTTGCTGTTCATCGTGGAGAATTCGTCCTGGAAGGCATAGCTGACGAAGCTCTGCGCGGCCAGGTGGTAACACTCATCCGGCTGTACTTTCTGAAAAACCTGGAAGATGCTCGGAAAACTCTCGAGCGAGGCGGGGTGGAGCTGAATGCGATCAAGCAAATGCGAGATCCGGGCCATTCTGTGCCCTGGGTCTTCAATCGCCACCCGTCGGACCACTCCGTGCACCGCATATCCCTTTTCGAGCAGCAACTCGGCAAGGTAGGATCCATCCTGTCCAGTGATTCCGGTTATAAGGGCGCGTTTCACGCTGTCTCCTGAAAGCAATTCCGATACCGAGCGGCGCTGGGCACTTCACTATAACAGCCCAGCCACTGCAGCTTCGCCGCATATGACCCCGGCGCTTCTTCCGGAGTGCAAGTCCATAAGCAGTCTTGTATCATCAGGAGAGCCGCTTCAACCCGGGGGGAGTCCTGACAAGCGGATTCGAATTATGGCCGAAGCGATTGACGTTCAGGTGCTCATGCAGGAGATCAGGGACCGTATCCACCAGGCTACGCATCCGTCCGTCCCGGCAATGCCGGAAATGGACTGCCTGGTAAGGGTGAGCAAAGCCCTGCATCTCCGCAAGACGCTCGTGGGACGGCTGCCACCCGAGCCGCCCACCTTAAGAGGGCGTGTGGGAGGCCTGATGGTAAAGGTCATCCGCAGATGCCTTGCCTGGTTTACATCCCCTCTTGAAGCCTTTCATTCCGATATCATCGAAGCCTTCGATCTCCAGTTCTCGGCGCTCCACAGGCTGTCAGACGTCACCAGACAGAATCTGGAGACCGCCGAGTTTCTCAAGAGAAAACTTGCGCAGAAGCCTGCGGAGACGCCGGAGGACAGACTCCTGGAACTTGAAGCGCGTTATCGTCGTCTCGAAACGGCTTTCCACCAGATGCACTCCGAGCTCTCAAGCCGGGGTATCCGAATCTCTAATCCTGTGGACCAGGCTCCGAGGTCCCTGGCGCCGCCGGCGGCGTTAAACGGAAAGCCGGCACTGCGGCGAATAATCAATCTTGAGGCTATTCGAAATCACCGGCTGGAGACAGTACCCTGCCGCTGGGCCACCATCGGTAATCTATTCGATCCTGAGAGTGCTCGCAGGCTCACCGCTACGTATCCCCGCGAGGGTTTCAAACTTGTAGCTGGACGCAACGGAGAAAAAAGCTTCCAGCGCCAGGCGCGCTCGCTGATTCGGATGGGCGCGGACGCCGCCGCTGATCCGGACGACTTAAGCGAGGCTTGGCGAACGCTGGCGGCCGACTTGCTTTCGCCCGAGTATCGCGCTGCAATGTCGGCGCTGACCGGCCACAATCTTGCCGATGCGCTGCTCGAAGTGAACTTCTTCCACGATGGACCGGATTGCTGCCTCGGCGCGCACCAGGATCTTCCGGATAAACTCGTGACCCACGTGCTGTATTTCAATCGCTCGTGGAACACATCGGATGGCGGCTGCCTCGCTATTTTACGTTCCAAAAACGTCGCGGATCGCGTAGCCGAGGTCCTCCCCGTAGTGGGGAACTCCGCCGTGCTCGTGCGGTCTGACGAATCCTGGCAGGCCGTTTCGCGCGTGATCAATGAATCGGCGTCCTCGCGGCGCAGCGTTACCGTGACCTTTTATCGTCCCGGCACAGTCAGCACCATGTCACCGCCCTCCGCTACCGCATCACGGCACCGCTTCCAGACAGCCGACCTTGGATGAGTCACCCGTCCGAGTAATCGATGATCAAGCCTGAGAAGATGCCTGTGTCCGCTGACCGTTCGCCGGAAGCGGCGTCTCAGCGGCCCGTTACCGTTATAGTCCTTACCTGGAACGGCCTCGACTATACCAAACGCTGCCTCGAAACCCTGCGCGCCAATACAACTTATCCCGATTACCGGTTGATAGTGGCTGACAACGGAAGCACCGATGGCACAGTCGAATACCTGCACCTGCAGGACTCCATCACAACTATCTTGAACCGGAAGAACCTGGGCTTCGCGAAAGCCAACAACCTCGCCATCAACTGCTCCGATCCGAATTCCGACATCGTACTTTTGAATAACGACACGGAGATCCATCAAAGCGATTGGATCGAATGCTTACACGCGACAGCCTATAGCTCCGAGGATATCGGCGTCGTGGGCTGCCGGCTCGCCAAGTCGAACGGCCTCCTGCAGCATGCGGGCACCATGATGCCCATTGACACCTTCTGGGGACAGCAAGTGGGCTCCGACGAGAAGGACATTAACCAGTACAACCGGGATCGCGGCGTGGAAGGCGTGGTATTTGCCTGCGTTTACCTCAAGCGCCAGGTCCTCACCGCCATTGGCCTCCTGGACGAGGATTATTTCAGCTATTTCGAGGACACCGATTACTGCTTCCGCGCGATTGAAAAGGGCTTTCGTATCGTCTGTTGCGGATCGGTCACCGTTCTGCACCACGAACACGCATCCACTACCGTCAATCAAGTGAACCACCGGAAGATGTTTCTGGGGGCCCAAAAGATCTTTCGGGACAAATGGGAAAGAAAGCTGCGCGGCCAGCGCTACACGCGGCAAATAGGCTGGCATTCCATCTTCAATTTCCCTACTGGCTACGCCATCAGCTCGCGCGAGTTGGCCTGCGCGCTTGACCGCAAGGGCGTCCATGTCGCCTATCGCTACGTCTATGGTCCCGGGACCCCGCATCCCATCAAGGAACCGGATCTCTCGGACAACTACATGGTCAACGTCTTCCGCGAAAGGAAGCTCGACGCATCGCGAATCCAGGTGGTCTACGGACAGGGCGATGTATTTCAATCCAACTTCGGCAAGTACAGAATTGGATTCACCATGCTCGAGACCGACAGAATTCCAGCCGAGTGGGTGCGCCAGGCGAACCTGATGGACGAAGTCTGGGTGCCGTCAAGCTTTAACGCGCGAATGTTTCGCGAGAGCGGCGTGAAGCGTCCCATTCACGTAATTCCGCTCGGCGTCGACCCTGACCACTTCAACCCCCGCATCGTGCAGTATCCGCTTACCGGCGTGTACGCGTTCCTCTCCATCTTCGAATGGGGCGAACGAAAGATGCCGGAGCTCCTGCTCAAGGCGTTCAATGACGAATTTCGGTGTGATGAGAATGTCGTTTTGATTTGCAAGACGCTGAACGTCGATGCCGCAGTTGATGTACACGCCCAGATTGCCGCGCTGGGCCTCCATCCCCTGGGTGGACGAATTCATCTCTCACTGAATCAACTCGTCCCCACCTATCAGCTGGGCGCCCTCTATCGCTCGGCGGACTGCTTCGTGATCTCCACTCGCGGTGAGGGTTGGGGCATGCCCATGATTGAAGCGATGGCGTGCGGCCTTCCTGTCATCGCCACCGACTGGAGCGCGCATTGCGACTTCATGAACGCTGAAAATGCCTATCCACTGCCCATCGATCGCCTGGTCCCCGCTGAGGCGAAGTGTCCTTATTACGCCGGCGCAAACTGGGCCGAGCCATCCTATGGTCATCTTCGCCGATTGATGCGCCACGTCTTCGAAAACCAGGCAGAAGCCCGCGCAAAAGGAGAAAAAGCCTCGCGAGATGTACTGCAAAACTGGACCTGGGACCACGCCGCCCAAAAAATCGTCGATCGGATCGATCAAATTGGGTCTGAATTGGCCTAATGCTACCGCGCCCGCAGCACCACCACAACCATGAGCAATCCAATCATCGCGTAGAGCGCACGATACCGCACCTGCAACCGCCGAATGCTCTCAAAGGTAAGCCCCGCCCGCAACGCCTGCAGCGACCAATAAAGATGCACAGGGTAAAGCGCGCCCACCACGACCAGGGCGCGCGGCACGGCGCCGCGCACGGCCAGCGCCACCAGCAGAACATCGGCGATCGTGAAAAGAGTAAGACCAGCGGCGAAACTACGTACCCTGCCAAACGTCACCGCGTTGGTCCTGATCCCATTGAGAAGGTCGCCCTCGCGATCCCGGGTCTCATGGGTCAGGTGTCCCGCCACGAAAGTTAGCGCGAAAAAGCAGGCGATCTCCAGGCCGCGTCCGTCGATGGGACTAAACAGCGAATAGCCTAGCAAGAAGTGCAATATGCCACCGGCCAAGTGTAAGGCCGAGCTGAGCAGCGGAACACCCTTCATATGAAATGCTGGAGCTGAATAGAGCGCGCTCAGGCCCGCTATCCCTAGAGCAATCATCAGGGTCCGCCAGCCGAAGGGGCTAAGCACCAGGAGGCTCAGTGCCAGCAGGACCATCCAGAGGTAGCCGATCTCAGTACGGCCGATGCCCTTGGTCAGGAACACTCCCGTCGTCCTGTTCGGGTCCCGGAGATCGGCGCTCGTCCCGGACCAATCGTTAAGCACCAGGATGTGAGACACAAGCAAACAACTGCCGGCAGCGAGCAGCGCGAGAGCTCCGGCTTTTTCAGTGGTGAGTTTGCCGATTGAAAACAGAGCTCCCAGCAGCGGCGATCCCTGCAGCACCAGCACTTCGTCGAATCGAATGCAGGAGAGCAGCCGCGCGGCCCACCGCAATGTGCCCTGCCGCGGGGCCGTGATTGTCTCGGGAGCGGCTTGCATTACTTCAGCACACGCTTTCCCGCGCCGGGACGAACTCCACCGTGGCGCGCATTTTCGTAATAGAGCCTCAGCCACAGCGCATAACCGACATCCTCGGACCAATAAAACCTTGGCACCGAGGCAGTGAGATCGTTGTGATAAAGCAGCGGCGGGAACTGGCGCACAATCGCGAAATCATCCTGCGCGAGCTTCCGCAGCATCTCCATCACCTCGTCCGATGTGGGCGCCGGACCGCCTGTGCCCAGCATGCGCTCAAGCATTTGTCCGGCGGCGGCCCAGATCTTCTGTCCGGGGACGGCCGTCTGCACGCGCGCCGGCGGCAGCGTCAGCGCGCACCCGGTCCTTTGGAGCTCCCCCTGGCGCAGGATGGGAACCAGCGGAGCGGCTTTGTAGTAAACCCAAATGCGATCCGCGGAGATCGTTCGCCCCAGTGCGCCGCACAAGGCCCGGGCGGCCGGTGGATCCGCCTTTGCCAGGAACATCAGCACGTGCATCTGAATGCACGCGTCCGCGGGGTCGGGATCCTTGCCGGGGTCGATGCACTGGTACTGATCTCGGGGTGCGAGCCATGTCCGGTAGAGGCCGTCTGGAGTGCGGTAGCGGTCCAGAGTCGCAAGCGCGGTTGGCAATAGCTCGCGATGCGCGCTGGGAGCGATCCTCCAAACCAGAGCGGTGTCATCGGCGTCCGGCGTGATGGCGCAGCCGAGCGTGCCGATGGTGGGAGCGTCCGGGCGGCCGTGATAGCGAACCAGCCCTCCGGCCTCGATTTGGCCGGAAAGATGCTGCCGCGCCCGCTGCAGGCTCTCCTCCAGGTTGGCCGCTTTCGCCACGGGATCGAGAACGTCGATCATCACCGACGTGACGTAAGTGTTCATCTCCACCAGTGGACGCCGGAAGCGCGTCTCGTTCGTGAATGCGGTTAGCCAATAACCCGGGATCTGCTGATGGCTGGCGATAACGGCAGCCGCCAGCCGCGCACTCAGCGCAAGGTCCCCGTTGTCGCCGCGTGCAGGACTCATCGCCACCGGACCTTGCTGGTCACCGCCCACCGTGAACCGCCGCTCGCCCAGGAAGTGCAGTTCGCCGCCTTCGTACGCTCGCACCAGCGGGGACACAATGTGCTCCCCCGGATTCAACTCTTGGACTGCCGCCGCCACGCGCCAGCCACTGGGGCTCGTCTCACCAAGCAATCGCGCCACGTCATGCCGTTCGAAGAATTTGGTGGTGGTTGCCACCGGCTTCCCATCCAGCATGACGATTACTTCCCAAGGCGAGTGGCCCGAGACGAGCGCCCATCCTTCGACATCGATTTCCTTCACGGTTGCGATGTCCAGGTCCTTGCCGCTTGCAGCGTCGAGATCTTTTCCGTCGCTCGTCGTCACAATGTCAAGAAAGCCGCGTACGTTGGTCGCCAACTCAAGTGGCGCCGGCGGATGCCGCAATTCGGCGATGAACGCGGCATTCCGGAAATCCCAGGCCGCCCGCATCTGATTCGGTCCCGCGGGGGCGGCGAAGATCGCGCCGTCGCTGGCGCCTGTGTACCAGAAAGCGCCAACCGTCTGAATCGCCATCGACGCGATGCAGGCCCACACAAACACAGAGCGCCGCACGCCGCGCAGCGCGCTAACGATAGGCGCCAGCATCCAGACCAGTATCGGCAGCGCGTCTGTCAGCCAGCGCGGGCCGAAGGAAGCGCCTTGCCTCCAGTCCGCCCTCGCGTACAGCAGCAACTGGACGATCACGGCGATGCCGAGCATTACGGTGAGGACACGGGCGCCACGATCGCGCAGCGTCTGCGCGAAGCACAAAGGAAGAAAAAGCAGGAACGGCGAGAAAGCGAAAAGCCCTCGCGTCGGGCTGAACAGCAGCGCCGCGACGCCGAACACCACGTTATGCCCAAGAAAAGCAGTCTTGCCTAAAAGTCCGTAAGCGCCTAGCACGTTGCCGACCACTCCGAGGTTGTAAAACAGCAGCAAACTCACAGGCAGCGCGGCGGCCGCCGCCACCAGGGCTGGCGCCCGTCGTCTGGCCCACCAAAGACCATAGAGTCCAAGCGCCGCCGCCAGGATGGAATCGGGCGGCCGGTTGCACGCGATGAGACCGCAAAGAAAACCAGCCGTAACTGTTGCGCGAGTGGTGCATGGCCCGGTGAGCAGAAACATCGTGGCGACTATCAGCAACTCGCCCACTCCGTGCTGCCAGAGGGCCTGGCTGCTGATAACCCAGGTGTTGGTGCCGAACGCAAATGCAAGCGTGAGCAGCAGAGCAACGGGGCGTTCCGCCCGCCGCCGCAGCAACAGGTAGAACAACGCTACCGACATCGCAGCCAGCAGCGAGGCGGAGAGCTTCTCCATGATCCGTGCAAGCCGGTCCAGCAGCATCGGATCCCAGCCTCTGGCCTGCAGATAAATAGCTGCCGGCAAATATAACGGCGCTACCAGTACCGGGACCACCACTGGATAAAGAGAGATGGCGTGACCGTCGCGCCCCCGCACAATCCAGAACGCGGAGCTGCCCCGCCCCTGCGCGGTGACCGATGCGATGGGATCCAGCAGCACAGTCTGGTACCGCCAGATTCCAAGAGGAATGTATCGCGCCGGGTACGTGTCGCCGGCGCTGATGGATCGCAGGTTGGCGTTGTAGACCAGCAGGCACACCAGCGCCAGCAGCACGCTTGCGCGCAGGTCGCGGCGAAATGGCGCCGGCGCCGCGGGCGGATCGGCGGTCTCGGAGCTCGCGGGTTCCGAGGGCGGCTGCGGCTTGTACCTCGTGCTCCCCTTATGCAATTTGGACATTCAGGCTTTCACGCCCGCGAGAAACAGCCCAGACGATACAACATTCTTGGCTAAGTTGACTTCATCGTTCGCAACCCGCAGATTGAGACACTCACCCATCTTGAGATACTCCGCGATCCGGGGCCTCCGCTCGATAATACCGTGCCGGAGTTCCAATTCTACGTGCGACTTCACGTAGCTGTCCTCGTCTGCCCCATCCGGACGGTCGGGTTCGTTCAGGCCGTAGAAAGTTCCTCCGGGGCGCAGCACCCTGTGAATCTCCTTGAAGACAACGTCGAGATCGCGAAAGTGGTGCAACGCATCCACGGAGAACACCAGATCCACGCTATCGTTTGCCAATGGAATATGATGCATATCGGCAACCAGACATGTAAAATCCACGGCGGCGCGGCGCTTCAGCGATTCCGCCCTGCCCAGACCGCAGAGTGGATCGTCATTGACCTCGAGCGCGATTAGTTTCACCGTTGGGATGCAGCGCAGCAGATAGTTTTCCACCCACCCCACCGAGGCCCCTAAGTCGAGACACAGGCGGCCGCTCAAGTCCGCCACGGCGATAAACTTGTCGATATGCGCCTTGCTCTCTTTATAGAACTCGCGCAGGTGCGGTCTGCCATCGGGTAGAAAGAAATGGTCATCGTTCTCGAAATAAACGCCGCGCTCCTTGGACGCTTCAATCCACCCTCGGCGTTCGATCAGGCATATATCCCACGACTCATCCGTTCGGTGGATATAGTACATGTCATTGCGAAAGTCGGCGTCGAACCCGCATTCACAATGCAGCCGGGCATCTAGCTCATGCTGGCAATATGGACACGCCCATCGCGGGTTAATCCCCCGCTCGTCCTTCTTCACTTCGCGATTCTACCATCGCTGTAAGTCGACAGCGCCGGCAGCGCGAACACCACATAAATCCCGCCGCTCGGCTCGCTTGCCCGGGCCTTCCCGCC
>JALYHQ010000133.1 GCA_030776455.1 Acidobacteriota bacterium | reverse complement strand
CGTTAATGGTGATGCTGCTCAAGAAAGGACCCGGATTCGCGACACTAGTCACCCAGCCGAGGAAGGCGAATCCCGGATAAGGAAAAGCGTTCAGGGCCAGCGCTGAATTGGCGGGAACCAGAATAGTCACGCTGCTCCAATAGCAGACACCTCCGATAAAAACCACTCCCGGCCGTAGCGATGGCCCCGATATACCGGGCGCTCCGCAAGTAGGCGGAGCCGTTGAGCCGGAATCGTCAAAGAGATTCACCTTGAGCCGGTAGCTGATGGTCACGTCCCCGCGGATCGAGGTTATGGCTGGTGTAGCCGTAATCGTTAGAACCGTTTCCCCGCCCGCCGACAGTAGTCCGGCGTTATCCCGCCAGCCGTTGAACGCATAGACGGTGCCGCCGTCGGTCGAGGTTTGGAAAGCGCTGGCGGCAACCTGACCCGGCAGAAGCGGGTCGGTGATAAACACCAACGTGTGCTTGCTGCCGATGGGCCAACTGAAGGCCACCTGCGACGTATATGGCTCGTTATCCACCAGGAAGCGTGCTCCTGGCGGAACCGTACCGATAGAAGTGCTGGTGTAGAGGGTGCTTTGGCACCATAGCGGGGTCGACAATAGGAGCGACCCCACGAAAGTAAGAAGAAACCGGCTTATGAACGACACTGCTTATGACATCGGCACTCAAACGGGCAATCTTTAGGTACTATTCATGACCAGAGCGCTCTTGGCGGCTGAGCTGCCGTATAATGCCCATGGGAGCAGGGTTTATGCAACTTCGGACGGGTTGGATGGCGCTGGCGATCTGCGGGGCGGCGCTGGCCGCGGACAAGACGCTGCCTATCGAACGCACCTCTAACGAAACAGTGGAGATCACGGCGACGCTGCTGGACAAGGATCAGATTCTGAAGGAACTGGGGTCGGACCTGGGGGGCGGGATCGTGGTGCTGCGCGTCACTGTTCGGCCGCTGACCGATAAATCGATTCCAGTGAGCCGCGACGATTTTCTGCTGACCTCGGAGCACGACGGACAGCGGTCTCAGCCGTTCGCGCCCAGCCAAATTGCCGGCAACAGCACGCTGGTGGTCCGGTCCGGGCAAGCCACCGCTGGGGGAACCATGGGCCAGCCCACCGGACCCACTTGGGGCGGAATCCCCGGGACCATGGGACGCCCGCAGAGAGGTCCGGGTAACGGTGGGGAGGTGGGCAATGCGGCCGGCACTACCGCCGCCGAGGCGAAAGTGGAAAAGAGCGAGTCCAAGGAGAATCCGCTGCTGGGAGTATTAAAGGAGAAGGTACTGGCCGAAAAGGAAATCACCGATCCGCTCTCGGGCCTGCTCTATTTCCCGATTGAGGGCAAAGTTAAGTCCAAGGAACTGGAACTGCACTACCGCCTGCAGGGGTCCAAGCTGGCGCTGCGCTTCAAGCCATGAGCACGGGCCTGCATGTCTCCGAACTGGAGACGCCCGCGCTGGTGATCGATCTGGACATCATGGAGCGCAACCTGGAGCGGCTGGCGGACTATGGCCGTGAGCATCAATTGAGGTTGCGGCCCCACACCAAGACCCATAAGATTCCAGCGCTGGCGCGCAAGCAGTTGGACCTGGGGGCTGCCGGACTGACGGTAGCCAAGGTGGGGGAAGCGGAAGTGATGCTGGGCGCCGAGCCGCCGGATGTGCTGGTGGCGTTCCCGGTGATCGGCAACGGCAAGCTGCGCCGGTTGATGGAAGTGGCCAGGAAAACCGAGGTGACGGTAGCGCTGGACAGCATGGCCGCGGCCCGGCAGCTTTCCGAAGCCGCCCAGACGGCGCGGGTGGAGATCGGCGTACTGGCTGAGGCCGATGTGGGGCTGGGAAGAGTGGGGGTTGCGCCGGGAGCTGAACTGGTGGATCTGGCGCGCGGGATGGATGGTCTGCCAGGATTGCGGTTCGAAGGGATCGCGTTCTACCCGGGTCATATTAAGGTGCTGGATGAGGACGGCTTGCGAGCGCTGGACCGGCTTTCGGAAACCGTGGAGTCCATGCTGGAAGATCTTCGCCGAGCGGGACTGGAAACCAGGATTGTCAGCGGGGGATCGACGCCGACGTTATTTCATTCGCACTGCATCCGGGGACTGAATGAGATCCGTCCCGGGACCTACATATTCAATGACCGCAATACCGTTCAATGCGGAGCGGCGGGCATGGAGGATTGCGCGGCGGCCATCGTCGCGACGGTGGTATCCACGGCTCATCCGGGGCAAATCATTATCGATGGCGGATCGAAGACTTTCTCATCGGACCGGCCGGCGACGGGTGAAGTCAGCTTCGGCCACGTGCTCGACGCGCCTCAGGCGGTGTTCGGCAAGATGAATGAGGAGCACGGCTTCATTGATGTGCATAAGGCCGAGCGCGGGTTCGAGGTGGGCGACCGCGTGCGGATAATCCCGAATCACGTGTGTGTCGCAATAAATCTGCACGAGCAGGTATACGGCTTGCGGGAAGACCGAGTGGAGTGCGTCTGGCGAGTGGCGGGGCGCGGGAAGCTCCAGTAACGCGGCCGATGTACACCGTCGATTTTCTGCCATATACTTCTATTCACCGTGGCTGATTTCGAGGTCTTTCTTCCGCTGGTGTTGAAATTTGAAGGCGGGTTTGTGGACGATCCGGTGGATCCGGGCGGGGCCACGAACAAGGGCATTACGCTACAAACTTTTCGGGGCTGCGCCCAGAACCTATTGGGGCTGGAACCGACGCTGGCCAATTTGAAGACGCTTAGCGACGCGCAGGTGGGCGTCATCTACAGGGCGCTGTACTGGAACAAGACCCGCGGAGACGATACGGCGTCGCAGAATCTGGCGAATATCGTCTGCGACTTTTACGTTAACGCGGGCGGAAACGCCACCCGGCTGCTGCAGACTTTCTGGCGGGCATGGGCCAAGCTTTGACGGTGGATGGGGCGATCGGGCCGGCTTCGGTGCAAGCGCTGCAGGCCGTGGACCAAGACGAGGTTTACCGCAAGTACAAGCAGGGACGCATCCAGTATTATCAGGACCTGGCCCAAAAGAAGCCGCCCCTCGCCAAGTTTCTGAGGGGCTGGCTGAACCGGGTGAATTCCTTTCCGGACGTGTAGCTTGCAGGCGCGGGTCGCCGCCATGGCCTGAGGGTGATTGTGACTTATTGCTTCGCCTGGGTGATAACGAATACGAATGGTTTGCCGGCGTCTTTCACGAGCTGAACGGTTTCGTTTACGGCCCGTGGATCGGAGGGCGAGGATCGCACCTGAATACGACGAAGTCCACGAGGTCAATAAGCGCGGCGGTCTGTTCTGAGATGGCCGTCGCGGTGTCGAGGAAGCAACAGGCCGCGCCTTGCCCTGCGAGGGCTGCCAGGCCGGTCATCAGCCTTTCGGCGCGTACCTCGCCACGCTGCGTGTGTCGGCATTGCGCCGCTCATCCCAGCGCGTAAGCGTGGCTTGCCGCCGGGTGAAACGCGGCGAGGGCTTACGTTGTCGGGATTTTCACCTCGGTACAGCTGCCCGGCGCGGCGGCATCGATGGCGGCCATGATCTCGCCGATTCCTTCTTGATGAAGCTCCAGTTGTTCGTGCTTAGTACGACCAGCGCCATTTTCCGACTGGTCAGATTTTGCTGGTAGCTCATCTCTTGATCCGCCGTGATGAATAAACCGAAGCCCGCTTCTTCCGCTGCGTCCAGCAAGGCTCCGTTCTTCAGACCGGACCAGCCTTGATACCATGCCGTCACCACCGTATGGCCGCCCTCGATGAGTAACCGCAGATTTTGCGGAACGCTTTCATCGAGGATGATCTTCATCCGACGCGCAACGTTTCCAGGGTGCTTTTGGCGGCGAAGTCGAGCACGGTCTGAACCTGTTCGCGCGTGACGTGGAAGTTTTCTAGTACCTCTTCGATGGGCGAAGTTCTCAAATTCTCGAAAATAGCCGAGACGGGCACGCGCGTACCGCGAAACACCCACGCGCCGCTAAGCTTGCCGGGGATGCTCTCCACGGCGGGGCATTGTGACCAATCGAGACTTGCCATGCTGTTACCTCTCTCTTCATCGTATCTTTTTGACCCGCTTCGGCGATAGCGTTCAACGCGCTGCTTGCCGAAGCTGCGCGGAAAACGCGGCAGCTTCGCCTCCGCCCATCCGCGTGAAAATTCTTCCGAAGCTCTCTTGCATTCCGCTTCCGTCCCCGGTGTAGCTTCCAGCCTTTACAAACTCTTAACATCGGCTTGGCCGCGGAAGGTGTTAAATAGTACCAAGAGCCTATGAAAACCAAACTGTCCGCCTTCCTGGTGACATCCGCTGTCGCGACTTCCCTGCTGCTGGCCCAAAGGCCGGGCGGTCCCCACACTCCGGAGATGATGGTGCAGCATCGCGTGGATTCCCTGACCACCCAACTGGGGCTCACCACGGCTCAGCAACAGCAAGCGACCACGATTTTCACGAATGCCGCCACGGCTGGCGCATCCGTGCGCAGCAACATGAAGGTGGCTCATCAGAGCCTGGAAGCCGCTGTGAAGAACAATGACACGAACGGCATTGATGCCGCGGCGATCGCCATCGGCAACCTGACCACCCAGCAGATCGCAAGCGAATCCAAAGCTCACGCGGCCTTTTATCAGATCCTGACGCCGGACCAGCAGACCAAGTTCGCCCAGCATGCGGATCACGCGGGGTTTGGCCGCGGCGCGGGCTTCGGCGGCGGCCCTGGAATGAATGGCACTCACCCCCACGGCCGCCAGTAGCGGCAAGCAAGAGTTCTACAGGGATCTGGCCGCCCAGGCCGAAGCTCTGCTCGATGGCGAAACCGACGCGCTTGCCAACTGCGCCAATTTCGCGGCACTGCTCTATCACTCGCTGCCCGCCTTGAATTGGGCGGGATTCTACTTTTTTCGCGACGGCGAGCTGGTGGTGGGTCCTTTTCAGGGCCGGCCCGCTTGTGTGCGGATCGCAATGGGCAAGGGAGTCTGCGGCACGGCGGCCGAGCGCCGGTCGTCCATCGTCGTCCCGGATGTCAACGCGTTCCCCGGCCACATCGCCTGCGACAGCGCCTCGCGCTCAGAGATCGTGATTCCTCTGCTGGATGGCGAGCGTTTGCTGGGCGTTCTGGATCTGGATAGTCCACGCCTGGCGCGATTCGACGTTGAGGACCGGGAATCGTTGGAGCGCCTGGCCGCCATCTTCCTGAAGCGAACCGATCTTCGCCGCTGGCCCGCCTGAGCGTCGAGTTGCTATCGTGGCCTTTGGTTGATCCACGGGCGGCGCGCATCTCGGTGTCGGCGGTTTTTCTGCTGCATGGGATCGGCGTCGCGAACTGGCTGGCGCGCATTCCCGCCATGCAAGCGAAGCTGGGCTTATCGGTGGGTATTCTCGGGCTCGCCCTGCTGGGCATGGCGGCGGGCTGCTTCGCCGCGATGCCGCTGGTGTCGAAACTGGTGGGCCGTTACGGAAGCGCCCGCGCAACCCGGTGGACGTCGCTAGCGTTCTGCGCGGCGCTCACCCTGCCCGCGCTTGCCACCAGTGCACTGTCACTGGGGGCGCTGCTCTTCGTGTTTGGCCTCACCGCGGGCGCGATGGATGTCGCGATGAACACGCAGGCAGTGGACGTGGAGACCGCGTATCGGCGTCCCGTGATGGTTTCGTTTCACGCGCTGTTCAGCCTGGGGGGAATGACCGGCTCGGGGATGGGCGGACTGGCAGCCGCCGAGCGAATTGATCCTTTCATTCATCTTGCCTCCACCGGCGTGCTACTGGCTGTAGGAGTGATTTTCGCAACCCGGCATCTGCTGGCTGACTTGCCCGGCGCGACGGCGGAACGCAGCCGCGCACGGGTTTCGCTGACGCCGCTACTGGGCTTGGCCGTGATCGCATTCTGCGTGCTCGTGGGCGAAGGCGCCATGGCGGATTGGTCGGCAGTCTACCTGAGCCACTTGACTGGTCCGGGCACTGCGGCGGCGGGCTATGCGGCATTTTCACTGGCGATGGCCGGCGGCCGGTTCGCCGGCGACTGGCTGCGAGGCCGGTTCGGATCGGTGAGACTGGTGCGCTGGGGAGGACTGATCGCCGCGGCGGGACTGGGAGCGGGATTGCTCTCCGGCGGCATTGCGGGTGCGCTCATCGGATTCGCCTGCGCGGGCGCGGGCTTCTCCACCATTTTTCCCATCGCATGCAGCGCGGCGGGGCGTAAGGCGGGGGTCAACGCCCAGGCGGGGGTCGCCGCCGTGACGGCATTTGGGTATCTGGGATTCGTCACGGGGCCGCCGGTGATCGGATTCCTGGCGCAGGCGTCGTCGCTGCGGATGGCGCTGGGCTTCGTGGTGGTGTTGAGCGCGACTGCCGCGCTGCTGGCGCGCGGCGCGCGCAGCGCGGATCAAGACTGAAGCTTGCGACCGTGAAGGTTATTCGAAAGGGTTCGGTCCTGGTGGCCAAGATCGCCGGAGCGAAGAAGACATCATCCCGTAACGTTAACGAATTTATCCGCAAACTCCGCGAAGGAAAAATCGACTAAGAGCTGTTCGGCCTGGACACGACGTGTCTGATCGCGTTGCTCTCGGACTGGCACGAGCACCGCGAGGGTACTTTGCAGCTTACGAACGGCTTCTCTCCCGCGACTGATAGCCCGTGGTCAGCGTACGAGCGCTGCTTGAATGCTTTAGCGTTCTGACCCTGGCGGCCCACCGAGGCTTGGCGACGGCCGGGTTTATGATGCTGTGTTCGCGAGCCGGAGTGACGTAGAGCTGAGGAGCCTGCGCCAGGCTGCCCGTTCGCGGGATGGATGGAAGAGCTTCGCCAAGCGGGCACAGCGAGCACGCAGATCGGCGTAGAAACGCGAGTCGCTTTCCGCGCGGAGCAGCAGTCGCTGCAGCGCGCCGGTATCGCCGACCGGATAGAGGCCCGGATAATCCTCGCCGAGCAGGCCGACGGAGCCCGGGATTCGAGAGGCTACCACGGGTGTGCCGTCCACGATGGCTTCGGAGATGACGTTCGCGCCTCCTTCCAATCGAGAGCTGAGCACCAGCAGGTGGCTGGACGCGATGAGACGGCGGACCTTCGCGCGCGGCAGTTCACCGAGCCAGCGATAGCGCGGGTTGCGGGCCTGCTCGGCAAGCGCCCGAGCTTCCATCCGGAGGGCCAGCGCGGCGCCGGCGTGCACTACATGAATTTTGGATTCCGCTGAGAGGCTCCGCACGGCCATTGCCGCGCGGAACGGATCCTTTACCGGGCGCAGGTGACCCACTACGCAAACCTGGAACGGACGAGCCGGCGCGGCGCGAGTCTTTTCAGCGGATTGATAAATCACCTCGACCTTGTCCCGAAGACCGGGCGCCAGTTCGGCGGATGCGAGCGGCTGTAATGCCACGATCCGCGTGGCGAGCGCCAGCGCTTCTTGCGCGATGACAGAGCGTCGGATGTCCCCGTATAGATCGGTCCCGGTGAGGGCGACGATGATTGGTTTTTCAGGGTGGCGCTTGTGAAACGCTTCCGCGCCGGGGCCGCTCTTCCTGGCGTGCAGCGCGATCAGCAGGTCAGCGGGCTCGCCGTTGTAAGCGGTCGCGATCATCGGGCGGTGGCCCAATTCGCGCAGGATGCGGGCCCATCGCAGCGCGGTGATCCGATTGCCGTACAACGTGCCGGGCGGGGCCGGACACACAATGCGGACACGCATCCTACAATTATGAGGTGATCTCCGCTGGCGAACTTCAGGCCATGCTGCTGGACTCCCGGCGTCGCACTCTGGAACTGGTGTCCGATCTCTCGGATGAACAGCTAAGCGTACCGGTTGTCGACATCATCAATCCGCCCATCTGGGAGATCGGGCACGTGGCCTGGTTTCAGGAGCGCTGGGCGTTGCGGCACCTGCGCGGCGAAGCTTCGATCCATCCGCGCGCCGACGAGTTTTGGGATTCGGCCGCGGTGCCGCATGACTCGCGCTGGGAACTGCCGCTGCCCTCGCGCGCCGAGACGCTGCGATACATGCAAGATGTGCTGGATCGGGTGTTAGAGCGACTGGCGAGCAATGACGTTAGCGAGGAGGAAGCATACTTTCACTGGCTGCCGGTGATGCACGAGGACATGCACGGGGAGGCGTTCACGTACACGCGCCAGACGCTGGGGTATCCGTCGCCTAAGGGATGGGAAGTCGCCGCGCCGGGTCCGGCAGTGGACGGTGATGTCGAAATCGAGGGCGGCACTTATATGCTCGGAGCAGTTCCGGGTGACGAGTTTGTATTCGATAACGAGAAGTGGGCGCATCCGGTGAGCGTGGCTCCTTTTGCCATGGCGGGCTCCGCGGTTACGAACGGGCAATTTGCCGGATTCGTGGATGATGGCGGCTACCGTCGCCGCGAGTGGTGGAGTGGCGAAGGCTGGGCTTGGCGCGAGAAGGCCGGAGCGCAGCATCCCGTGTATTGGGTTCCGCAGGCTGGTGGGAACTGGATGTACCGCGTGTATGACCGAATTCTGCCGCTGCCCACGGATGAAAACGTCATGCACGTGAACTGGTATGAAGCGGAAGCTTGGTGCCGCTGGGCCGGGCGCAGGCTGCCCACCGAAGCTGAGTGGGAACTGGCGGCGTCGGGCATCGACAAGACCAAACGCCGCGACTGCGGGGACGTGTGGGAGTGGACCGCCACGGACTTTCTGCCATATCCGGGATTTGTGGTGGATCCCTACAAGGAATACTCGGAACCCTGGTTCGGGAGTGAGCGCAAGGTGCTGCGCGGCGGATGCTGGGCGACGCAACCGCGATTGATTCGGAACACCTGGCGGAACTTCTTTCCAAGGGACCGGCGGGACGTGTTTGCCGGGTTTCGAACCTGCGCATCGCAGGCTAAAGCCCGCGCCACCTTATAATGCAGTTTGAGGGATATGGAGAGCCGAACCGTACTGCAGTATCAGTTGCTCGAGAAGATCGGGTCCGGGGGCATGGGCGAGGTGTACAAGGCCCAGGACACGCGGCTGAACCGCATCGTTGCTATCAAGGTACTGCCGGCCGATAAGACCGGCGAAGCGGACCGCCGGCGGCGTTTCTTCCAGGAGGCCCAGGCGGCTTCCGCGCTGAACCACCCGAACATCATCACCATTCACGACATCATCTCCGAAGGCGGCACCGAGTACATGGTGATGGAGTACGTGGGCGGAAAGACACTGCTGGAGTTGATTCCGCAGGGCGGCCTGCGCGTCCCCCAGGTGCTTCAATACAGCCTCCAAATGGCGGACGCGCTGAAGACCGCGCACGCCGCGGGTATCATTCATCGCGATCTGAAGCCGGGCAACGTCATGGTGAAGGAATCGGGGCTGGTGAAGATCCTCGATTTTGGTCTGGCCAAGCTCACGGACGCCACCCCACATTTCGGCGATACCGAAACCGTGGATGCCCCGCTGACGGTGGAAGGCTCCATCATCGGCACGGTGAGTTACATGTCGCCGGAGCAGGCGCAAGGCAAACGCGTGGATGTGCGCTCGGACATTTTCTCGTTCGGTTCCGTGCTGTACGAAATGATCACGGGCGTGAAGGCATTCGACGGCGGCTCGAACATGTCGACGCTGTTTTCCGTGGTCCGGGATGAATCGAAGCCCATCGCCAGCATGGCGCCGGATGTCCCGCCGCAAATTGAGCAAGTGATCAGCCGTTGCCTCCGCAAGGATCCCGACGCGCGCTGGCAGTCCATGCAGGAAGTGCATGCCGCGCTTTCGGGGCTCAAGCACCAGTCCGATTCCGGCGTGCTGTACAAGGTACAGATCCCCGATACCAAAAAGCCGGCATCGAAAGCCGCGCCCTTGCTTATCGTCGGCCTCGTGGTATCCGCGGTGGCCGGAGCAGCGGGATGGTGGTGGACCACGCAGCGGAAACCCGCCGCGGCAGGGCCGCCTCCGGTCTCAACTACTACGGCCGTTCCTGAACCGGCAAAGCCGAGTCCACTCAATCAACCGCCCACCGCCGCGGCACCCGCGCCCACGGTTCCCACTGCGGCAGTGGTAGTGCTGACCAACGATGGCGTTCTCGAAATGGTCAAGGCCAAGGTGCCGGCTTCGCTCATCGTCAAACAAATCCGGTCGTCGAAGACGAACTTTGATCTTTCCACGGCCGAGGTGATACGGCTGAGCAAGGCCGGCGTGCCCGAAGCTGTCATCGAGGCGATGCGCAATCCCAAGAGCGCTGTGATCCCTCCAACTGTAGCTGGAGCGCCGGGGATTCCGCCGACACAAGCGGCGCCGCCACAGACCACAGCTTCCGCGAATCACCCCGCGGTCACCGCGGCATCGCCTGTCCCCGTGCCCGACGGATTGCCCTTCAGGATTGTTCTCACC
>JALYHQ010000132.1 GCA_030776455.1 Acidobacteriota bacterium | reverse complement strand
GTATGGGGTTTATAGGGGGTTGTATCCGGCTTTGAGGGGAGCCGGCCGGGGGGCCGGCTGCGGGCCGGGGGGCCCGCCCCACAACGGAAGCTAGGGGAGGCGGGTGCGGAGGGTGCGGAGGGAGCGCAGGCCTTCCTGGGCTACGTCTTTGTCGGGGTCCTTGGAGAGCTCTTCGAGGTAGGGGATGCTATCGGGGCCGCCGGAGGTGGCCAGGATCTGCGACAGTCCGGTCTTTTCATCCTTGCTGGCGAGGCCCTGGCTCAAGGATGGATAGAGGGACGTGCGCACAGACTGGTTGTGCGCCAGCTCGATGAGGTACGCGCGGGCAGTATCGCGATAGCCGGCGGAGTTGAGCTGGTTCACGATGTAGCGCAACGGGGAAAAATCGGTGTTGTCGAACTTGCCGAGGTAGACCAAGGCGAACGCCATGGCGAGGCGAGGGCCGGTCTTTTTTTCGTCCTCCCAGCCTTGCTGGATGCGCGGGAGGTCGGCGGGATTCTTAAGACGGGCCAGGCCCTCGACGGCCGCATCGCGCAGGTCGTCGTCCTTGCTGATGAGGTAACCGATGTAGACGGGATGCAACTCGGGATCGGGCAGCATGGCCATGGAAACCAGCGCGGCGTGCTTGATGCGGCCGCTCTTGCTGCGATCCAAGACATCGCGCAAGGCGTTGACGGCGGTTTGATCATGCAGCAAACCCACGGTTTCAATGGCGGCAAGCTGGACTTTCTCGTTCAAATCGCGAAGCAGAAACTCAATAGCGGGTCCGGCGGACGGGTCGTTGATTTTCTGGAGTGCGATCAGGGATTCATAGATGACGTCGGTGTCCTTGGATCGCGCGGCGGCGATGAGATCGGGCAGGGCGGCCTGGCCACGCAGAATTCCCACCGCGCGGGCGGCGTGGGCGCGGGATTCCATGCCGGCGCCACCGCGCACGAGACGGCCGAGCGCTTGAATCACTTCGGGACGCACCTGGATGAAGGCGTCAATTACTTGATCGTTGGTATCCGTGAAACGGCTCTTCACGGCAGTTCCGGCACGTCTCAGGGGCGCGGTCCTGCCGGTCTTAACGTAGCCGGGCAGATAGAAATTCACCAGACCGGCGGTAGCGCGGATCTGGATTTCGGGTTCGTTGTCGGAGGTGGCCTTGATAAGCGGATCGAGACTGTACTGAGTGTCCAGATCGACGATGGCTTTCACGGCTTCGATGCGCACATCGACGTCCGCGTCGGAGAGGTATGGTTCGATTTTGGGGATGGCGGAAGAGCCTGCTTTAGCGAGGTCGCGGACGCCTCTAACGCGCAGTTTTACGTCGCTGTCCGCCGCGAATGCGCCGAGCGCAAACAAGGCGGCCAACGCGATTCGAAAGCTACCGCACAAACTCAACCGTCACCTTCTTAGAGATCAAGCCGGCTTCGTATCCGAGATCGAGCAGCTTCTGGGCGGCCTTGGGCACCAGCTCGCCGCAGTCCACCGTGTAATGGTTGACGTACATGCCGACGAACTTTTCAGCCAGGCGGGGATCCATGTCGCGGGCGAACTGCAGCGCGTATTCGAGCGACTGCTCGCGATTGTCGAGCGCGTACTGAATGCTCTCGCGCATCATGCGGCTGCATTCACTCTTGACGTCTTCGGGCAGAGATCGCAGAAGCGCGTTGGCTCCCAGGGGGAGCGGGAGATCGTACGTTTTTTTCCACCAGCGGCCGAGGTCCAGAACGTTGTGCAAGCCGCTCTTGGAATACGTGAGCTGGCCTTCGTGAATCACCAGGCCGGCATCCACCGCGCCTTCGCTCACAAGGTCCATGATCTTGTCGAAGGGAACAACCACGGCTTCGAAATCAGGCTCGAAAAGCTTGAGCGCGAGGAAGGCGGTGGTCATGGTGCCGGGAACGGCTACTTTCTTTCCTTTCAGCTCCTCGGGGGCAAGCGGGTGCCCGCTGACCAGAGTGGGGCCGTAGCCATCGCCGACGCTGGAGCCGCTGCTCATGAGCACGTACTTGTCGGCGACGTAGGGATAGGCGTGGTAGGAGATGGCGGTGAGCTCGTAGGCGCCTTCGAGAGCTTTGCGATTCAGGGTTTCGATGTCGTCGAGGACGTGCCGGAATCCGATGATGGGGGAACGGATTTTCTTGGTTGCGAGGCCGTAGAACATGAACGCGTCATCGGAGTCCGGGCTGTGAGCACAAACGATTTCTGTTACTGAGGTGGGCGTCATAGAGGAGCAGACTTTCACACTATAGCAGACGGCTTAAGCGCCGATTGGAAATCGCTAATCTGCCCTACAAAGAGATTCGAGTTCGGGTCGGAGGCGATCAAGAGCGTGTTCGAGTTTTGTGAGAGAGCCGATGGAGCCGGCGCGGGCTTGGATTTCGAGTTCTTGCGCGGCGGCAGTGGCTTCGTGAGCGCCGAAGTTTGAAACAGCTCCCTTGAGGGCGTGGGCGTGTCGTTCAACCGCGTCGGCATGGCGTGCGGCGACAGCCTGGCGGAGTTCACCCAGGCCGCGAGGAAGATCCTTCAAGAACAGGGCTGCGATCTCGGCAAGAAGCTCGGGGTCACCGCCAACTCGAGCCAGTGCTTCTTCTCTATCGAATGGCATGCGGGGATGTTGACTACATTATATTAGGAGATCCCATGGATGTTAACAGCTTCGAGCGGCATACGTTTCCGGCCCGGCTGGAGTGCCGTTATCTGGTGCACGCGCCCGCGAAAGTTTCAGAGGAGACAGTGGTGGTAGTGGCGCTGCACGGATACGGATCAAATCCGGAAACCATGCTGCGGCTCACGGTTCCTCTGCTCGGAGCAGAGCATGTTGTGGCGGCGATCCAGGCGCCCAATCAACACTACGCGGGCGGACCGTCAGCCGAAGCGGCAGCGGCGTACAACTGGGGGATTCGGGATCACTGGGAATCTACGGTGCGGCTGCATCACGACATGGTGCGGGCGACGCTGGCGGAGTTGCGCGAGCGGTTTCAGCTTTCGGCGTCGCGCTGTTTGCTGATGGGATTCTCACAGCCGGTGGGTTTGAATTACCGGTTTATCGCAACGTATCCGAGCGAGGCGGCGGGCGTGCTGGGAATTTGCGGAGGCGTGCCGCGCGACTGGGAAGATCCGAAGTATGAGCGAGTGGACGCAGCTCTCCTGCACATCTCGCGGGATCAGGACGAGTTTTATCCTAATGAGCTGGTGGAGGAGTTTCCCGACCGTCTGCGCACGCGCGCGGGGGACGTTGAGTTCCATCTGATTCCAGGAGCGCACCGGTTTCCATCCATGGCCGGGAGTATTGTCCGGCCCTGGATGGAACGAGTGTTCCGGCGTTAAGCAGGTTGTCAAAGAGCTGCGAGTTCCAAATTTTGGAGGCCTCCATGCTCACCCGTATTAGCAAGCCCGGTGGCGGGCCACTGCCACTAGATTGGCAGCCGAACCTTGTCGCTGACCGCCACCCAGGGTTGCTCGAGTGCTTCCAGGTGAAAGCGGTAACAGAGGGTCCGACAAGCGAGAGCCCCTGCTCTTTCGGTACCAGAATATACGGGGGGTGGGGGAGATTTGCGGGGGTGGGGCGGGTAAGGTGTGGGAAGGATAGGGAAGATATATTTTTTTGGGTGGGGATCGGGGGTGGTGGGTTCGACGGGGTAGGAACTGCGGTACACGAGGGACAGAGGGGCAGGTGAGGCTTTCCCGAGCTGTTCGGTCCGGTCGCTTACGCTCGCGGCTCTGCTCGTCGGGAGGATGCGACGAGTGGGGAGGCGGGCACGGCTGGATGAAGGGCAGATATCTGAGGCCTGGGAGAGACTCATAGTTCTTTTACGCGCATGTTGCGGAATTCTACGCGGGAGTGGTGGCCGAGGAGGCCGATGTGGCCGGTTTTGCGGGCGAGGCCAGGGTGTTTTGTGAGGACCGTGGGGTCGGTGACGGTGTCGAGGTTGGCGTCTACGATGACGGTGCCGTTCAGGGTTACTTTGATGTGGCGTCCGTCGGCGAGGATTTCTTCTTCGTTCCACTCGCCGGTTTTGCGGAGGAAGCCGGTCTTGGCGGCAATCACGTCGTAGATGGAGCCGTGGACTTGAGCGGGGCGAAGTTTGCCGCGATAGACGGGGGCGTCGTAATCGAGGATCTGGATTTCCATGCCGGCATAGGCGGCGTCGCCTTGCAAGGGGGCGCGGATGCCGATGCCGTTGTTGGCGGCCTCCTCGAGTTTGAATTCGAAGCGGAGGATGAAGTTGGCGTACTCGCGCTCGGTGAAGAGGTTGCCGCCGCCATCCGCGGGGCAGACGATCTTGCCGGCTTCGACGATGTAGCCGGAGCCGTATGGGCCCATGATGACCCAGCCGTCGAGGCTCTTGCCGTTGAAGATGGGGGAGAAGCCGGGGTCGTCGGCGGCGGTGAGGGAGAGGGCGGTGAGGAGGATGGCGGAGAGCAGTGGTCGGGGGAGCATACGCATATCATTGCAGCTGGACGCGAACCCCGGACAGGGCCGCTTGGAAAGCGGCCCGCAGGTTGCTAACCTGCCCCACAAGACAGTACACTAAGGGCATGTTGGAGGTGGGTCTTCAGCAGTAGCCGGCTCAAGAAGATCGCGTCGTTTGCCGCCCCTCTATTCCTTCGTAAGCTCGCCTCGAATTTCTTTTCCCTGATTTTTCCCGACGAATGCCGGATCTGCGCAGTGCCTCTGCGCGACGTAAGCCGTGTTCCGGTTTGTGCGTCCTGTTTGGCGAAACCTGAGCCGCTGATGGCGGAATATTTTTGCGCAGCGTGCCAGGCGCCGTTTATGAATCCGTTCCCTCTCGACGACAAGGGGCTGTGCGGAATGTGCCGGCGGGGGCTGGTGGGGTTTGACGCGGTGCGATCTTTTGGATTTTACGAAGGCGAGCTGCGCGAGCTGATTCATCTTTTCAAGTACGGGAATGTCACGACGCTGGCGGGGCCGCTGGGGCGGCTGCTGGCGCGGACAATGCCGGAGAACAGCCGGTTCGACGTGGTGATTCCGATGCCGCTGCACTGGTACCGTCGCTGGAGCCGGGGCTTCAATCAATCCGAGCTGCTGGCGCATGAGATCGCGCGGCGTGCCGGGCTGCGCGTGCGCAACGCGGTGCGGCGCGTGAGATCGACCGCGAGCCAGGCCGGACTGAGCGGCGCCAAGCGGCGAGCCAATGTCGCGGGCGCGTTTCGAGTACGCAAGCGGCTGGATGGGTTGCGCGTGTTGCTGGTGGACGATGTGCTGACGACTGGGGCTACCGCCGCGGCCTGCGCGAGGGCGCTGAAGCGAGCGGGAGCCGAGCACGTTACCGTGATTACGCTGGCGCGCGTCGATAGGCGCGTGGATCCGCTGGATCGACGTCCGTATCCCGAGGTTGAAGGATTGTCTGGGAGCTTTGTACATGCCAGGACTTGACCGGCTGCATAAACCCGTGCTGGTGCTGAACGCCAGCTATGAACCGATCAACGTGTGCGCCGCGCGGCGGGCGCTGGTGCTGGTGTTGAAGGGCGTGGCGTCGGCAGAGGAGCATTCGGCGCACCATGTCCACTCGCCGCGCGCGGCGATGCGGGTGCCATCGGTGATCCGGCTGCTGGAGTACCGGCGAATTCCACACCAGACGCGGGCGCTGTCACGGAAGAACATTCTGATGCGCGACCGCTACACGTGCCAGTATTGTCACCGGCCGATGCCGTCCGGGGAGCTGACGCTGGATCATGTGATTCCGCGGTCGAGGGCGGGAGAGACCACCTGGGAGAATCTGGTGGCGTGTTGTCATCCTTGCAATAACCGGAAAGGGAGCAGGACGCCGGAAGAGTCGGGGATGAAGCTGGCGCGCGCGCCCAGGCCGTTCAGTCTACACACGAGCCGCCATTTGATGCGGCTGCTGGCGAAGAGCGACGATCAGTGGCGGAAGTATTTGTTCTATTGAACAAAAACGATCACACCACGGATAAACGCGGATCGACACCGATCTTGAATTTCTCGTAGTTGGCGCGGAACAAAGATTCCAGATTGCGGGCGGCTATGTCGTAGGCGGCGGGGTCGGCCCATTGCGAGCGGGCGTCGAGGATTTCGGGGGGGACGCCGGGACAGGATTCGGGGACGGCGACACCGAAGATGGAGTGCGGTTTCGCGGGGACGTCGTCCAACTTTCCTTCGATTGCGGCATTCACCATGGCGCGCGTGAAGGTGAGGTTCATGCGATGGCCGACACCGTACGGGCCGCCCACCCATCCGGTATTCACCAGGAAGCAATGCACGCGGTGCTCACGCAGGCGATCGCCGAGCATCTTCGAGTACACCAATGGGGAGCGGGGCAAGAACGGAGCGCCGAAGCAGGCGCTGAAAGTGGCGGACGGCTCGGCGCCGAGGCCGCGTTCGGTTCCGGCCAGTTTCGCGGTATAGCCGCTCAGGAAATGATACATGGCTTGGTCGGGCGTCAGGCGCGATATGGGGGGCAGCACTCCGAATGCGTCGGCGGTGAGAAACAAGACATGCGACGGATGACCGCCGATGCCGGGGATCAGGGCGTTGTCGATGAAATCCACGGGGTACGCGGCGCGCGTGTTTTCGGTGAGCTCGTCGGAATCGAAATTTAGAGTGCGCAGGTCGGGATCCACCATTACGTTTTCCAGGACCGTGCCGAAACGGATGGCGTTCCAGATTTGCGGCTCCTTCTCTTTAGAGAGATGGATGCATTTGGCGTAACAGCCGCCTTCGAAGTTGAAGACGCCGCGATCACTCCAGCCATGCTCGTCGTCACCGATGAGGCGGCGTTTGGGGTCGGCGGAGAGAGTGGTTTTGCCGGTGCCGGATAATCCGAAAAACAGAGAGACGCGATCGTCGTTGCCGACGTTGGCGGAGCAGTGCATGGGAAGCACGGCGCGATCAGGCAAGAGGTAATTGAGGATGGTGAAGACGCTCTTCTTGAGCTCGCCGGCGTATTCGGTGCCGGCGATGATGACGATGCGCTTCTTGAAATTAATCGCGATGCAAGTCTTGGAGCGGGTGCCGTCGGTTTCGGGATCGGCCTGGAAGCCGGGGGCGAAGTAAAGTGTGAATTCCGGTGTGTGGGTGGGCGAATGAACGGCGCTGGGGCGCACCAGCAACTGGCGGGCGAAGAGGGCGTGCCAGGCGCGCTGCGCGAAAACGCGAACGGGGAGGCGGAAGGCAGAATCGGCGCCGCCGTAGAGATCCTGGATGTAGACTTCTTGCGTTTCCCAGAACTTCAGCATGCGGGCGTGGAGGCCGTCGAAGGCTGCTTCAGTCATGGGCTGGTTGACTGCGCCCCATTCGACGGTGTGCTCGGTGCTTTTTTCGTGGACGATGTATTTGTCTTTGGGGGAACGGCCGGTGAACTGGCCGGTCCTGACGGCGAAGGCTCCGCCATTGGCGAGGATGCCTTCGTGGTCGCGGATGGCGCGCTCGAGGAGCTGGGGCGTTCCGAGATTCCAGTGAGCGGCGCGGGTGGCTGGATTCATGGGTGGGAAGTTCTAGTTTACCACTGGGGGGTGGTGCTGTTGTGGGCTGACAGGGCATGGCCCTGTCCTACTATGATGGATACTTCTATGCATCTCACAGCACCGGAGAATGATGCTATTGGATTGATTGGGAAGACCCCTATGGTGGAGGTGCGGGGGTTTGACACGGGGGCTTGCCGATTATTTTTGAAGCTGGAATCGGAGAATCCGGGCGGGTCGATCAAAGACCGGATGGCGTTGTCGATGATTGAAGCGGCGGAGGTGAGTGGGGCGCTGCGGCCGGGGGGGACCATCGTCGAGGCGACAGCGGGAAATACGGGGCTGGGACTGGCGCTGGTGGCGGTGCTCAAGGGGTATCGGTTGATACTGGTGATCCCGGACAAGATGTCGCGGGAGAAGATTGCGCATCTGCATGCGCTGGGGACCGAGATCAGGCTGACGCGGTCCGATGTGTGCAAGGGGCATCCGGAGTTTTACCAGGACTACGCGGCGCGGATCACGCGTGAGACGCCGGGGGCTTACTGGGTGGACCAGTTCAGCAATCCGGCGAATCCGAGGGCGCATGAAGTGGGGACGGGGCCGGAAATCTGGGAGCAGATGGAAGGCGCGGTGGACGCGGTGGTGTGCGGGGTGGGATCGGGCGGGACCATGACGGGGTTGAGCCGCTACTTCGCGCGGGTAGGCCCGGAGACGGAGATGGTGCTTGCCGATCCGCAGGGGTCGGCGCTGGCAGAATACGTACACAGCGGGAAGCTGGGGCCGACGGGACCATCGGTGGTGGAGGGAATCGGGAGCGGCAGCCTGCATGCGATCGTGGATCTTTCGCGGGTGCGGCATGCCTATACGATTGACGATGAAGAAAGCCTGGGAACGGCGCGAGATTTGCTGAAGCATTCGGGCATTCTGGCGGGGTCGTCCACCGGGACGCTGCTGGGGGCGGCGCTGCGCTACTGCCGGGAGCAGAAGACGGCGAAGCGGGTAGTGACGTTCGTGTGCGACAGCGGGAACAAGTATCTGTCGAAGATGTTCAACGACTACTGGATGATGGACAACGGTTTTCTGGAGCGGCCGAAGCAAGGCGATCTGCGCGATCTGATCACGCGGAGGTACGAAGAAGGCGCGGTGATCACGGTGGGTCCGGACGATACGCTGCTGACGGCGTTCCAGCGAATGCGCATGGTGGATATTTCGCAAGTGCCGGTGGTTTCGGGTGGGCACGCGATCGGGATACTCGATGAATCCGACGTGCTGATGTCGGTGCACAACGATCCGGAGCACTTCAATCAACCGGTGCGGTCGGCCATGAGCACGCGGCTGGAGACGCTGGGGATAGACGCATCACTGGAGGACGTGGTGGCGGTGCTGGAACGCGGACTAGTGGCGCTGATTCTGGATGGCGAGCGCTTCGTGGGGCTGATTACGCGCACGGATCTGATCAATCACTTGCGGCGCAAGCTGAAGCAGTAGTGTGAACACGCTGCTAACTTGGGGAGGGCCGCTTGGAAAGCGTCCCGCAGGTTGCTAACCTGCCCCACATGGGACATCATTTTTCGACACGGGCGATACATGCGGGGCAGACGCCGGATCCGGCGACCGGCGCCATCATGACGCCGATTTACGCGACTTCGACTTTCGTGCAGCAGAGCCCTGGGGTTCACAAGGGGTACGAGTATGCGCGCACGCAGAATCCGACGCGCATGGCATACGAGCGCTGCGTGGCGGATCTGGAAAGCGGGACGCGCGGGTACGCATTCGCATCGGGACTGGCCGCGATGGCTACGGTGCTGGATGTGCTGGACACGGGATCGCACGTCGTCGCTGGGGACGATCTGTATGGCGGGACATTCCGGCTGTTCGAGAGAGTGCGGAAGAGGTCGGCTGGACTGGATTTCACGTTTGTGGATATGTCGCGGGAGGGAGCGCTGGAGGCGGCGCTGCGGCCCAACACGAAAATGATCTGGGTGGAGACGCCGTCGAATCCGCTGTTGAAGCTGGTGGATTTGCGATCAGTCGCCAAGGTGGCGAAAGCGCGCCAGATTTTGACGGTGGCGGACAACACATTCGCGACGCCGTTTATCCAGCGGCCGATCGAGCTGGGGTTCGATCTGGCGCTGCACTCGGCGACGAAGTATTTAAACGGGCATTCCGATATGGTGGGCGGCGTGGTGGTGGTGGGTGAGAATCCGGCGCTGGCGGATACGCTGGCGTTCCTGCAGAATGCGGTGGGGGCGATCGGGGGGCCGTTCGACAGCTTTCTGGCGTTGCGGGGTTTGAAGACGCTGCATCTGAGGATGGAGCGGCATTGTCAGAACGCGGCGGAGATCGCGGG
>JALYHQ010000131.1 GCA_030776455.1 Acidobacteriota bacterium | reverse complement strand
CGCAGCGTCTCCAGTGCGTCGCGGCCCGCGGTCATGATCTGGGCAGTCCAGCCGCTCACAATGGATTCGTCCTCGCGCTGCCGCCATTCGCCGGGCCAGAGCCGCGTGGGCGCCAGCTCGCGATCCTGTTCCCGTCGCGGGCAGCTGAACACGACATCGGGCGCGCTGGTAGCGAGCCGCGACAGCACTTTGCCTGCGTACTCCAGTTCCCGATCCGGCGACGAGTGCGGAAGCCCGTGATCGCGCTGCATCGCAATGGGAATAAACGGATTCGGATTCGCCTGCGCGGGCAACGCATCTTCGTGCAGACCCATCACCCAGAGGTGATCGAATGCGAGGCCCGATGCCTCCAACATTCCCATGATCTGAACGGGCGCATCTTCATCGCCCGGCTGCCACTCGGTCCGCTCCGCGAAGCGCCGCAAACGCGCCAGGGCTTCGGGCATTTTCATGCGCGGCGTGACGGAGTCCAATGTGGCGAATGACGAGAGGGCCTTGTTCCAGGCCTCCACAAGTTGAAACTCGGCCGACGTTAGCGGACGTTCGCCGGGCCATCCGGCGGATTCCAGGAGCCGCGAAAACGTGCGGCTCCACGCGCTGGCGGTTTGCAGCTCCGGCGCGGCGCGCATTTCGCGCTCCAGCCGTGATAGCGCCTTGGAAAGCTCGGGACATCGCCCCGCTTCAGCGCGCAGCGCGCCCGCATTCACGCTCCAGACGCTGCGATTCCGCAGCTTCGAGTCGATTTGGGGCCGCTGGGTCGCTTCGCCGATTGCGCCCGCCAGAAAAGGAGACCGCAGCAGCATTCCAGCGTCCGTAATGTTTATCTCTCCCGCCGCGAGATCCAGCAGCAGGAACGCGGCGGCAACCAGCGAATAGGCCGCCAGCGGACTGCCCATCGAAAGATGATACGCGCGCTGGAAATCCTGGAACACCGCGCCCGGATGCAGCGCCTCGCGAAAGATGCGGTCCGCGGAATTGCGCAGGCTGGCAAGATCCGGAACCACTACACCGATGCGTGCATCGGGCTCGCGTTCCAGAATCGCGCGCGCCCACTGCGCGGCGCCGCGCAGCTCGCTGGCCGTGTCGCGTAACCGTATCAACAGCGGCGTTGATTCGAACGCTGGCGCCGCGGCCATACCCGAGCTCGGCAGTGCCGCTACGAAACGGCTTTGCTGAGGAGTGAGCTCATCGAAGCCCGCCAGCTGCGTTGCGCTCGCTTTCACTTGACCAGTCAAGATGGAAGCGAGCCGCGCTTCTTCCAGCCAGTGATTGCGTTCGCAGCGCCGCAGGAACTCGCGCGCCCAGCCGAGAAAGGCGGCCGGATCGTCCCCCGTTTCAAAGCGCGCGTCAACGGGCAACTCCCAGGCCTGCGCCAGCGCCCAGGCTTCCATCGCGCGCGCGGCGGTTTCCGGCACGCGTAACAAGCCGAGTCCTTCGGGCGATTCGGAAATCACCTGCTCCCAAACCGCCAGCTCCTGATCCGGCGCCAGCAGCGCAGGTCCCGAGCTTCCCGAAAGCAGACGCTCACGCCAGCAGCGCCGCAGGAAAGCGGACCATGGCAGAATCGAAGGCAGGTTCCACACGGAGCGCCCGTGCCGGCGCTGCTCCGCGTGATAATTCTGTGCGAGCGCCCGCGCCAGCCGCGTGCTGGACGTGATCAGCGTGGCCTCGCCCACGCGCGCTGCTGCCTGCATTCCCGCTATGTCTCATTTTAATGTGCTCTCATGAGTAATTGAGCAAGCGCATCGCCATCGCGATTGACGGACCCGCCGGCGCGGGCAAGAGCACCATCGCGCGGCGTCTCGCCGAACGGCTCGGATTCGTATACATCGACACCGGCGCCATGTATCGGGCGGTGGCGCTGTGGGCGCTGCGTACCGGCGTCGCGCTTTCGGACATGCACCGGCTGGAGCGGCTCGCGATTGAGGCTGCCATCGAATTCGTCCCCGGCGGCAGCACGGTCCTGCTGAATGGGGAGGATGTCACGGACGCAATTCGCAAGCCCGAAGTGTCGGAAGCGGCGAGCCAGGTTTCCGTGGTTGCAGCCGTGCGGCGGGCGCTGGTGGCCAAGCAGCGCGAGATCGGCGAGCAGGTTTCGGTGGTGATGGAAGGGCGCGATATCGGATCCGTGGTGTTTCCCGATGCCAAGGTGAAAATTTTCTTGGATGCACATCCGGAAGAGCGCGTGGCCCGGCGTGCGATTGAAGCGTCGCTGCCGGCCGAAGTAGTGTCGGAGCAAATCGAAGAGCGCGACCGTCGCGACCGCACGCGCGCGGAATCGCCGCTGGTGCAGGCTCCGGACGCGGTGTATGTGGATACCACCGGTATGACGCTGGACCAGGTAGAGGAGGCGGTACTGCGCATCGTGCGGGAGCGAACGTCGAATGGAAAGGAGCGAACCAGGTAGCACATGCTTTAGCTTGTGAGCACAGCAATGAATGACCTTCTGATTATGAAATTTGGCGGCACCAGCATGGGCTCGGCGGAGCGCATCCGCGTCGCCGCCGGCATCTGCGCCGAACAGCGCCATATTCGTCCCGTGCTGGCCGTGGTTTCCGCGATGTCCAAGGTGACGGATCTCCTGGTGGACACGCTGCGGCACGCGGAAGGGGACGACGAAGCTGGGATGGCGGCCAATCTCGAGCGGCTCGCTGACCGGCATCGCGAAGCGTGCGCGGAGCTTCTGGACGGCTCCCGTGCCAATGAAACCGCGGCTCAACTCGAAGCCCTGACCGGCGACTTCCGGCGCATTGCGAATGGCATCCGCATGCTGGGCGAGCGTCCTCCGCGTTCAGTGGATGAAGCGGTCGCGATCGGTGAGCGCCTCTCGGCACTGTTGATGGCGGAATATCTGAAGTCCATCAGGATCGCGGCGCAACCGGTGAATGGCGCGGACGTCATCGTTACCGATGCCGTCTTCGGCAACGCTACTCCGCTGATGGAAGAGACTCGCAAACGGGCCGAAGCGCGCATCCGGCCGCTGCTGGATGCCAATATTATCCCCATCGTCACGGGCTTCAACGGAGCCACGCTGGACGGACGTCCCACTACGCTGGGCCGCGGCGGATCGGATTTTTCGGCTTCCATTCTGGCTGCCACCCTGGGCGCCGCCGAGCTCTGGATCTGGACCGATGTCGACGGCATCATGAGCGCCGACCCGCGATCCGTTCCCGAAGCGCGCGTGCTGGAGGAAGTCACGTATCATGAGGCGGCCGAACTGGCGTACAACGGCGCGAAGGTGCTGCATCCCCGGACGCTGGCGCCCCTGATCGAGCGTCAGATTCCGGTGTGGAGCAAGAACAGCTTCAACCTCGCGCACCCCGGCACCCGCATCGCGCCCAGCGTTAAGTGGGCCCAAGGGCCGCGCGCGGTGACGTCAATGGCGAATGTGACGCTGATCTCGATTGAGCCCGCCAGCTCCATCGTCAGCGGCACCCGCATCATGGCGCGCGCGCTGGAAGCGCTGAGCGCCGCCAACGCGGAAATCCTCGCGTTTTCCAGTTCCAGCTACCGTCAGAGTTTCTGCTTCCTGATTCGCAATGAGGAAGTGCCCGAGGCCATGAAGCATCTGGAAGCGGACCTGGCATTGGAGCTGACCCACGGTTACCTGAAGCCCCTGGACATCGATCAGAATGTCGGGCTACTGGCCGTAGTGGGAGAGGGGATGCACGGGACGCCCGGCCTGGCGGGCCGGATCTTCAGCGCCATCTCGCGACAGGACGTGAATATCATCGCGATCGCGCAAGGCTCCAGCGAGCTCACCATTAGCATCGTGGTCCACCGCGACGGCCTGGAGCGCGCCATCCG
>JALYHQ010000130.1 GCA_030776455.1 Acidobacteriota bacterium | reverse complement strand
GCGCTGATGCTGGCCGCCGCGAGGTGCCGGCTGCCTAGGCCCAGCGGCAGACCGACCTCCGATGTGGACGCATCCAGATAACGGCAGGCCGAAACGAACACGCCCGCGGAACTGACGATAAACGCGCCATCTAGCTGCGCCAGCTCCTTGACGGTGCCGCGCAGGTTGGGGTTCGATATTTGACGTTCCGCATCGGAGTGGCCGGAGAGCGGATCGAGAATCAGCAGACGGGACCGCGCCAGAACATCCTCGTGCGCGCCGAACGTGAACATAGTGCCGATGCGGCGTCCTTCGCGCCCCTCGCGCGCGATCTCCACCGCCAGCTCAATGAGCGGCTCGAAGATATCCGGATCGTATTCGGTGACCTGGCAAAGGATGGATTCAAACATATCCGTGGCTAGAAATCGAGCTCCACTTCATCCACGAAGCACCAACCCCAGTCTTCACCGGGTTCGAGCGAGCGCATGATGGGATGAGTAGTGGCCTTGAAGTGTTTGGAGGCGTGCTTGTTCTTGGACGAATCACAGCAGCCCACATGGCCGCAGATCATGCATAAGCGCAAGTGGATCCAGCGGTCGCCGGTTTTCAGGCATTCCTCGCATCCCTTGGTATTCGGCTTCACGTCCCGAATCTGATCCAAGTGCGTACATTGTTCCATCGACTACCCCTCCTTCAGCTTATCCCGCCCGGCGGTTCGGCAAACTCGATACACTAACATTCGGGTTTCCCATGGACGAAGCAAAACTCCGAGCCTGGTGGTCGCACCGGCAGGGATTAGACGGTACGCTGGACGCGAAGCCTGTCGCGGAAGTTCTGGAGCGCGCGGGATGGGCGCGGTCCGTCGGAGGGTCGGGCCCTTATCTCAGCTTGTTCGCACGGTGCGGCGCCGGCCGCGAGGCGGTGGACGCCGCAGTCGCCAAACTGGAGATCCATGAGCTGCCAAGCGCGCGCGGGTGTACGTACGTGCTGCCGGCATGCGATTACGCGCTGGCCCTGAAAGTGGGTCAAAGCTTCGGAGGCGCCGAGATGAACGTCGCGCGCAAGCTGGGGGTGACGGATGCCGAGGTGGAGAAGCTGTGCGCGGCGGTTCTGGCTGCTCTAAAGAAAGGCCCGCTGGAACCGGAGGCGCTGCGTGAAGCTACCGGCGGCGCGTCGCGCAACCTGGGGGAGGCGGGCAAGAAGAAAGGCGTTACCACTACGCTACCCTTGGCGCTGGGCCAACTCCAGCTAACCGGCGCGATCCGGCGGGTTCCCGTCAATGGACGGCTGGATCAACAGCGATACCGGTATGCATTGTGGTCGCCAAATCCGCTGGCCAAGTACAAGCTGTCCACCGAGGAAGCGAACGTGGAACTGGCGCGGCGCTATTTTTCGTGGATCGGTCCGGCTACGGTGTCCGAGTTTCAGTGGTTCTCGGCGCTGGGCGTGAAGGCTGCCAAGGCCGCGCTGGATCCGTTGAAGCTGGTACCGCTGGAGGAAGGCGGCGAACACCTGATGTTTGCCCGGGACCACGATGAGCTGCGGAATTTCCAGGCGCCTAAGAAGCCGCAATATACCCTGGTGAGCGGGCTGGATGGGATCAGCCTGTTGCGGCGCGATTTAAAGTCTTTGATCGGCGAACCGGATCGTGGCCGCAGCGTATTCAGCGAAAACGGATACAAACCCTTAAGCGGTCTGGCGGATCTGCCCAGTCACGCGATACTGGATCGCGGCCGGCTGGTGGGACTGTGGGAGTACGACACGAACGCCGGCAGCATCGCGTGGATGCCGTTCATCGCGCCCGATAAAGCTATGAAGCAAGCGGTGGAGCGCACCCAGGCGTATGTCCGGGATCAACTGGGCGACGCGCGGTCATTCAGCCTGGATAGTCCTAAGAGCCGCGCGCCCAGAGTGGATGCGTTGCGAAAAGCGCATGCCGCCGGATAACATGGCCGACACTCCCGCCGCACTCCGCTGGCCCCACATTTACCTTGGCGTTGCGTGCACTACTCTTGCAACGCTGGTGCTGGAGTTGTCACTCACCAGAATCTTCTCGGTGGTCTTTTACTATCACTTCGCATTCCTGGTCATTTCCATCGCTCTTTTCGGACTCGGCGCCGGCGGCGTTTTCTCCTACGTCGTGGCAGCCTGGAGATTCCCTCTATTCTCGAAGCTGGGGTTGCTGGCGGCATTAAACTCGCTCGCGGTGCTGATAGCTCTCACGTTCGTGATCACCAGGTCAGGCACGCTGGGTAATTTGACTCTCGCGGCCATTTATTTCGTGAGCGCGCTGCCCTTCTTCTTTTCGGGGACGATTCTCTCGCTGGTGATTTCTGAAACCATCACGCGGGTGGATCGCGTGTACTTCTTCGATCTGCTGGGCGCCTCGGGTGGATGCCTGCTGCTGATCCCGCTGCTGAATGGGCTGGGCGGTCCGAATACGATGCTGGCCGTTGCGGTGCTGTTCGCGATTTCCTCGGCAGTCTGGTACCACCAGGCTGCGGCCAAAACGTACCGGCTGCTGGCTCTGGCTCTGGCTCTGGGCTTCATCGCGCTCATCGCATACAACGGGCGGCGGCACGTTATCGATGTCCGTTACGCAAAAGGCAGCGAGATTCGCCCCGAGTTATACAGCCGCTGGAACAGCTTTTCGCGAATTGGAGTCTCGCCCTCGCAAGCCGGCGGCTTGGACATTGTGATCGACGCGGATGCTTCCACCTCTATCGTCAACTGGGATCTGAACAATCTAACTGAACAGCAGCGATTCAATCTGCTGGCGCCCGGGCCCGGCTTCGGCTATTCGATGCGGCCGTCGGCGAAAGCTCTAATCATCGGTCCGGGGGGCGGCTGGGATATCGCTCGAGCGGTTGCCAGCGGCAGCCAGGACATCACTGCCGTGGAGATTAATCCGATTATCGCGACGCATGTGATGCGCAGCCGGTTCGCGGAGGAGAGCCACCGGATCTATTTCCGGCCCGAGGTCAACATCGTGGTGGAGGACGGACGCAGTTTTGTTCGCCGCAGCCAGGAGAAGTATCAGATCCTGCAAGCCACTTTCGTGGATACCTGGGCCTCCACGGCCGCCGGCGCGTTCGCGCTCTCGGAAAACAACTTGTACACGTCGGACGCATTTCGCGATTACCTGAATCACCTGACCCGGGATGGTTTGCTGATCGTCACCCGCTGGGGTTTCGAGCCGCCCCGTGAATCGCTGCGGTTGCTCTCGCTGGCGATGGATGCCCTCGACGACCTGGGCGAAACCCAGCCCTGGAAGCACATCCTGGTGCTGCGGGAAGACAAGCAGAGCGTGGACAAGCAAGGCGCGCAGGATACAGTGTTGATTTTCCGGAAACCGATTTCGCCGGCTGACATTTCCACGGCGCGAGAGCTAGTGGCGCGACACGGCGACATGCAAGCGCTTTACATGCCGGGAGACAAACCCGTGAACGCGTTCGGGAGGCTGCTGCTGAGCCCCGACCCGGAGCAATTCTGGCGCGACTATGCATTCGACGTATCACCTGTGGACGACGATCGTCCGTTCTTCTTCTACACCATCCAGCCGCGAGACCTCTGGCGCTTCATCGCACAGGGAGAAGCGATGGACACCAAGATCAATCGGGCCGTGCCGCTGTTGTTCGGACTGGTGGGCATCAGCCTGTTGGGGACTCTAGTGGTGCTGGCTTTGCCGCCGCTGCTGCTCGGCAGCAAGCTGCCCGCCGAGCCGGGCGTGCGCGGGCATCTTTGGTATTTCGTCTGTATCGGCATTGGCTACATTCTGGTTGAAGTCGCGCTGATTCAGAAATTCGTGCTGCTGCTGGGACATCCGACGTACGCGCTTACCGTGATCGTATTTTCCATGCTGTTGTCGAGCGGCATCGGAAGTTTCTTCAGCGCGCGATTCCTGGCGGATGCATCCGACCGCCGGCTGCGATGGGTGCTGCTCGGCGTCGCGGTGGCAGTCTCCATCCTGGCGTTCGTAGCCGCGCCCATCAGCGAAGCCGCTGTTGGCCTGCCGCTTCCAATCAAGTGCCTGATCACTATTTGCCTGGTGGCGCCTGCCGGATTCCTGATGGGGATGCCCTTCCCAGCCGGCCTGAGGCGCTTCCAGGCGCTCTTTCCGCAGTCCGTTCGCTGGGCGTGGTCCTTGAATGGAGCCGCCAGCGTTCTTGGATCGGCGGGCGCGATCTTTTGCGCGATCTTTCTGGGGTTGCGAGTCACCCTACTGGTGGGAGGACTGATGTACTTGGGCGCGCTGGCGGTGGTGTGGCTGAAAGGGAGAACCCCGGCCAGGTAGCACATGCTTTAGCTTGTGCGTATCAGGGTGTTATGGTGAAAGAGACGCTTGAATATGCTCGAAACCAAAGTAAATCCCGCCACGCAGGACCCAAATCCGCAGGAAACGAACGAATGGCTTGAAGCTCTTGACGGAATCGTCGACGAAGCCGGTCCGGCACGCGCTTCCTGGCTGCTTCAGCGGCTGGCCGACCGTGCCGCCGCTTACGGTGTCCGTGCGCCCCAAAGCCTGACCACTCCCTACGTCAACACCATCCCCGTCGATGAAGAAGTTCCCTACCCCGGCGATCGCGAGATCGAGCGCCGCATCAAGAGCCTGGTTCGCTGGAACGCCATGGCCATGGTGGTGCGCGCCAACAAGTACGATGCCGGTATCGGCGGCCACATTTCCACGTACGCCTCGCTGGCAACGCTGGAAGAGGTGGCGCACAATCATTTCTTCCACGCCCGCCACGGCGATCAGCCGGGCGATTTCGTGTACTTTCAGGGCCACGCCTCTCCCGGGGTTTATGCTCGCGCGTTTCTCGAAGGCCGGCTGACCGATCGCGACTTGCTGAATTTCCGCCATGAGCTGCACGAGGGCGGCGGCCTGTCCTCCTATCCGCATCCGTGGCTGATGCCCGATTTCTGGCAGTTCCCCACCGTTTCCATGGGACTCGGGCCCATCAACGCCATTTACCAGGCGCGCTTCATGCGCTATCTGGAGAATCGCGGCATCATTCCGGTGACGGACCGCAAGATTTGGGGCTTCATGGGCGACGGCGAATCGGACGAGCCCGAATCGCTGGGGGCGCTCACGCTGGCGTCGCGCGAGATGCTCGACAACCTGATCTTCGTCGTGAATTGCAATCTGCAGCGCCTGGACGGGCCGGTGCGCGGTAACGGAAAGATCATCAATGAGCTGGAAGCCGCTTTTCGCGGCGCTGGATGGAACGTCATTAAGTTGATCTGGGGCAGCACCTGGGATGATCTGCTGGCGCGCGATGAGAGCGGCATGCTGATCAAGCTGATGAATGAGTGCGTGGATGGCGAGTACCAGGCTTTCAAAGCCAAGGGCGGGGCTTACGTCCGCAAGGAATTCTTCGGCAAGTATCCGGAGACAGCCAAACTCGTGGAGCACATGTCCGACGAAGAGATCGGGACCCTGCGCCGCGGCGGTCATGATCCCTTGAAGGTGTACAACGCGTACAAGCGCGCAATGGAGCACAAGGGCGGGCCCACGGTTATCCTGGCCAAGACCATCAAGGGTTACGGCATGGGCGAAGCGGGCGAGGGCCGCAATGTCACGCACCAGCAGAAAAAACTTAACGAAGACGAGCTGCTCTACATCCGCACCCGGTTTGATATTCCGGTTTCGGACGAGGACGTCCATACGGTGAGCTTTTACAAGCCACCCGAGGATAGTCCCGAAATGTCCTACATCCGGGAGCGCATGGAAGCCATGGGCGGAAGTTTACCGGCCCGCAAAGTGGCGCCAATCACCATCCAAGCGCCGGCCATGGAGACCTTCAAGGAACAGTTCGAGGGTTCGCAAGGCCGCGAAGTTTCCACCACCATGGCCTTTGTGCGGATGCTCACCCAATTGATGCGCCACCCCGAACTGGGCAAATACATCGTCCCCATCATTCCCGATGAAGCCCGCACCTTCGGCATGGATTCCATGTTCCGGCAGTTCGGCATCTACTCAAGCAAGGGCCAGCTCTACAAGCCCGTGGACAGCGACATGTTCCTGTTCTACAAGGAAGCCAAGAACGGCCAGATGATCGAGGAAGGCATTACCGAGGCGGGTTCCATGTCGTCCTTCACCGCCGCCGGCACCGCGTACGCAAATTACGGCGTGCCGATGATCCCGTTCTTCACCTACTATTCGATGTTCGGATTCCAGCGCATTGGAGACCTGGTGTGGGCCTTCGCCGATTCGCGCGGCAAGGGCTTCCTGATGGGCGGCACGGCGGGCCGGACCACGCTATCGGGCGAGGGCCTGCAGCATCAGGACGGGCACAGCCTGGTACTTTCGAGTACCATTCCCACGTGCGCCAGCTATGACCCGGCCTATGCCTACGAGATCGCAGTGATCGTGCAGGACGGCATCCGGCGCATGTATCAGGAGATGGAGGATCGCTTCTACTACCTGACCATCTACAACGAGAATTATGCCCAGCCGCCCATGCCCCAAGGGGTGGAGGAAGGCATCTTGCGCGGCATCTATCGTTACGCAAAAACAGACGGCGCGCAGATCAATCTCTTCGGCAGCGGACCGATTCTGAATGAAGCGCTGAAAGCTCAGCAAATCCTGGCCGAGCGTTACCAGGTTCCCTCCGACGTGTGGAGCGTGACCAGCTACAACGAGCTTCGTCGCGACGCTCTGGAGGTGGAACGCTGGAACCGGCTGCATCCCGCCGAACCCGAACGCATTCCTTATATCGTGAAAGCCCTCGAAGGCGTAAACGGCAGTATCATCGCGTCCAGCGATTACATGAAAGTGGTTCCGGACCAGCTCGCCCCCTGGCTCCCCGGCCGCATGGTTTCGCTGGGCACCGACGGTTTCGGCCGCAGCGACAATCGCGAATACCTGCGCAAGCATTTCGAAAACGGCGACGAATCCATCGCCGCCGCTGCCCTGAGCCGCCTGGCGCGCGAAGGCAAATTCGACAAGCAGCGCGCCCAATCGGCACTGTCCGAACTACACATGACCCCCGAGTCCCCCGACCCCGTGAAACTATAACCGCAACGTACCGTAGGACAGGCCTCCGGGCCTGTCTCCCCGCCATGCTCCACTTAACCGAATCCGACGTCCGCGCCCTGCTCCCCATGCAGGAAGCGATCCGCATGATGCGCCTCGCCTTCGAAGCTCTCGGGTCCGGCAAAGCCCAAAACCAGCCCCGCCGCCGCCTGATCCTGTCCACCGGTTCCGTCCTCCACAGCATGGCCGGCGCATTCGGCAACTATTTCGGCACCAAGTTCTATTCCACCAATCCAAACTTCGGCGCGCACTTTCTCTTCGCCCTCTACGATGCCCGCACCGCGACCCCGCTAGCCCTGATGGAAGCCAATCACCTGGGCCAAATCCGCACCGGCGCGGCCAGCGGCTACGCCACCGATCTTCTCGCCTCGCCGGACGCCACCTCGCTCGGAATCATCGGCAGCGGATTCCAGGCTCGCACTCAAGTAGAGGCGATCCGCTCCGTCCGTCCCATCAGCCGGATCCGAGTCTGGAGCCGCGATCCTGAAAAGCGCCGGGAATTCGCCGAGGAAACCGGTGCGGAAGCCACCGATACCGCCGAGGAAGCCGTGCGCGGCGCGCACATCGTGGCCACCACGACCAACTCGAAGGAGCCCGTAATCGAGGATGGCTGGATCGATCCCGGCACGCACATCAACGCCATGGGTTCAAACATCGCCAACCGTCGCGAGCTTCCCGCCGAACTTGTCCGCCGCGCGGGCATGGTCGCTGTAGATTCGCTGGAGCAGGCGCGCCTCGAAGCCGGTGAGCTGATCCTGGCCGATAGCTGGGATAACGTCGTGGAGCTCGCGAGCCTGAAGAATCCGGCATACGATCCTGCGCGGATCACTATTTTCAAATCGATTGGTTTGGGAGTGGAAGACGTCGCAGCCGGTGCGTATATTTACGAGCGCGCGCTGGCTACTCCTGAGCGATTTGGGGATCGGAATCCCGCCACGCGCTGATTTTCAGCCGCCGGCAAACCCAGCAGAGACCTTCCGTCGAGTTGGGAGCGCAATCGGAACCGCATACCGTACAGCGCTGGATGCGCTTCAGCTTGTCGGTCTCGAGTCCGAGCCGCGCGGCGTCCAAGAGCTTCTTGTCCACCACCGGGTCGGAGACGGGGAGCGGTTTCCGTTTCATTACGCTATTAAGGTAGCACGAACCGGGCGGTTAGCCCGGGGCTCCGCGGACAGGGCATGGCCCTGTGCGTACGTTTGTGCGCGTTAGGCTGCGCGGTCCAGGCGCACGATATATCCGGCATCCAGCGCCGCCGCACAGCGCGAGCACTTCTGGCCGGGCTTCACCCGGGTGGCCTTGCCCTGGCTTACCACCGTGCCCTCCACCGTGTGTGTGCAAATGGGGCAATAGACCCACGCTTTGGCTTCGATCTTTGGAGCATTCAAATTCATGGCTCCTCCTTCCGTCAATCGTATTGACGCAGACGGAAGCACAAAGGATCGGAGAAATTGTAAAGATTCGGTAAGGGGAGAGGTTACACTGAGAGATTCGATTCTATGAAGACAGCTTTCCTGTTCCCCGGCCAAGGTTCGCAATACGCGGGCATGGGCCGGACCCTGGCCGAGCGTTTCCCGGCGGCTCGAGCGTTGTTCGATGAAGCCGATGCGGCCCTTGAATTCAGCCTCTCCGAACTCTGTTTCAACGGTCCCGAGGACCAGTTGAAGCTAACGGAAAACACGCAGCCCGCGCTGCTCACCGTATCGACGGCAGCCTTTAGAGTGCTTTCGGAAAACGGCGTGCGTCCGGATTACGTCGCGGGACATAGCCTGGGTGAATATTCGGCGCTGGTGGCGGCTGAATCGCTGGCATTCGCAGATGCGGTCCGTCTGGTTCGAAAGCGCGGGCAGTATATGCAGCAGGCGGTTCCGGAGGGCGTGGGGGCGATGGCCGCGCTGCTGAAACTGCCCGAGGGCAAGCTGGACGGCATTCTGGAAGAAGCGGCGCAAGGCGAAGTGGTCACGGCGGCGAACTTGAATTCGCCGGACCAGATCGTGATAGCGGGTAACACCGCCGCGGTACAGCGCGCCATGGAACTGGCTAAGGCCGCCGGCGCGCGCCGGGCGGTCCTGCTGCCGGTGAGCGCGCCGTTCCATTGCCCGCTGATGAAGCCCGCGCAAGAACGGCTCAAGGCCGACTTGGACGGCGCTCAATTCCGCGACCTCAGCGTGCCGCTGGTAAACAACTGGCAGGCCCAGGCAATCACTACCGGAGCGGAGGCTCGCGAAGGACTGTACCAGCAGGTGCCTAACCCGGTACGCTGGCTGGAATCGGTGCGCTGGCTGAGCTCGCAAGGAGTGACGCGCTGCATTGAGGTGGGTCCGGGAGGAGTGCTCAGCGGGCTGCTGAAGTCGATTTATCCGGAGATCCAAGGTTTGAAATTTGGAGAAGCTGATGATTTGGAAAAATTGCTGGCGGCGTAGGGACGTTCGCTCCCTGACGGTCGCGGCTCTGCTGGCCGTGGTGACTTCTTGCAGGTTGCCGGGGGAGAAACAGGATCTCAACAAGCTCACTGAGGAGTTTATCTATTCATCGCTGGCGCTCGCTCCAGTGACGGCTACCGGCGTTGGGTACCACGTACACAACGGGCGGCGCCTGGATGAACTTCTGGACGATTACAGCTTCGGAGGAATCCGCGAGCAGCACCGGTTCTATGCCAGCTTCAGCGATCGCCTGGATCGCATCCAGCCGGAAACGCTTTCGGCTGAAGATCGCGCCGATTACCGCATCCTGAAGAACCAGGTGGCGCTGGGCCTGCTGGAGCTGACCACTCTTCGCAGCTTTCGCCATAATCCGACGGTATACGTGGAACTCATCGGGAATGCGCTTTTCGGGCCTTACGTGCTCGAATACGGGGCCAAAGCGGATCGCTACCGGCACATCATCAAGCGTTTGATCGGCGTCCCCGTGCTGCTGGATCAGGCCAAGGCCAACCTGCAGGATTCGCCCGACGTCTGGAACAAAGTAGCTCGTGAAGAGGATGAAGGCAACGTTGCGCTGATCGATAAGACCATGCGCGCGAACGTGCCTCCGGAATTGAAGGCTGAATACGACCGTGCCGCGGGTACAGCGCTGGACGCCATCCGGAAGTTCGACGATTATCTGGCTAAGGATCTGTCGCAGCGCGTCAGCTCATGGCGTCTCGGGAAGGACAAATACGCCCAGAAGTTCCGCGACACCCTGGACATCGGCAAGACACCCGACGAAGTGCTGGCCGATGCTGAGGCTGAGTTAAAGCGCGTGCGCGAGGAGATGGTTCGCCTGGCCGCGCCCAAGCCGCTGGTGCAGGCGCTGGATGAAATCGCTCGACAGCACGCCACACCCGACACGTACTTCGAAGCCGCGCGCCAGGACCTGCAGCAAGCCACCGATTTTGTCCGCGCGAAGCACTTGCTCTCGCTGCCGGCGCGGCAGAACCTGCAGGTAATTCCGACGCCGGAGTTTATGCGAGGAGTCTACGGAGTCGGCGGCTTCAATCCCGCGCCGGCTCTGGAACCGGCGCTGGGCGCATTTTACTGGATCACGCCGATTTCACCCGCGTGGCCCAAGGAACGCGTGGAATCGAAGCTGCGTGAGTACAACGTGTATGGGCTCCACCAGCTGACCATCCATGAAGCCATGCCCGGGCATTACGTGCAAGCGGAGTTCGCCAATGATGTGCAACCCAAGCCCCGCCGGCTGCTCCGCAACGTTTACGGAAACGGCGCGTACGTGGAGGGCTGGGCAGTCTACTGCCAGCAATTGATGTCCGATGAAGGGTTCTTGAACAATAATCCAGGACTGAAGCTGAGTTTCCTGAAGCAAATGCTGCGCGTAATCAGCAATTCGATTCTGGATATACGCCTGCAGACCATGAACATGAGCGAGCAGGAAGCTCTGGACCTGATGCTGCGCGATACGTTCCAGGAACACGAGGAGGCCACCGCGAAATTGCAGCGCGCGCAACTGACTTCAGGCCAGTTGCCTATGTATTTCGTCGGTTGGCGCGGCTGGCTGCAAGCCCGCGACGAATACAAAAAACGCGCCGGCGACAAGTTTGAGTTATGGAAATTTCATGACGCCGCGTTGAAAGAAAGCGCCGTCCCGCTCCCCGTGCTAAGCGACTTGCTGCACTAATCCGTTTGTGGGGCGGGCCCCCCGGCCCGCGGCCGGCCCCCCGGCCGGCTTTGGCCGGGTATCGAGGATCTCTCACTATCGAGCAAGCCGCCCGGGGGCCCGTCCGCAGGGCAGGGGCCCTGCCCCACACGCCGGTTACTTCCCCTCGAACCGAGCCTTCCTTCGCTCCCGAAAACTCGCGACGCCTTCTCGAAAATCGTCGCTCTTGAGAACGGCTGGCATATCGTCCCAAATGCGCCCCGACGCGGCCGACCGCAACGTGGCCGCAATCCCCAGCGGCGCCTGCTCCGCGATTCGCTCGGCCAGCTCGATTGCGCGCTCTAATTGCCGGCCAGGTTCCACCACCTCCTGGACCAGGCCAAGCTTCAACGCTTCCGCCGCGCCGAACTCATCGCCCGTCAGCAGATAGCGCATCGCGTTGCCCCAGCCCGCTTCGCGGACCAGCCGGAACGTCGCGCCGCCGAGCGGATAAAGACCGCGCGACACCTCTAACTGCGCGAATCTCGCATTCGACGCCGCGATCCGAACATCCGCGCCCAGCAGCAGCTCGATCCCAATAGTAAACGTGATTCCCTGCACCGTCATCACCACCGGCTTCGACATGCGCGTGCGCAAACCGAACGGATCGCGTTCCCCAGGACCAGGCTCGAACGGATCGTCCTTCTGGGCGAACAGAGGAGCGTACTGCTCCAGATCGATGCCGCCCGTGAAATGATCGCCGTGCGCGAACACAACGCCGCAGCGCAGCCCGGCGTCTTCATCCAGCTCGCCATACGCCTTTGCCAAAGCGCGAAACATGGGAGGATCGAACGCATTCCGCTTGGCGGTTCGATTCAACCCGATCAGCAGGACATGCCCGCGCCGCTCGGTGGTAATCGAGTTCATGATTTCGCCCGCCAAAGCTCAAACGCCAGCAGCAGCCAGGCCGCAATGAACGCCAAGCCTCCAAACGGAGTCACCACACCGACCATTCGCACGCCGCTCAGCACCAGCACGTAAAGACTCCCCGAAAACAGCAAGATCCCGATCATTAGCAGCACGGCCACCCAATTCACCCTGCGAATCCGGAACAGCGGAATCACCAATAGCCCCAGCGCGTGAATGAAATGATAAAAGACCGCGCGCTCCCATATGCCGATTGCGTAGTCGTCCACGCGGCCTTTCAATCCATGCGCGCCGAACGCTCCCAGCACTACCGCCAATGCGAGCGCGCCGGCCCCAATCGCTGACCAGTTCATGGTTGGCCTCCCAGCTTCACCGTCGCGTCCAGTGTGCCCACGCCTTCAATGCGAGCGCGCACGCGGTCACCGGCTTGGATGCGCGCGCCCTTTGGGCAGCCGGTGGAGATCAGATCGCCCGGATGCAGCGTCATGTAATCGCTGTGGAAGCGAATCAGCTCGAATGGCCGGGTCTTCATGTTGCGGACGAAATCGCGCGAGTGCGCCTGGCCATTATGTTCGGTGATCACTTCCAGCCCATCCACGTCCGCGATCTCATCGGAGGTGACTATGACGGGACCAAAGCTGAAGAATGTGTCAATGCTCTTGGCGCGGGTAAGATACCGCGGATTGCGGCGCAAGACGTCCAGCGCGGTCATATCCAGCGTCGTGGTGTAACCGAAGATCACGCTGGCCACCTCTTCAGCTTTCAAAAACCGGCCAGCCTTGCCGATGACGACCCCCAGCTCTCCCTCGGCATCCACTTCATTCGAGATTTCCAGCGGCGGCAGCACTATCGAACCGCCGGGATGGAACATGCAGGACGCCGGCTTCATGAAGCTGGCGGGTTCCTCGGGCTGCACCGCCTGAATGTCCTCGGCATGCGATTTGTAATTCAACCCGATGCACCAGATCTTAGGCGGCACGTCATAAGGCACCAGCGGCCGCACTTCGTTCCACGGGATGCCAGGCGCCGGACCCGCATCGCGTAGCGCGTCCGCGCCATATTCGACAATCTCCAGCAGATTGTCCGGAACCCCCAGCCCATAACGCGCGTTCAACTCCGCCACCGTGATTACTTCGCCGCCGCGCAGGATGCCGGTGTGCCGTTGGCCGCGATACTCCACTCGAACCAGTTTCATTTACTCTCCAAGATATCCACCAGATCGCTGAAGACCCCGTACGCGGTCTGCTCCACTCCCGGCGCGATGGAAACCGTACCCAGCGTGCCCATGAGATCGGTATGCAGCAGGATCAGGTTCGAGGTGCCTTCCGCCGATGCCAGCAGGTCCGTGCGATCCAGCACCTCGGCTCGCACGCGCAGCTTGATCCCGGCGGGTGTAGTGCGCGCGCGGCTCACCAGGCAGACTGTCTTGCCGGATTCGCCCAGCTTCATCACGCGCTCCGTGGTTAGCCGTCCGATCCCGCGTCGATCGACGGCCTGAGACGTGGTGCGGGCGTCCATCAAGACGTTCGCCAGCGCGGCCGTCTTCGCAGCGGAATCCCACCCATCCAGGTCATAACTGGCGTCGGCTTCAGTGATTCCCATCCGCCGCGCTTTCTCAATCCCCTGCTCCATTGTCTTGCCCTGGCCCATGGCAGCCACCACGATCTTCGAAGTCGAATTCAACACACCCGTGAAGCCCGACACTTTCACGCCCGGCAGATTCTTGCGAACCATGTTGAACACCGGCGCCCCATCCATCACGGTGGATTCGAACCGAAACTGAACGCCCGCGTCCGCGGCTGCGCTTGCAAGATCCGCATAGGCATGTGCGATGGGACCTTTATTCGCGGTGACGACGTGCTTGCCGCGCGCGAACGCCGCGCGTATATGCGACAACGCTGGCTCCCCCGTAGCAGGATTGAGCGTAGTCAGCTCAGCGACGGCGTCGCACGAAACGCGGTCAAGAAATTCCTCAACGCTCGCGGCCGGCCGCCCGAGAGGACCATGATTGTACGCCGTCCCGTGCCGTGTATGAATCCCCGTAATGCTAAATGGGAAGCGCGAGTACTGTTGAGCGATCAGCCGAGCCAGCGCCTGCCCAACATTCCCGTATCCGATCAGCGCAAGACGCCGTGGGGCAGGCCTCCTGGCCTGCCTCCCCAAGTTAGAACTCGAGCTTATCAATCGCCCCCTTCACCGACGCATCCAGCCCCGCCCTCTGCTTCCTCAACCCGCTCAAACTATCCCTCTTCCCCGCCAGCAGCTTCTCCTGATCCGCCAACTGCCGCGCGTACACCTGCACCTGCTCCTGCTGACCGCTCACCTGATTCAAACTCACCAAATTTTGCCGCACGCGATCCTGATCGCGTGTCAGCTCGTTGATCTCGGCCTCGGTCTGCGAGATCTGCCCGTCCATGGCGGCCAGCTGCCGCTTTAGATCCAAGATCTGCTGCAACTGCCCCCGCGCCGCATCCGAAATGGTCTTGTTCTGCACGTAGCTGAACAGCATGTCCGGCGTCAGGCTCGACACCGACGTGGATTGCTCCCACAACCGCTCTTCGTTGATCGCGAACTTCTGCGTTGAATCCGCCGTCAGCTTCACTTCGAAGCGGTAGGCGTCCGCGGTGGTCTCAGTAGCCGTCTGATTCAGCAGCTTGTAACCGCCGCGCACCGGATGCTCTATCAGCAGGGTTTTGGGCTTCTGATCCACATTGCGGATCGTAAACGTCTTGGTCTCCTGCGATGCGTAGCGCATGGTGAGCAGTCCGCGATTGGCACGGATTTCACGAACGCCGCGATTCTCGCTGTCGAACTTCGTCGTAATGCGCACACCTTGATCCTGCGCGTAACTGATCAGCCGCTTGTCGCCGGCCTTCAGCGTTTCAATCAGCGCCTCGCCCGCGTAGGTGCCGGCATCGAACACGGTAATCGGGCCGCCGTCGAGCGTTTTGCCGGTCGTGTTAGTCAGCTCGGCCGCCGTCATGGGATGCGCGCCATAGCTTTCCGAATAGATGAGAAGCTTCCGCGCTCCCAGCTTCTGTTGGAGGAATGGGAGCATGGTGGACTCGCTCTTCTTCACGTTCACGGGACTTGAAAAGCGATATTCGAAGAGTTCGCCAGCTTCGACAGCGTCGGTCGCCACGTTGACACCGCTCGGTACCGTGCGATCGGTACCCACACTTACGGTCTCCGATGCTAGTCCTGAAAACGTTTGCCGTCTGCCGTTCATTGGCGGCGCAGCTGGTGGCGGCGGCGGCACTTGTCCACTCTTCCAGTTTTCAACCGCGCCCTTATGCAGCACGGGCCCCAGCGCCTGTTCTTCCGGCAGCTCAGCCGTCTCCCGCTCCACATATCTCGGCTCGTACAAATTGCTGATGAACGACACCGGCCGCCCCGACACCACCGCCAGCCGCACATTGGTCCAGTCCTCGCCGCTGGTGTTATCGACAATGGCCCAGCCTTCCAGCGTCGGCTGCCCCTGGTCCGGGAAGATCAAACGGTAACTGGACTTCCACACCGCGGTCGGCAGCATATAGCTGGCCACAATCTGGCGATCCTTGGCATCCGACGAATCGATGTAAACGCTGCGCTTCTCCTTCGATCGCGACTGGTTCACGGTAGTAAGGTAATCGCGCAGCTGCACCTGCAGCACCGGATCTGTGAACTTCAGGCTGGTGACCGCCGCCAGATCGAAAGTGCGCATCTCGCCCGCATCCACCAGCAACACAACTTGATCCCTCGGCGGATGCTTGTCATCCCCCGCCACTGCGCGCGCGCCGACGATAGTCCCCGAGGCAGCTTCCGGCCCCGACTTCAACTCCACTCGCGCGCCTTTCATGCGATCGAGGAACGAACTCAGCGGCTCGCGTTCGCCCAGCTGGAACGGAAACTCGGCGAGCTTTTTCTCCAGCGTTTCGCTGGAGTCATAGCGCAGCCCGCTTACCTTCGCTCCCTTCAGATCCGTCAGCGTCAGCGACTTCAACACGTCGTTCATGTCGGATGCGCGAAAATCCAGCCGCGCCGATTCACCGGGCTTCAAGTCGCCGGCGCGCTCGAAATAGCCGACGCCGTTCTTGTAGAGAATCACCGTCCGGATGGGAATATCGGCCGCCATGGCGCTTGCCAGAAACGGCGCTACGAGAACGAGCCTTCGTGTCCGCATAATGCTCCTCGCATAGGATATGCCGCGAAATACGCGGGCCTTTCGTTACTCACCCATTACTTTGATAATGACGCGTTTGGAGCGCTGCCCGTCGAACTCCGCGTAATAGACCTGCTGCCACGGCCCGAAGTCGAGCTTCCCGGCCGTCACCGGCACAATCACCTGATGATGCACCAGCAAGCTCTTCAAATGCGAATCGCCGTTGGTCTCGCCGGTCCGGTGATGCCTGTAGTCATCCCGATACGGCGCCAGGTTTTCGAGCCACTCGTCGATGTCCGCCAGCAGCCCATCCTCCGCGTCATTCACCCAAACCCCCGCCGTAATATGCATGGCGGACACCAGGATCATCCCCTCCTGAATCCCGCTCTTGCGCAATGCCGACTCCACTTGCGGCGTAATATTGATAAATTCCCGATGCTTCTTAGTCTTAAAAGTCAGATGTTCCGTCAGGAAGCGCATACCTGACTGTAGAACAGGGCCATGCCCTGTCAGACCGCGGGCGCCGCCGATAGCGTCTCCGGCGCCGGCAGGCAAAAACAACCCAGCGCCAGCGTCAGCATGTGCGCCAGCTGCTTCAGATCGAAATTCGCCGGAAAACCCAGCCGGTCGCACAGGAACCGGTCGCGCAGCATGCCTTCCAGCATTCCCATCAACGCGGACCGTACAGCTTGCGGGCTTACACCCGCTCGCAGCCTGCCGTTCTCGTGCATGTGCGTGAGTACGGAGTCTATCAGGCTGACGAAACCGAGAAATCCCTCGGTGAGCGCCACCATCTGGCCTTCCTTGCGAATTCGCCGGCCCTCCAGCAGATACAGGAGTTTCAATTCCTGGTCGCGCTCCAGATGGCGCAGCGCGGTGGTCGAAATCGCCTGCAGCTTGTCCATTGGTTCCGGAAAACTCTCCGCCGCCTGCCGGGCTTGCTCGGTAATCTGATTCCACCCGGCCGTGAAGATGGCTTCCAGCAGCCCCGACTTGTTGCCGAAATGCTTCATTAGCTGGGACTCGCTGGTACCCGCCAGCCTTGCGATAGCGGAAGTACTGGCGTGCTCATATCCGCGATTGGCGAACAGCGTCTTGGATACCCGCAAAATCCGGTCATGCGCCGAACCAAGGGGCGCAGTTTTCACGGGCTCCGCAACTTTAAGTTCCACATTCTCAGTATACTCCAAAAAAATGTAATTCAACCCCCTTGACAGCGTCCTAGTAGCAGCACTACCATGCATGTGGTGCTGTTGCGCCGGAGCAAAACAAAAGCTGCACAGAATAGCGTCGGAAAAAGGCGCAGACGGCAGCCCGTTTAGTGGAGGAGAACATAAATGAATCAAGGTAAAGGACTTACCTCGTCTTTTCCTTGGGTCGCAACCGCGACTCGGCTACTCTCTTTGCAACCCACTCGCGGGTGGGGGCATGTCCGAAATCTCGCGTTGATGTTGGCAGTCGTAGTACTTCTAATATCTTCTGCGGGTTCAGCGTCTTCCGCTACCCTCGGACCGTCGTTGACCTCGAAAATGGCCGGTTTGTCGGACATCGCCAGCGTGGGAACGGTGATCGTTTCCTTCAACACCAGCAGCGGCCTGAATGCGAGCCATCTGGCCACCCTGACCGCCGCCGGAATCACCAAGGGCTATACACTCCAGCAACTTGGAATGGTGGCGGCGCCTGCGACGGCCGGACAGGTCCGCGCGCTGGCTTCGAATTCCGCAATCCGTTCCATCTGGTTGAATGACCGCATGATGTTCCTGAATAATCAGACCCGAGTGCTGACCGGCGTCGACCGCATTCGCACGGATCCGAACTTCATCCGCTTGAACGGCGGCTTCCCGGTTTCCGGCAAAGGCAACTTCGCGGTGATGATCAACGATTCGGGCATTGACGGCACGCATGCCGACGTGCACTACCCCGAACACGTCATCCAAAACGTGCAGGCCCTCACGGACACCGGCACGCTGACGGGCTTCACGTCGGATCTGTTTATCGAAAATGTTCCGGATACCGATACCAATACCGGGCACGGCACGCATTGCGCGGGAATCGTGGGCGGGACCGGCGCGGCATCGGGCGGCTTGTATGCGGGCGTGGCGCCGGGCGCGAATCTGATCGGTTACGGCTCAGGCGCGACGCTGCTGATCCTGAACGGCCTCGGCGGTTTTGAATATGCGCTGGCCAACCAGTTCCGCTATAACATCCGCGTGATCTCGAATTCCTGGGGCGGCCAAGGTGCATTCGATCCCAACGATCCGATCGCGATCGCAACCAAGATGGCGCATGACCGTAACATCGTGGTGGTCTTCGCCGCCGGCAACTCCGGTCCGGGCAAGGACACCATGAATCCGTACGCCAAGGCGCCGTGGGTAATCGGCGTGGCCGCTGGAACCAAGGAAGGCGGATTGGCGAGCTTCTCGTCGCGCGGCCTTCCCAAGAACCAGCGCGGCTCGGGCGATTTCAATGCGCCCGCGATCACCGCGCCCGGCACCGGCCGCGAATTCGCTTCCGACAGCGCGAAGTTCACGTCCGACGTGGTGTCCGTGAGATCGAAGACCAACATCTTCGCGAACGGAACCACCGCCGACGCCGAACTCTCGCCGGCATTCCTGCCGTTCTACACCGAAATCAGCGGGACTTCGATGGCCACTCCCTTCGTCGCGGGCACCGTGGCGCTGATGCTCAGCGCGGACTTGACTCTGTCGCCCGATGACGTTAAATCGATTCTTACCCAGACGGCTTCCCAGATGCCCGGCTACTCCGAATTTGAAACCGGCGCGGGCTTCATCAACGTGTACGCCGCCATCGACAAGGTGTATCACCGCAACAAGACCTATGGTTCCTACGGTGGCCCGATGGACCTGCAAGCCTTTAATCTTTCGCTCACCACCAACACGGTGGCGCAGCAGCCGTTTCACATCGACTTCACGCCGGCCGCGCTGCCCGGTCCGGGTAGCGTCAACTCCACTACGTTTACGGTTCAGTCCGGCATCACCGTGCTGGATGTTCTGGCGCACTTCGATGCCGCGGGCGGAACCGGAAACGGTAACACCATCGGTATCTTGCTGACCGATCCGAACGGCGCAAAATATGGGAGCGGGATTTCGATTCCGATTCTAGATGCACCGACTCGCGAAGTGGTGGTGAAGAATCCCGTACCGGGCCAGTGGCTTCTGGAAGCCCGCGGTGTACGCGGTCTTACCACGCTGCCCGAGGTATCGCTGCCCACTTCGGGCGCCGCCTTGCCCGGTCCCGTGGACGGCAACATCATCCAGCAAGTGATCACGTTCCCCGTGATCCAGGACATCCAGGGCGATCCATCGCAGCCGGAAATCGAATTCGTGCTGAAGAACCGGATCATGGATGTGCTGGCCGATGGCCAGTTCCATCCATCGGGGCTGGTGCAGCGCGGAGACTTCGCGCAGTCGCTGGTTTTCAATACCGCCCTGCGTCAGTCGCTGGCCGATTCGCCGCTCTTCACCGATACCACGGGCGGCGCGGAAGCCATGGCGGAAGCCATTACCTCTAATGGATCCACGCTGCGCGACTTTAACTTCGCCGCCGGCGGCATGCTGTCCGCGGGAGGCTCCAGCTTCGGAGCTTCGGGCGGAGTCACTCGCACGGACGTCGCAGTCGCATTAGTCAAAGCGCTGGGGCTGGATGCCGCGGCGCAAGCCAAGGCGGGCTCGGACGTCACGGCGAATTATAACGGGCAAGCGGTGGTGGTGTCGGACGAATCCGGCATCCCCGCGAACCTGCGCGGCTATGTTCAAATCGCGCTGGATAAGGGCATCCTGAATGCGTATTTCAGCTTCCAACAGGGTCCCAATGACTTCCAGCCCAAGCTGGTGGCCGTCGTCAAACCACTTGACGGGGTAACGCGCTCATTCTTGGCGTTCGCTTTGGATCATTACCGGCACTCGTTCTCCGCCGGTAACTAGCGGTCACTACCCCGCGGCGCCGCCTTAACGCGGACCGGCGCCGCGGTTTTCCGTTTCTCCATCACAAATATATGGCATCTCCGACTTCTCAACGTTCACAGCCAACCGGAACGTACATCAGCGTGGAACCCTTCCACCTGTTCCGGTACTTGGACGAACAGAGCTTCCGGTACAACAACCGCAAGCTGACCGATGGGGAACGCTTCGATATCGGCGTCCGTGAGATTGTCGGCAAGCGTCTCACCTGGGATCGTCTCACCGGCAATCTGGCCGACGAGCAGAATTGGTTTAAGTGAGAAGCATCCGAGAAGAAACAGACGAGAGAGACGCGGAAAGCGAAAGGCCTAGTCGCCTTCGCGCCTGTCTGCTCTAGCGCTTCGTCATTCTTCTCAAGCCCCTCAACGGGACAGATTAGCAAGATATCCCCATGGGTTCCCAAGACCCTGTATTGGCGGACTGGCAACCCTTCGCCACCGTTGGCCGCCATCCGATCCCCCACTCTGAGTTCCATGCGCCCAGGACGGCGGACTTTTTGAGAACGATGCAAAAATAGTCCTTAGAGGGCCTCACGCTGTCCTAATTCGGCACAAGGAGATTGCCATTGACATGGGAGGCAAGACAAGCCAGAATATCAATTAGCACATATGCGGCATAGTTGATGACGGAGGTTAAACTATGATAGAGCTTACACTTACGGGCAAGAGGCAGTCGCCTCCGTATGTTCCGTTTAAGACGTTCATAACGGCACTCGACCGCTTGGCCCCTACAGTACCGGACCGGATCGACAGTTCGGTGTGGCCGTCGTTTTCCGGCGGCATGCGTAGCTATCTGCTGGCATCCTTCAAGTTCTTGAAGCTGATAGACGACGCTGGCAAGCCGACTTCCGACCTTGTGAGATTGGTGGGCAACCCCGCTGAACGAAAGGTCCTCCTCCGGACGATCATTCAAGACGCCTACGGCTTGACTCTGGATTTGACCAAGGCATCCCCCCGCCAATTGGAAGAAGCTTTCGCGGAATATCGGATCTCGGGAGCTACGCACACGAAGGCGTTGACCTTTTTCCTGCAAGCCGCCCGGTTTTGCGAGATACCGCTCTCATCCCTGCTCGGAAGAAAAATCAGATCATCCCGTACGACCCGCAGGCGACGAGAGGGCGGAAATGGAAGTACTTCCGAAACAGTTCCCCTAGTGGCAGATGGGCCTGAAAGCTGCGCCCCACAAGGAACGACGCGAAGTCTTGCGCTGGCTAGCGGCAATGGGCGTATTACGCTAACGCTCACCTTTGATGCATTCACAATTTCCAAGGAGGACCGGCAATTTCTGTTCACACTGATTGACCAAATTTCGGCCTATGAGAGAAAGCAGCAGCAGCCTGTTGAGCAGGGATTGACCGACGACGATGTCCCCTTTTGAGTTCTGCCCAAAAGCAGAACGCTCGGCGCGTCAACGCCGAGCGATTCTACCGAAACAGGAGAGCACTATGCAACGCGCCCCATGATCCTAACTGCCTAAACGAGCTACTTCATGCGGGAGCGGTGAAATTGGAAGACTCGTCGGACCTTGGGTTCCGATGGGTTGCGTCTGAACAAGGAACTAACAACCCGTCTCCCGTACCATTGCCCACATTTCCAGTTTACTGGACTTGTCAAGGGCCATGGGCTTACCAACCGTCCGAACGTGGCCCGAACCCAAGCGGGCCACATAGGGAGAAGTACACCAATGCCCCAAACGAATCCGTGGCATTCCATCATGCAGCAAGTCTGCCATGACAACACTGCATGCACCGAAGGAAACAACATCGAGTCCTACTACCTTCGACCAGGCACCGGCGGAAAACCGCTCTGCCAGCATTGCGCGCGCCTTGACGCTCAGGGCCGCTAACCCGTAGCACCGGGCGATTTCACTGGCCTGTGGTAAACGTCAGTTCCCACCATGGGCCAGTGGGCTCGCTATCGAGAACCGGCCACACTCTCCGCAACGCAGCCACACGCAGACCGGATTGCATCGCGGCTGCTAACGCGCGAAACCCTTCGGATTGATTCCCATGAAAGCGCACGGTCGGCTCTGGGTAGGCATGCCCATCGCCCCCTTCGCAAGATTCAAATGTCTCGACTCCGGCTGCGCGAAGGGCAATAACCGCGTCTGCAATCCCGATGTCCAGCGGTGAACTGAAGTGTTCGGTAACCATTTGGAGTACAGCATACCAGGTTCGCGTCCCTCGGTGGAAACTGGTATCCCGCGCGCATGATCGGCTGTTTTGCTTCCCAGGTATCGTGGAAGCGATGAAATCAACACCGGGCCCCATGGTGATCCCCCCAGACATCGCAGCCAAGTGCAACGGCCCAAACCAGTTTGAGAGATTCGACGCGCTGTTTCGTACGGTGATCGCCGTACCCAAAGCGGACATCGACAAGGCAGAGGCAAAAAGGAAAGCGGAGCGGGCGCGGAAGAAGCGGGCGAAGAAGACTGGTTGAGAGATTGCGCGTGGAACCCGTCACCGTAACGGTTTATTGCGAGGCTGACTCACGGCCCAAGAAATACGGGGCTTGCTACGAACGCGCAAACGGAGAAAAGACGATCATCGCCACTGGAGAGATCGCGTCGGGAATCGAAAAGGACAAAGCCGACGCAGCCGTGAAGGAATGCGAATGGGAACCCTTCAAGGTCCGCATGCATGGGGTAGCAAATGTTGGGTATGGCTGGATAGATGAACCAGAGCCATCAGACTGACCCGACCAGACTATGTATCTGGAATGTCCCCAAACGCTGCGAGACCAGAATAGCGGAATCGATCTGACCAGTCGGGAACGATGTTCGCAACTTTTACAGATTTATCGCACGATCTGCACTTGAGGAAATAGTTTGTGTGATCGACCTTTTCGATGACGAACAAGGTTCCGCAAATCGGGCATGGGATATCCGGGAAATCGTCGGGCGACACATAGTACGACTCGCCACAATCTACACAGTTTTGAGAAACAAAACCACCATCACGGCTCCGCACGATCATACATTGCGCGTCATGGCAAGCAGATTGACATTTGCTGTATAGGGCGATCCGAGAGCGCTGGTCAGCCATCTCTCGAAAGCTTATTCCTGCGCGGTTCGGCTTGTCAATTGTCGTCTAGCCCACATTTTATTTTATGGAGTTGCCAAGTAAGTTGTTGCCAGATTTGAATGGAAGCGTAGCCGCCACGTTCGAATGAAGTGGCTTCGTTTTTTCAAATCCAATATCGAGCCCTCTTTACCCATCTGGACCGCCTCGAAGTAGCGTATCGTCAAACGCGAGGCCAGCCGAAGCCGCCGCTACCGGCATGAAAAGATCGAAGATGCTCAAACGCCGCTAGTCTGAAATCCCGGTCACAGGCCCCCCAAAATAGCGTCTATCTCCCTCTTCTACTTCACCTTAGCGCCATCGCCCGCCCGTTCCGATAGTCCCCCAATTACCACCTTCCTGATAAAATGGAATTGAAGAGCAGGGCTCTCCCTTGTCGGACCCCTGTCACCGTAGCGCCTGGAAGCACTCGAGCAACCCTGGGTGGCGGTTAGCGACATGTGTTCGGCTGCCGATCTAGCGGC
>JALYHQ010000129.1 GCA_030776455.1 Acidobacteriota bacterium | reverse complement strand
GGGTGATGGGGATCTTCGAGCTGGTGTCCTTTGAGCGGGACCGTCATCTTACGGTGGTGTTGCGGCGCAGAAGATCGAGGAAGCTTTTTGGGGATATCGCGATCACGTATTTGGTCAGGCCGGGGCGGCTGGTGGTGAAAATTGTGGGTCGCTGCGGGCCGTGGTGGAAGAGGGAAGCGCTGGCGTGGGGGGATTTGATCATGATGCGGAAGCAGTTGTTGACGTTGAAGAGGTTGATGGAAGGCTGATCGGAAGTAGGCGCGGATATGTTGCGAGCGGGAGACAGGCCAGGAGGCCTATCCTACGCCGGTTTACCGAATTGATTGTTGGAGGCGGGTGGCGAAATTGTCGCCGGATTCGGACCAGAGGCGGCGGTGAGCGGCTTTTAGGGTGTCGTCCAGGTCGTGGACTAGTTTGAGAAGGCTTTTGATATTCGATTGCACCATGCGGGGGCTGTTGGGGGCGTCGGGCTGGGGGAGGAAGTGTGAGTCGATGCCGAACTCGATGCGGAGGTTCTCATCCATGTCGCGCTCGAAGCCGGGGCCGAAACAACAGAGCGACGCGGGCGATGGGGCCACTTGCCAATCGCCGTCGAACTGCCACAGATCCCACCAGGTGTCCAGGCAATACATCGAATCCGCGTGGCGAAACTCGGTGGCGGCGTGCAGGACGTCCTGCGGCGGCAGCACCCGTTCCAGCAGGGGCGGCTGGGCATAATCGACTGCGACGATGCGGAATGTCGAGATGCGCTTCTCCAGCCGTGAGTATGGAAATAGCCCAAGCATACGCTCATAATGCCGGAGCATGTTGTGCTCGGTGAAGCCTGGAATCCAGTAGGAGAGATATAGTTGGTCGGCCATACGTCTTCTGGTACCATCGTAGCCAGTTCCTTGCGCCGATCTCCCCTCCTCCCCATCTTCCTTATCGTGTCCGTGGATGTTTTGGGACTCACCATCATCCTTCCGCTGCTGCCATTCTATGCCGAGCGGATGGGCGCCACACCGGCCGTAGTGGGGCTACTGGTGGCGAGCTATGCGGCGTGCCAGTTGATCGCAGGTCCCATACTGGGCCGCATGTCGGACAGCATGGGCCGCAGGCCACTGTTGATTGTGAGCCAGATCGGGACGCTGATCGGTTTTCTGATTCTGGCGTGGGCTAATTCGTTGTGGCTGGTGTTCGTCTCGCGCATCATCGATGGACTCACAGCGGGGAATCTCTCGCTGGCGCAGGCGTATATTTCCGACGTCACGCGGCCGGAGGAGCGCGCGCGATCTTTCGGCATCATCGGTATCGCGTTTGGGATGGGATTCCTCATTGGGCCGGCGATATCGGGTGTTCTAGCGAAATACAGTTATCAATATCCGATCTTCGCCGCCGCGTCGCTCTCCGCGATCAGCATCCTTTGCACGGCGCTGTTGCTGCCAGCTTCGCGGCCTCACCAGGACGATTCGGTTCCGCGCCGGTTCACACTGCTCGACTGGGGTCACTACCTGGGCTATTTCCGGCGTCCGGAATTGGCGCGATGCTTGTGGCAATTTCTGGCGTTCGCGCTCGCGTTTGCGATGTTTATCTCGGGCTTTGCGCTGTTCGCCGAGCGCCGGTTCACGTGGAATGGCCGGCCGTTCGGAGTGACCGAGGTGGGATACGTTTACGCCTACCTCGGATTGCTGGGAATCATTCTGCAAGGCGGGCTGATCGGCCGCCTGGTCAAATGGATGGGCGAGGACCGGCTAGTGCGGGTGAGCTTCGGCGTGGCCGCTATTGGACTGGCGGCGCTGGGATTCACGTACGGGATTCCGGCGCTGCTGGCGGTTAGCGCGGTGGCGTCGTTGGGTACAGGTGGAGTACGGCCGGCGCTTACCAGTCTGATCACGCAGCGCGCGGGGAGGTCTGAGCAGGGGACGGTGCTGGGGCTGACGCAGTCGTTGACTTCCATTGGTCAGATTGTTGGGCCCGCGGTGGCGGGGTTGCTGATTGGGCATCAGTTGCTGTGGGCGTGGGCGGTGGTGGCGGGGGTGATTTGCGCGGTGGCGGTGGTGCTGTGAGTTAGTTGGAGCGGGCGATGCGGGGGAGCCATCTAGTTCCCGGCAAGCCGGCCGGGGGGCCGGCTGCGGGGCAGGGGCCCCGCCCCACAACGGTGTCAGGGGAGCGATAGGGCTTGGACGCCTGGGAGGGTGATGCCGGCCAGGAATTCGAGGGAGGCGCCGCCGCCGGTGGAGATGTGGGAGATTTTATCGGAGACGCCGGCGGATTTGACGGCTTTTTCGGAATCGCCGCCGCCTACTACGGAGACTGCGCCCGACGAAGCCACGGCTTGCGCCACGGCGACCGTGCCGCGATCGAAGGGCTTGATTTCGAACACGCCCATGGGGCCGTTCCAGATGATGGTCTTCGCGCCCGCGATTACTTGCGCGTACCGGGCTATCGTTTGAGGACCGATATCGACGGCCATCATTCCATCGGGGATCATCGTTACAACTTCCGATGCGGCGCCTGCCTTTAACTCCGACACAACGACGTGGTCTTCCGGCAGCAGCAGGCGGTCTCCCGCGCGAGCCATGAGCTCACGGGCCAGATCCACCTTGTCCGCTTCCACCAGCGACTTGCCTACCGGCTCGCCTTTGGCCTTCAAGAACGTGTAGGCCATCGCGCCGCCGATCACCAGGCGATCGACGAACTTCATCAGGTTCTGAATCACTTCGATCTTGTCCGACACCTTGGCGCCGCCCAGGATCGCGATGCAGGGGCGGTCGGGATTCTTCGTGGCCTTGGTGAGATACTCGAGTTCCTTGTCCATCAGCAGGCCGGCGGCGGCCTGGGGAACGAACTGGATCATGCCGACCGTAGAGGCGTGGGCGCGATGCGCCGAGCCGAAAGCGTCATTCACGTAGACATCGCAGAGCGCGGCGAGCTGGCGGGCAAATCCGGGATCGTTCTTCTCTTCTTCGGCATGGAATCGCAAGTTCTCGAGCAGCAATACATCGCCCGGCTTCGGCCGCATGGGCTCCACTTCAGGACCCACGCAATCCGGCGCCATTTTTACCGGACGGCCCAACAGCTCCGCGAGCCGCACCGCGACGGGCTTCAAACTCATTTCCGGATTCGGCTTGCCTTTGGGGCGGCCCAAGTGGCTGGCGAGAATTACACCCGCGCCGTGATCCAGCGCGTACTGGATAGTGGGAAGCGACGCGCGAATGCGTTTGTCGCTGGTGATCTCCTGGCCGCCGGGCGCAAGCGGAACGTTGAAATCCACGCGGATGAAGACGGTTTTGTTTTTCAAGTCGAGATCGCGGACGGATAAGGTCGCCATGGTTCAGAAATTCGATGCTAGCACGTCGAAATAAATATGCAGTCCCCTGAGAAACTCAGCCACCGGGACACGTTCGCGATCGCTGTGCATGGTGGCCGCGGTGGCGGCATCCAGGATCATGGGAGTTAGCCCGTAGGCCTGAGCGCCGCGGACGCGCATGTACGCCGAATCGGTGCCGAACGGGACCAGCATGGGCGCGATGACCGCGTCGGGGTGATACTTCGCTATGGCTTTCGAGATTGCCGCGTACAGAGGCGTGTCAGCGCGGCTGGCGCCAGGGTCGGGTGTGCGAATGATCACTTCCAGCGTCACTCTGGGGTCGTTGATGCGAGCCTTCATTTCTGAAATGAACTCGTCGCCATTGACGCCGGGAAGCAAACGGCAATCGAGGGTGGCCTCACTCGAGGAGGGAATCACGTTTACCTTCGGCGGCGATCCCACACCGGCTGTCAGCGTGGTGAGCGACATGGTGTTGTGCTGGATCGCCGACGTGAACTTGTTCTCGGCGAAGGTTCCGAACACGCGCTTCATCTCCGCCACCACGGGGTGCTCACGATCCCGACTAGACGGATCCATGGCCTTGCGAATGGCTTCCAGCAGAATCAGGTTGGCATTGTCGGGAATCGGCTGGGATCCGTGGCCGGCGGTGCCGCGCGCTCGCAAGCGCAGCCACAACATCTGCTTTTCGCCCACCGAAATTCCGAAGGCCAGCTTGCCCGCGGCTAAGGCGTCGCGCGATCCCATGCCGCCCTCGTCCAGCACGTATTCGGCGTCGATCTCCTCCAGATGATTGGCGATCATCCACTGGATTCCATGCACGCCACTGGTTTCTTCGTCGGCGGTGGAGAGCATCACGATATCGCGCGGCGGGACGATGCCCGCGCGATGCAGCGCGATCAACGCAGTGAGTTGTTGTACGCCGATACTCTTCATGTCCAGCGCACCGCGGCCCCACAGAAAACCATCGCGAATTTCCGCGCCGAAGGGAGCAATGTCCCAGGCTTTGGCATCCACGGGGACTACGTCCATGTGATTCAGGAGCAGGAGGGGCTTCTTTGAGGAATCGCGGCCTTTGAGGCGGACCACGAGGTTGGTTTGGCCGTCAGGGCCGCTGGTATAGACGCGAGGCGTAAGTCCGTTCTGCTCAAGCTCGGCACGCAGCAAAGCCGCGGTCTTGGAAGTGTCCGCCGGCGGATTCACGGAGGCGATGCGGACATAGCGCTGCAGCAGATCGAGAGCATGCTTTTCGACGGCCGGCCAGTCCGGCTCGGCGGCGGAGAGGACGGTCGCTATGGCGAGAATCGGCATCAGTTTCATTTTTCCTCCGGCAGGTTGGACAGGCGGCAATCGAGTCCGGCTGAACGATAGGCTTGGATGAGCGCGCCCGCCGCCGGACCATGCCGCGGCGGCTGCACGCGATTACCGTCGCGTTCCAGCAAGAGGCGAAACCTATCCAGCAATAACGCGCTCTTGAACACGCCGCCAACGTATGCCACGTCCGCGGGCATAAATGTAAACAGCGTGTGGCGGACCGCGTTCGCAATAAGCGTCAGATCTTCGGCCGCGCGATGCAGGATGCGCGCCGCCACTTCATCGCCCGAGCGCGCCGCCTCATCCACCAGCGTTGAAAGCGCGGCGATGCGGGGCCGGGGGAATTCGGTGGTGTAGAACCGGTGCAGCAGATGGTTGGCGTCCACGGCTCCGGTGGCGGCTAGCAGGCGGCTAGTGAGCGATGTCGCGGGGCCCCAGCCTTCTTCAGAGCGCAATGCCGCGCGCAAAGCTTGCCGGACGATATCGAATCCGCCGCCCTCGTCGCCAAACATGTAACCCCAGCCACCGGCTCGAGCTTCTTGCCCAGCCTGGTTACGCCCGAAGGCCATGGAGCCGGTACCGGCGATGGCGACGATCCCCGGCGCACCGTCGAGCGCACCGGATAGCGCGATGGCTGCGTCATGAGTAACCAGCAAGCGATCCGTACGCAGCATCTCGCGCAGCAGGGCTTCCTTGTCGCTGGGGCCGCCGCTGAATCCGAGGCAGCAGGCTTCAAACCGCACCGCGCCGGGATCAATCCCGGCTTCGGCGCAAGCTTGCTTCAAGCAGCCTCCGATGGCCGCGGTGAATTTGGCGCGGCCCTCGGAGGCTTCCACATGGTTACAGGGCCCTCCGCGTCCATGGCCCGCGACTCGGCCGTGTGCGTCGCCTATGAGCGCCGTGGTGCTCGATTGCCCGCCGTCGACCCCGAGAAACCAGCGGTTCATAATCAATCGATCCGATACAGCCGCGAGCCACCGCGCTGGCCCACTAACGACAGTCCCCAGACGGCTGCATTGCGGAAATAGTCGTCGGCGCCGATGTCATTGCTGTCCACCAGCAGATAGTGGTAGCCCCGCCGCTTGATCTCATCGGTGGCAGCCTGCCGCAGGTTCACAGTGATGCCAACCAATGATTCCACCGGCTTGTCGGAGAGAGTGGTCCAGCGGCCGTCCGCGTCCATCCCGTCCACGCGATAACGGCTTTGATCTTCGTCGTAAGAGCGCTGCACCTTCACAGCATCCACCGAGCGAGCCGCTCCAAAATCGACCTCCATGTACATTCCGGGCTCCGCTACTTGCCAGCTGCGCCAGCGCGTGCCAGGGCTGTTGTCAAAAGCGAGTTGCACTTCCCAGGGATTGGGCCGCGCGGTCAGCCTCCAGTCAGGCGCGCGGAGCAGCTCAACGCCGCCTGCATAGACGCGCAGTTCGGATACGCTCCACATCCAGGTGGTTTTCGCGGTCTCAATGAGGCGCAGCTTCTTTACCGCATGCGCGGGAAAGTGGAAGTCCATGGCATGCGTGGGCTGAAAGTCGACGAACATGGGGGCCCAGAGAATATCGCCCATGGTGTCGCCGGGTCCGGATTCATATTTCAACATCAATTCGCGCCGGGTGTATGACCGGCCGGAGCCCGAGAACGAGTACACCTTCTCATTCGGCGGCACTTTCTCTTCAATCAGGCGCGCCATGGCGTACGGCGGAGCCACTTCATTCAGAAACGCGTCTTCGGACTTGATCCGCAACGCCTCGCGATACGGAACCTTCAGCAATCTCCACGCGTTCGGCGCATAGCGGTTCACCAGCGGCGGCAAGCATGCGAGCGCATTCGCCAGCGTGATTACCAGCAGGACGCGAGGCAGGCTCTCCAGCGCCAGCGCCATCCCCAGCGCGACAAACGGTAAACACGGGATGAGAAAGCGGGTTCCGATATTGCCGAAGTAGGTGGCCAGGAATATGGCCGCGGCCAGCAGCACCTGCCGTCCTTCACGCCGGCGCAGCGCCAGGAATGCCAGAGGCGCCGCGAGAAATAGAGGACCGACGATTCCCGTGAGGATGTCGCCGTGCACAGTCAACTGCAGCGGCGCCTGTTTCCAACTGGTGAGCGCGTAGACCCGCATAAACTTCCGGTAGTCGTCTTCAAACCAGACGTGAACCCACGGATTTGGGAATATCCGGTTCGCGAACGGTATTACGGGATTGCCGAGCCACAAGTAGTTCTTCAGAGTCCAAGGGAGAATGAAGAAAATCAGCGACAGCGCGGCTAGCATCAGCACCGGGCGCAACAGCGGCTTGCGCGCCCGCAGCAACTTCCAGGCAACCAGGCCGACGGCGTAAAGAACGGCGACGAATCCCGTGTATTTAACGGCAAACGCGAATCCGGCGAGGATGCCCACCGGCACCAGCCAACGAGAATTCCGCTCCTGGTCCCAGATCTGAAGCAGATAGAACAGGGCGAAGGCAATACTGGCCATCGCGACGTCCACGTACGCCACCGATCCATCCATGCCCACAACCGGCGCGACGAATACAAATAGTCCCGCGGCCGCGGCAGCTCGCGGAAAGCCGAACCGGTGGCCGTAGCTCAGTATCAAGAAGGGAAGTGTGGCCAGATATGAAAAGTGCACCAGCGCGGCCGCCGAGTGTTTTCCAAACACAAAGGCGTAGAGGAACAAGAGCTCGAGCCCTTGCGAGAGGTTCGCGTAAAAGCTGGTGGGTATGCGCACGAATCCATGCGCGCGCGCATATTCGAAGACTACCCAAAGGTGGTAAGCCATGCCGTCGGGGCTGTTTTCTGGCGCCCAGGCGGTGAAGAAATAATAAACCGTAAACACGGCGAACACGCCGGTCAACAGGAAGCGCCACGGACGGGGGAGGGCAGGGAAGGCTTCACCCCTGGCACGATAGCCGCCCCTTCTCAAGACGGCGAACAGAGCAGCCGCGCCCAGCGCGAGAAATACACCTTTGCGCGCGAGTTTCACGGTGCACAACGCGAATACGATGGCGCTCAACACCGCCGATCCAACCACGAATCCGAGCAGCCGCTCTTCGGTACGATACAGCTTCAGCGCGAGCGACCGCAGCAGCAAGGTTCCCAGCGCCAGCGCCGTGGCCACGAAGAACGCCGCCCCGAGGAGTGCGTAGATCGCGGCTCCCATCAGCGGGTGAATCCCATTCGCGAAAGAATGAAACCGAATTTCGCGCCGTCCTGTGGGGCGACATAGATCTTATCGATCTCCGCCGAGATCAGGGTGTCGGTAACGGTTTGCAGCCAGTCGGGGGGTACGGGTTTCTCGAAATGTTTATAGCCGGGGGTGTCGTAGCGCACGCTGTCCAGCAGTCGGTCGCCGATGAAAAATGAGATGGTCACGGGTCCGGTCTGCTTCATGGCCTGATCCCACAGAGTGAAATCGGTCGAGAACTTCACGTCCTGGGTGGTCAGCAAAAGCTCCCGCACGGTGGGATGCTTCCCGGTCCAGCGCCAGGAATCGTGTCCGTCGAGGATGTCTTTTACGATATGCGCGGACGCGTCTGGAGCATCCATGTCGACCATGAGTGTGGCGATCTTGAGATTCGCTCCCGATACGGGGTGGCGCTGTTCGGGGGGCGGATAGGAGTCGGGGAGGCGGTAACAGGCGCAGAGGAGGGCGCAGGCGGTAAGGAAGGAGGAGATTATACCGGCTCGAAGCAAGCCACTATTATGCCAGTGTTGCGGACCGCTCCCTGTGGTCGCGGCTCAGTAGGGGGCGGGTTCCGCTATTAGAGAGAGTCGCGACCAGGGGCGGTGGACGCGGACGCGCGGCTTTTGGAGGCCGGCGCGGCGAGCAAGCTCGGCAAGTTCCGAGTGCCTGAAGGCCGCCTGAACTGAAGCTGGAGCGTCATGGACGGTGATGGGGTGCCATCCCAGCAGCCAGCGGGTTGCGGGCACAAAGTGGTAGCCGAGCGGTCCGCGATCCAGGTCAATGGCGACCACAGCGCGGCGGGACACCGCGCCGAATTGTTGGAACAACCGCACTACGTCGTCATCGGGAAAGTGGTGCAGGAAAAGCGAGGAGAAAACGTAATCGAACCTTTGCCGGGCGAACGGCAGACGAAACGCATCGCCGACGAGTTTTGGATAGGCCGCCCGGTGGAGATGCAGATCGCGCGCGTCGAGCGAAGTTACGATAGCCCGTGGGAATTCCCGCCGCAGAGCCGCGCCCATATCGCCGGATGCCGCGCCCACGTCGAGCACAGTGAACGGCTGGTCGCGGCGAACCAGATCACGGAAAACTTTGCGCATGATTTGATAACCGCCCAGGTAGCGGTTGATCCATACCAGGTCGCGGAGGCTGGCCTCGGCCTCATGCGCCGGGGCATGATCGAGGAGCTCGGGGACAATCACGCGCCGGCTGGTGATCATCCGATCAGGAACCGGGCCATCCAGTCATGCAGGCGGGTGTAGGGAGGGCGCAGGGTCCGCCCAAGTCCGGGCCAGCGCCGCCGAAAAACAGGCTTCAGTTTGCTGAAAGTATCGAAGCCTTCGCGCCCGTGATAGTGTCCCATCCCGCTGGCGCCCACGCCGCCGAAGGGCAGGTCCTCGCCGGCGATATGCATCAGGGTGTCATTGATACAAACGCCGCCCGCTACCGTTTGCCGCAAAACCAGATCGGTGACCTTATCGCTGCGGGTGAACAGATAGAGGGCCAGGGGCCGGGGACGCTGATTGACGTAGTCAATGGCATCCTCGATGACGTGATACGTCTTCAGCGGAAGCACTGGTCCAAAGATCTCGTCGCGCATTACCGCCAGATCGTCCGGCGGATCCACCAAGAGCGTGGGAGCGAGCTTTCGGCCGCCGCCGCCCGCTGCCTCGCCACCCAGCACAATGGTGCGGACACCGCGCTGACGAGCCTCGTCTATATATCCCTGGAGCCTCTGATAATGAGTGGCATTGATTACCGCGGTGTAGCCGGGGTCGCCAGCGCCATCCGGATAATACTCCTGCACGGCGTGGCGCAGCGCCGTAATCAGATCTTCCAGCGAATCCTTGGGCAGCAGGACATAATCCGGAGCGATGCAAGTCTGACCTGCGTTCAGCAGCTTGCCGTAAGCGATGTCGGCGGCCGCGCGCCGGAGGTTTGCATCCGGAGCGACGATGGCCGGCGACTTGCCACCGAGCTCCAGGGTTACCGGCGTCAAGTTCTCGGCGGCGGCCCGCATCACTTCGCGGCCAACCGCTGTGGATCCAGTGAATAACAGATGATCGAACGGCAGCCTGGTGAAAGCTCGGCCAACCGAGGAATCGCCCGTGACTACCGTGACCAGGTCCGGCGGGAACGTATCGGCGATGAGTTTCGCCAGCGCCTCGGAGGTGCGGGGCGTGTGCTCGGAAGGCTTGAGCATCGCGCGATTGCCCGCCGCCAGCGCTCCGGCCAGCGGACTGATCGCGAGAAAAACGGGATAATTCCAGGGCACGATGATGCCAACTACTCCCAGAGGCTGCGGCAGCACCGACGCTTGCGCGGGCTGAAGCGGCCAGCCCACCGGACGCCGGCGCGGCTGCATCCAGTCCTTTACGTGCCGCCGCGCGTGGCGCAGGGCATTGGCTGCGACGTAGATTTCCGAGAAGAGGACTTCGTACCGCGAGCGGCCGCCAAAATCGGCGTCAATGGCCGCGGCCAGTTCTTCACGGCGGGATCGCAGCGCGTTCAGGAGCAGCGTAAGATTCTTGCGGCGCTCGCGGCCATCGGGAAAAGGCTGCGCGGCAAATGCGGCGCGCTGTTCGCTAAACAGCTTTTCGATCGCCGGTTTCGTCTCGGCTAACACGCTGGCCGCGCTCATGCGATCCGCCCCACACCCACAGTATCGCAGCGTTATCGCACGTGCTCGGGGCGAATCCCGACGCCCACTACACGCGCGGGGAGTCTGCGCAGGAACGGGTACCTGCGCAGCAGCTTCAGAGGCAGCGGAAGAGACAGTTTTGCATTCCTGCTGACGAGAACACGGCCGATCACGCGGGTCTGAATGAATATCTGGATTCTTTGTGTAACGCGAGTGGGAAATTCCCTGCGACGTTGGACCGCGCGCAGGTGGCTCAATGTCAGCGATTTGCCGCGCAGCGGGGCAGACAAAATGTTCGCGGCCGCTACGGCATCCTGGATCGCGAGATTTATCCCGACGCCGCCCACGGGGGACATTGCGTGAGCGGCGTCGCCGATGGCCAGAAGTCCCGGCTTGTACCATTGCCGCAGCCGATCGACGGCGACGGTGAGGAGCTTGATGTCGTTCCAGTCCTTCAGTTCATGAACGCGATTCCCGAGGTAAGGCGCGAGCCCCGCCAGATCGGCACGGAAGGAATCGAGGCCCTTCTTTTGAACTTCGCTGAAGGCTCCTTTCGGAATCACGAAAGCGCACTGCCAGTAATTGCCGCGATCCAGGAGCACCAGGATATGGCCGGGGTCTACTCGTCCCAGGATTTGAGAGGGATCGTCCGGTCGCTTGGAAAGCCGCATCCACAAGACATCCATGGGTGCGCCCAGGTCAATCACTTCCAGGCCCGCCTGTTTGCGAACCACCGATCCGCGCCCATCGGCCGCAACTATCAAGTCGGCGCGCACTTCCAGGGGGCCCTGGGGAGTTGTGACACGCACGCCGGTGACGCGACCGCGCTCTTCTATCAGGCCGGTGACCTCGGCCTGCATTCTTAAATGGAATGCCGGATAGCGTTTGGATTCCTGGACGATGAAGTCCAGAAAGTCCCATTGGGGCATGAGCGCAAGGAACTTGCAATGCGTGGGCAAGTGAGTGAAGTCGGCGATGGTGAGGTAGTTGTCGCCAACTTGCCCGTCGAGATGCTGCACTTCCTGGTGGGGACGGCTCAGGAATTTGTCTAGAATCCCCAGCTCATACATGATTTCGAGTGTGGAGGGGTGAATGGTGTCGCCGCGGAAGTCCCTGAGAAAGTCGGCGTGCTTCTCGAGGATGACGGTCTCCACTCCGGCGCGCGCGAGCAGAAAGCCAAGCATCATTCCAGCAGGTCCGCCGCCAGCGATGCAGCACGCGGCCTGAACGTTTTGGGGGGAAGTATCCGCGGGCGCGGCCATCTCTAACGATGATCGCTCAATCTGAGCGGTTTAGCCGTCCATGCCTTCGGACTGGTACCGCTTCATGAACCGGAGCACGCGGGCGACGTAAGCGCGGGTCTCGCGGAAGGGTGGAATTCCGTGGTAGCGCGCCACGTTTCCCGGTCCGGCATTATAGGCGGCGATGGCGTGCTGCAGCGAATCGCGCTTGCCCTTATAGCGGTTCAGCAGCCAGCTCAAGTAATGCGCGCCGGCGTCTACATTCTGCTCTGGGATGCGGGGATCGGCCCCATATTCGCGCGCGGTATCGGGCATTAACTGCATCAGTCCGATGGCCCCTTTGGGAGACACGACGGTAGGCGAAAATCCAGACTCCGCCGCCATGATGCTCTTGATGAACGCCGCGCTGATTCCATGCTTGCGGGAAGCGGCCTGGATCACGTCGTTCAGCCGCAAGGCCGGCGTCGCAATCTTAAAATGAAATGACAAGGAAGGGAGCGGAGCCTCGGAAGGAACCAGGAAGCTCAGGAACAGACCGCCTACAAGCGTGGCTGGGGCGGTGAGAGTTAACCACTTCATTAGTAAGGACTTTCAGGCAGCCAGAGGACCCCTTGCGCACACACTCGCCACCAAGTTGGAATATTTAGGAACTGAGTTTGAGATGTTTCCGAAGGGGGCCAGGTTACAGAAACTTCACGCAGAGCCGAACTTCGCCGCGCCCGCCAAGGCGGGGCCTGCCAGGACTTCTATGTTGCGGCGTATGTCATTGCTTTCAGGCAGCCGTATCGGAGCCAGCTTGAGGTCGAGAACCGGGCCAGGATGCACCAGAGATCGCCCGAACAGCGCGGTGGCGGCGTCCTGGGCGGCTATGGCCGCCGGCGCCAGGGGAGCGGGTATAACCGCCATCCGGAGCGCGAAAGCCCAAGCCGCATCCCGGGCGACATCGATGTTGAAATTGATGATCTGCGGGGTGGTCCGCAGGTCCAAATTTTCGAGCAGCTGGATCATGGGCGAGATCTGGCCCAGTTCCTGTTCGACGGCGCTCACCTGTTCGGCGAGCACCTGGTTGATCTGGAAAAAATCGGCGCGAAGGGTCAGGATTTGAGCCCCGGGGGAGACCTCGGCGGCGGCGATTCCGAGGTCCAGATTGATGTGGGCATTCATTCCCACGAGTAATTGTTGCAGCACCAGCGGACCGCTGTCGGACGCTGCATCGAAGGCCACCCGCCAGCTCAAGGTGGGCCGGCCCCCGGTATGGAATTGATCCATGGCGTCCAGATAACGGCTGGCGAAGACCACGTCCAAGGTTTCCATCAGCGCTGCGTTTTGGAAGCGCCCTTGCGCGATGCCATCTATTACGGCCTGGGTTACCCGCCGGTACAGCGCCGGAAAATAGCCCATGCGGCTTGGCTCCTGCAAGGCCTGGGCGACGATCGCGTCCAGCGCTCGCAGGACTTGATCAATGCTCTGTGCGGGCATGCTGCCGGGTATGATAGCAAGCGGCTGGTTGCTGTTCGGCTATGGGCGGTCCCCGTCACTGTTAACCAGCTCCATCGTAGCCTTCTTGGTCCCCGATTTATAGCGAAGCACGGGAATACGATGAGTGGTGCGCTATAACAGGGCCGTCAGGACGCGCATCATCTCGCCGTGGGCGATGACTACATCGGGATCGCGTTGCAGGGCCTCGAAATATTGCTTTCGGAATCCGGTTCCTTGTTCCGCCGGAGTGAGCAAGTCCCGGGACTGGTTGATCAAGCGGGCGGCCTCCTCGGCGCTGACGCCCTCTTTCGAATCCACGGTTTCGTCGATCAGAACTACCAGCTCGGACAGCTCATGCAGGTACGCGAACCATGGGTCATTCAATACCAGGCCGAGGAGCTCGCCGCGGGTGGCGATGCGTTGGACGTCGCGCTCATAAAAGGACTGCTCGGAGTCCAAGAGAGTCTTGTGCAGGCGCAACAAGCCGTTGCGTAAGGCCGTGAGTCTGCTGCTGGGCGGCTCCATACTTCTCATGATGCCACTTGGACCGGCGGCGGATCGCGCGGTATGGTTGAAGTTGTACACCCCCCCAAAGAAAGAGTACGAATGACCACGGATGTCGAACTGAGTATTTATGTCTTCCTGCTGGCCGGCTGCCTGGGCCTGGAGTTGGTGCATCGCGTGTCGCCTTTACTGCACACGCCGCTGATGTCGCTGACCAACGCTATCTCCGCCATTTCGGTGGTGGGCGCAATTGTCATCGCAGGGTCCGGTCCGGCGCCGATGCTGAGCCGGGTGCTTGGGTGTATTGCGGTGACGTTCGCCACGATTAACATCGTGAGCGGATTCCTCATTACGGATCGCATGTTAAAGATGTTTCGCAAGCGCGAGCCGGGCAAGGGGAAGGCCGCATGACGGGCGGCATCTGGCAATACGCGTACATCGCAGCCGCCGCTTTGATCATCGCATCGATCAAGTGGCTCAGTTCGCCAACCACGGCGCGCCGCGGCGTGCACGCGGGCGAGATCGGCATGCTGCTGGCCGTGGTGGGCACGCTGATGCGGCACGAAATCGTCAACCTGGAGTGGATTCTGATTGCGATCGTGGTGGGATCCGCGATCGGGGCGCCGCTGGCGCACTTGATGCCGATGACGGCGGTCCCGCAGCTGACCGCTCTGTCACACGCATTCGGCGCAACCGCCGCGGCGCTGGTGGGGACCGCGGAATATTACCGGTATATCCACGGCGGCATCCCGCTGTCGTCTTTCACCGCGCTGGCCTTGGTGGCGGAGACGCTGCTGGGTTATCTCACGGCTACCGCGAGCGTAGTGGCGTTCGGAAAGCTGCAGGAACTGGTGCCGACGCGCCCGGTGGTATGGCCGGGTCAAAACTTCTTCAATCTCGCGCTTCTCGCGGCGGCTATCGGTCTGGGGGGATGGCTGATTATGGGCGGCGCTCCCGCCTGGGCGTTTCCGGTGTTCATCGGAATGTCGCTGCTGTTCGGCGTGCTGCTGATTTTGCCAATCGGGGCGGGCGACATGCCGACGGTTATCGCGCTGCTCAACTGCTATGCCGGACTGGCGGCGGCCTGCATGGGACTGGCGCTCGACAACAAGCTGCTGGTAATCGCCGGCGCGTTGAACGCGGCCTCGGGGCTGATTCTATCGGTGATCATGTGCAAGGCCATGAACCGGTCCTTCACCAATGTGCTGTTCGGCGCCTTCGGTTCGGTGCAGACCACCAGCGTGGAAAAGACCGCGGCGCGGCCGGTGCACAGCGCCACGCCCGAGGACTCAGCGGCGATTCTGGCGACGGCCCGCAGTGTTGTTATCGTGCCGGGATATGGAATGGCCGTGGCGCAGGCTCAGCATAAGCTGCGCGAGCTGACCGATTTACTGGTGCGCAACGGCACGGATGTGCGTTTTGCCATTCATCCCGTGGCCGGGCGCATGCCGGGTCACATGAACGTTCTGCTGGCCGAAGCCGATATTCCTTACGACCGGCTTTACGAGATGGACGACATTAACCCGGAGTTCAGCGAGACTGATGTCGCGCTGGTGATCGGCGCCAACGATGTGGTGAATCCCGCCGCGCGGCATGACAAGGATAGCCCCATATACGGGATGCCCATTCTGGATGTGGACAAGGCCCATACGGTAATGGTGATTAAGCGCAGCATGAGTCCGGGGTTCGCCGGCATCGACAATGAGCTGTATTACATGGACAAGACGCTGATGCTGTTCGGTGACGCGAAGGCTTTTCTGGCCCAGATTGTGAAGGAGATGCCGGCGCAGGTGGCGGCTTAGGCGGGAACGCGGCCCCTAATTCAAGAAGTAGGTGCGGTAGAGGGTGTCCCGTTGTTTGGGGATGAAGCCGGCGTCGCGGATCATGCGGCGCAGCTCTTCCTCGCTGGCCTGGTGGTGAGCGCCAGCGGCGGAAACCACGTTCTCTTCGATCATGATGCTGCCCACGTCGTTGCCGCCGAAACGGAGGCCAATCTGGCAGGTTTTCAATCCGGGCGTCACCCAGGATGACTGGATGTTCAGAATATTTTCCAGATACAGGCGGGAGACCGCCAGGGTCTTCAGATATTCGACGGCGGTGGCTTCTTCCTTAATGAACCGGCCCAGCGAGGTGTTGTCGCGCTGGAAGGTCCACGGGATGAAAGCTGTAAATCCGCCGGTCTCTTCCTGGATATTGCGCACGATGTCGAAGTGATTCATGCGCTGCTCGTGGGTCTCGCCGCAGCCGAACATCATGGTGGCGGTGGTGCGCATGCCGAGGGAATGCGCGGCGCGATGGACGTCGATCCAATCCTGAGCCGACGATTTCAGGCGGGCAATACGGTGGCGGACCTCATCGTCGAGAATTTCGGCGCCGCCGCCGGGGATTGACTGCAGGCCGGAATCGCGCAGGCGGGCGATGGTGTCGCGGATGCTTAGATTACTGATGCGCGAGATGTTTACGATTTCGGGAGCCGAGAAACAGTGCAGCCAGATGCGGTCGCCAAAACGTTGCTTGATGGATCTCAGCAGATCCTCATACCATTCGATGCCGAAGTCGGGATGCAGCCCGCCCTGCATGAGGACGCCGGTGCCGCCCAGGTCGATGGTCTCGCGGATTTTATCGAAGATCACTTCCTTGGGGTGCACGTAGCCTTCGGCGTGGCCCATGGGACGGTAAAAGGCGCAGAAGCTGCAGTATTCGGTGCAGAAGTTGGTGTAGTTGATGTTGCGGTCAATGATATAGCTGACGATTCCGTGCGGGTGCAGGCGGCGGCGCACCGCATCGGCGGCCATGCCGATGCCGACGAGGTCGTCGCTGTTGAAAAGATCGATGGCTTCCTGGCGGGTCATCATACGGTTAAGATCCTCGATTGAGATTGCTGCTGGAGCTCCTGAGCGTATTGCAGGAAGAGGGCGAGCCCGTCATATTCTCGCGGGCCGAGTTCATTGACGATGTGCCGCGTAAGGTACTCGCGGGCCAGCTCGGACGATATACCCAGCCGCGGCTGTTCCATGCGCAGAATGTCGTCGAGGTGCGCCTGCCCGAAGCGGAGCGAATCGGTGAACGGGGCAGGGTCCTGGGCCGGGAATCCGGCGCGCGAGGCCCACACTGCAAAGACCATCGGGAGACCGGTGAGATCCACCCATTCGGCGCCCAAGTCGAGGGTGTGAAATGGGATGGAGGCGGGATCAATGAGGAGCGCGGGATCGCCGATGATGAGCGCGGCATCGGCGGCTTCGAGCATGCTTACCAGGTCCGGCGGATGAGGGAAGATTTCGGGGTAGGCGTCGAACTTGCGGGCCAGGATGACGCGGGAGAGCATTACCGAAGTGCGGGAACTGGAGTCTACCGCGAGCCTCTGGATCGCTGGGAACGGCACTTTCGAAACCAGCAGGATACTGCGCACGGCACCGCGGCAGGCGATACCGGCACCGGGGATGATGCTCAGGTTCTGGCGAGAAAGTTCAATGGAAGGAACGATGCCGATGTCGGCGCGGCCATCCGCCATGCGCGCGGCGCACTCGGAGGGGATGGCGAAGGAGAGGTCGAAAAGCTCGCGCTGTTCGCCGTGCAGCATGCCCCAGACGAGGGGGGCGGTGTTCAGGAAGCTGACAGCGCATACGCGCGGTTTTTCTTGGGGGGGCAATTTATTAGTTTAGCGCAGAGCCGGCCGGGGGGCCGGCTGCGGGCCAGGGGGCCCGCCCCACAAACGGTTAGCGTCAGGCTTTGGAGGGTTTAGTGGTCAGGGTTAGCGCCAGGCTTTGGAGAGGGAATCGATGCTGGTTACGAACTGGAGGCCGATGACGTTGTCGCGGGTTCCGGAGACCCCGGCGGTGTGCAGCCATTCGTAGCCGACCTTCAGGAGCTGCATACGGTTGAAGCGATATCCGGCGGCCAGTTCCCAGACTTCCCGGGCGGGGAGGAAGGCGACGGAAGCGCGTTCGAACGCATCGGCGGGGTGGTTGTAGCGCTGGAAACCGGCTCGGCCTGCGAGGTACAAGCGAGGGTTCAGGACCGCCTTGGCCTCCAGGTATCCGAAGGTGGTGGCGGGTGCGGTACGGAATCCGGGGTAGTCGAATTGAAATCGTTGCCATTCGGCGCTGGTGCTCCAGCGGGCGCGATTCCATTGCGCGTCAATCCCGAGTCCGCTGGCGGCGTAATCTCCAATGTGATGGGCGGCGGGCAGGAAAGAAGAGACGGCATGATCGAGCCACGCTCCTCGAAAACCGGAGACGCCGATGCGAAATCCCTGGCGCAGCGTGTAGCCGGCTCCGGCGGTCCATTGCGCGTGCTGGCTGCGCGAAAGCAGACTCTGTGGATTGGCAGGCGAGCTGTTTGTGATTTGCAATCGGAGATCGACCCGGCGATAGGACGCGTCGATCTCGACGCCCGGAAGGCCGTAGAGCGTCACCGGAACCACGCCGCTGCCCTCGGAAGTGGCTCCGCCACAATCGAAGCCGGGGTAGCGATACTCGCGCTGCTCGATGAGATTGTCGATGTTGCACGGTAGCTGGTCGGCGCGGATCTGGAGCGGGTAGCTGTAGCTCAGCGGCTGGTCCAGCAGTGGATTGTCGGTATCGTCATAGCGAAGCGGAAAGGAGCCGAAAGCGGAGGAGAGACGGCCGGCTTTCACCAGCAACGTGGCTTGGCCGACCTGGCGTTTGTATCCCAAGAATCCTTGTAGAAGCTGGACCTTGAGGGCGCGCTGGGAATCATACGAATCGTAATAGAAATACGGAGTGGAGCTAACCTGGATCGCCGAATAGAAGAACCAGTGTTCCCCAAACTGGGCATTGGGCTTAAAGACGGCGCGAAAGCTGGCGGCAAACGGGCTGGCGGAGGCATCGTCGGATTTGAGCCGGTGCGAATTGAGGAGTCCAGCCGAGACGCTGAACGGCAAGGCGACGCCCACGTCGCTGTCCTGGGCCTGCGCCCAAAGCGTCCCCGACAGAGCCGCGACCGCCAAGGAGCGAAGCGCAACCTCAAGAAGGCGCTGCGACATAATAGTCCTCCACTTCGGCTTCGAGCGGCGCTTCAAACGCCAGCGGGAGCGTAAACCAAAAAGTGCTTCCCTCGCCGAGACGGCTGGAAACACCCATCGCGCCGTTCATCACGCGAACGATCTCGCGCGAGATCGCGAGGCCAAGTCCGGTGCCGCCATATCGGCGCGTCATGGTTCCATCCCCTTGCGTGAACTTATCGAAGATTTTTTCCACGTTGGGGGGCGGAATCCCGATGCCGGTATCCTCCACTTCGATGCGCAGAACGGCGAAATCCGTGGCGCGGCTTTCGGTTGAAACGCGGATCAGAACGTGGCCGCGTTCAGTGAATTTGATCGCGTTGCCGGCCAGGTTTGTGAGCACCTGGCGGATCCGGCCCGAATCGGCGAAGAAGTCCGAGGGCGCTTCGGGGTCATAAGCGACCAGGACCGCGATCCGCTTGGCGTGGGCCTGCGCCGAAAGCAGGGTAGCTACCTCCTGCACCATTTCGCGGAGATTGAAACGGCCGGCTTGCAGCGTCATCTTCCCGGCCTCTATCTTGGAGAAATCCAGAATGTCGTTGATGATGGCCAGCAGATTTTCAGCGGAGTGACGGACCATCTCGGCGTATTCCCGCTGCTCGGAATCGAGGGGAGTATCGAGCAGCAAGCTGGTCATTCCCAGGACACCGTTCATGGGCGTGCGGATCTCATGGCTCATGTTGGCCAGAAACTCGCTCTTGGCGACGCTGGCGGCCTCCGCCGCGGCCTTGGCCTTGCGCAGTTCCGCGGCGGAACGGTGGATGGATTCCGAGGCCCGGTTGAACGCTTCCGCCAGGTGATTTACTTCGAGAACCGGAGAACTGGTGGAGAGGTTAGAAGGGAGCTCGCCGGTGAGCTCGCTTTCGCTGAGGTGGTGGACCAGGTCGCCCAGCGGGCGCGAGACGGCGCGCGATGCCGCCACAGCAAACATCAGAGCCAGGCACATGCCCCCGAGACCAATGGCAGCCAGAGTCAAGGCGAAACCTGCCTCGAAACGACTGACGGCTTTGTCGAGCGAGTGCAGGCTTAGCACCTGATAATCGGCGCCCATCGAGGCGCGGTGCATCGGCAGAACTAGCCAGCGTTCCCCGTTCAAACTGATCTCACAATCCGCGGACTGGTTTTGACAGGAGGCGCGCAACTGGCTTTCGATGGCCGGAACCAGGCGCGGAGCCAGGGTAGTGTTGACAACGGCGCCGGAATGCAGCAGCGCGACATCGCTGTCCGACGCCAGCGACGCCAACTCGAAGCGATTTCCGGCGGTGAGACTGGCGATGGGCTCGCCGTTGGACAGGATGGAGACAGTCTCCACTTGATACAGAACACGATCCAGGACATACAGCGATGCCTGCGCGGGGGCAGGTGGCACGCGAACCGGGCGCAAAACCTCGCCGTTCCGCGCGACCAGGGCCGCCAGCGCCTGGCCCGAACGATCATTCACGATCAGCAGGTCGAACTCGGCGAGGTCGCGCATTTCGATCAGCTGGGATTCGATGGTTTCACGAATCTGGGGCCGGGAGTCGTCGCCGATGCTGACTTCGGAAGTAAGCCCGACGGCGGCCTTCAATCCGGCGCTATCGGTGAGCAAGGACATTAACCGCGCGCGGTTGCGCGAATATTCCGCGTCGGCGCGATCCAGCCGCGCCTCGGATTGATGGAAAGACTCGCGCAGGCCCTGCTTGATCTTTCCCCGAACTGCCGCTCCAAACACAAGAAACGTGGCCACCAGCACCAGGCTCACGGGCACGAAGGAGACCAGGATGGTTCTGGATGCTAGCGGCAGCTTCCGTCTCACGGGTTGGACTCACCTTCCCTGTCCGGAAGCTGGAGTTGGACTTCCACTTCGCCGTGGGCCGGAACCTCGATGGTCCGCCGGAACAAACCCGCCGTGCGGTGCCACGCGACCAGACGCCACTTGCCGGCGGGAACACCGGTCAGTGTGAACGTTCCGTCGCCGGCGGACCGTGCGTAGTATGCTCCGGGCACGACGATGATCGCTGCATACATATGCGGGTGCAGGTGGCAATACACCTGGACCACTCCGCTGCGGTCAAACATGACGGACGGGCTCTTGTTGGCAAGGTAGTATCCCAAGTCGAACTCGTGTGCTTTCGACAACGAAAAGACGTTATGAAAGATGGGATCGGCGTTCGGAAAGCTCACCGTGGAGCCCACCGGAACGATCAGCATATCGGGCTCGAAGCGGCGATCGCGTTGGACCAGGGTTGCGCGGACGGGCTTGCCCGGTCGAGTGGCTTCGCTTTCCAGCCATACTGCCACCTGGTGGGATCCTTCGGGGGCTTCGACCCGGGTAGAAGCCGGAGCTACGACGCCGCGCATAGCGTAGTTGGCGGGGGCCAGTGTTTTACGGTTGACTTGTCTGGTGAAAACGATGTGTCCCGCAATGTCGCCGGCGTTGGCGGGAAGCGCTGCGGCTGCGATCAAGAGCAAACCCAACGTACCTCGGCCCCATGCCGGTGGCGGCATCTTCATAAAGCGATAGTTCCCTATTGTCTTATCGACCTCCCTGGCGCGGAGCATTAGGCGATCCCAAGTTGTTAGAAATAAAGCTTTAGGTGCGCAGAAAGTGCCATGCGCTTTGGTACCGGCGCAGGCGCTCTACGGTGTGCTCCGTCAAGGCCTCACCAAGGCGCTTAAGATCCATGTTATCTTCCAGATCCGCGATTTTAACTTGTCTGGAAATTGGGTTCGTTTTTGAGCGCGCCACGAATTCGTGGTAGGTCTCTTCGGGCCGTCGGGTGACACCGTCGAGAGCGGTTAGAACATCCTGGGAGAAGCCTTCGGCTCGGAGGCGGTCGAAGGTCCAGGGAGTATCCTCGACGACGTCGTGGAGAATAGCGACGATCATCTCGACTTCGGAACTCATGCGCAGCATTACTCGGATGGGATGCAGGATATATGGAGCGCCGGACTTGTCGAGTTGCCCGACGTGGGCTTCGGCGGCGAGGGCGATAGCTCGGGCGAGATTGGACATGGGTGGGCCTAGACGAGCCGAATCGGTTTCTCAGCCTTCTCGATCACTCGGCCGATGGGGATGGCGGACGGAAAAGAACGGGTCAAGGAGGCCGCTTCCGCAGGCGAAAGGCTGATTAACAAACCGCCGGACGTCTGAGGATCATAGAGCAGATCGTCAAACTCCGATGTTCCCGAGACGCAGCCGGCGACGAACTCGCGGTTATTCTTCAGACCGGCGGGGATGGCTCCCTGGCGCGCATAATCGACAGCGCCGGGAAGGAAGGGAACGTCATTCGGCCGCAACTCGATAGTCACCTTGCTGGCCAAGGCCATCTCGCGCGCATGGCCGAGGAGACCAAAGCCAGTGACATCGGTACAGCCGTGCACGTCGAAGGCGAGCATGGCCTGGCACGCGGCGCGGTTCAAGGTGAGCATGGATTGGACGGATGCGGCGACATCCGATTCCCGGGCGATTCCACGTTTCAGCGCGGTGGAGATTACGCCGGTGCCGATGCTCTTGGTGAGCAGGAGGACGTCGCCGACCTTGGCCCCGCCGTTGGCTTTGACGCGATGGGGATGCACAGTGCCGGTGACGGCGTAGCCGAATTTCAGTTCCGGGTCGTTGATACTATGGCCGCCCAGGAGGGCGCAATCCGCTTCGTGAATTTTTTCCGTGCCGCCCTTGAGAATCTGACCAAGGTCGTCGAGATCGCCATTGGCGGGCCACGCGAGGATAGACAGAGCGGTGATGGGTATGCCGCCCATGGCGTAGACATCGCTAAGGGAATTGGCGGCGGCAATGGCGCCAAAAGTATAAGGATCGTCCACTATGGGGGTGAAGAAATCCACAGTTTGCACCAAGGCACACTCCGGCGTCAGCAGGTAGACCCCGGCGTCGTCGGCGGTATCAAAGCCGACCAGAACGCGCGGGTCCTCCCGGCGGGGGATGGCGGAAAGCACCTGGTCCAATACCTTTGGACTCAGTTTGGACGCTCAACCGGCGGCGGTTGTGTGGGCCGTGAGTTTGCCAACGGTCATGCATTCAGGATACACGTTACTGTAACCGCGTTAACTATGGCCTTGACACCACCCGCAAGGTGTGACAGGATGCTGTAGAATCGTCTCGCTACAGATATACACACTGAAGGATGGGTCTATGAGGATCACACTGCAGCTCTGTTTGCTGTCAATCATCGTGCTTGGGATGAGCCTTACGGGCTGGGCACAAGCGCCGGTTGGCGACATCTCGGGAACCGTTTTTGACGAGTCGGGAGCTGTTATTCCGAACATACAAGTCGTTGTTTCAAACAAGGAAAACGGCCAATCGCGCACCGCGACCACGGGCTCGGACGGGACGTATAGTATTACGGCGGTCCCGGCGGGCGTTTATGAAGTGAAGGTAGAGGCCAAGGGCTTCCGGACTTTGCTGCGGCAGGCGACCGTCGCGGTGGGTGGAACCACCACGGTGGAGATGCACCTTCAGGTAGGCGCGACCAAGGACGTGGTGACGGTGGAAGAGGTAACGCCGCTGGTGGAATATGAGCGGCACAGCATTGACGGGGTAGTGACCCGGCAGCAGATCCAGAGCCTGCCGCTGAACGGCCGCAGCTTCCTGCAGTTGGCGATGCTGGAGCCGGGCGTCACGGTTTCGGCGGGAAGCCAGGGGCAGTACAATCGCGCGTTCGACGTATCCATTCTGGGCGCCGATTCGAACCTTACGCGCATCACGGTGGACGGCGCGACGGTACGAGACTCGGTGACCGGCGGTACCCAGCAGAACTTCTCCCAGGAAGTAGTGCAAGAGTTCCAGGTATCCAGCGTGAATTTCGACCTGTCGACCAGTGTGGGCGCAGGCGGAGCGATCAACGTAGTGACGCGATCCGGTGGAAACGAATTCCATGGCAGCGGCCTGTACTTCTTCCGCGACCATAATATGTCGGCGTATCCGGCGTTGCAGCGCAGCCCGCTGACTAACGACCCCTTCTTCGCGCGGCGCCAATCTGGGTTCTGGGTGGGCGGCCCGGTGAAGAAAGACAAGCTATTCTTCTTCTCCAGTCTGGAGCACAACAATCAGAAGGGCGTATTTGCCCCGCTGCCGAGCGATCCGTTGTTCCGGAATTTCGCCACCATCGCGGGCAGTCCTTTTATCGGTACGACGCTGACTGAGCGCATCGACTGGCGGATCAATCAAAAGCACAACGCCTTTGTACGCTATTCGCATGACGGTAACCATAGCTTTGCTCCGCGCGGAGCGAATGACCTGCCGTCGGCCTGGGTAAGCAACAAGAATTGGGCCGACTCGGGTGTGTTTTCGTTGATCAGCAGTTTTACGCCGTCCATCGTAAACGAGTTTCGCTACTCGATGACGTTCTGGAGTAACCGCAACGATCTGCCGTCGGCCGACCAGTGCCCTAACTGCATCGGGCTCGGCGGACCGAATATTAATGTCGACGGAACTGGCCTTTCGTTCGGCAACCAGACGAACTCTCCCCAATCGCGCGTGTTGCGCCGCCACATTTTTGCCGACAACCTGACATGGCAGAAGGGCACTCACCGCATGAAGATGGGCGGGGAATGGGAATACCAGAAGGGAACGGGGACCTATACGATCGCCGAGCCCGCCGCCATCACCCTGTTTTCGCCGGCGGAAGTGGCGCTGCTGGCCCCACAGTTGTCCTTCCTGGTTCCGAAAACCTTCAATACGCTGGCGGACATCCTGAAGCTGCCGCTGGCGGGGTTTGCATTCAGCGTGGGTGATGTCCGGCAGCCGCCGCCGTTCCAGATCGGCAACGCGAACCACGACAACACCTTCCATTTCTACTGGCAGGATACGTACAAGGTGAAGCCGCGCTTCACGCTCACTTACGGCCTGGGCTGGAATTATGAGAGCAACGCGCTTAATCACGATCTGAGCAAGCCGGTGTTCCTGGCTCCGATTTACGGCGCTAACAACCTCGGCCCGGAAAAGCACGCGTACAAGCATTACTCGCCGAGTTTGGGTTTCGCATGGTCGCCGTTCAAGGACAACAAGACGGTAATCCGCGGCGGCGCCGGTGTCTATTACGACACCATCGATATCGAGCTGCGTCTGATTGAGCGCGCCTACCTGTCGCCTCTTGGTTCAGGCTATCTGTCGCTGGGCGGCAGTTCGATCCCGAACCCGATTCCGGGCATTCCGGGCGTTCCGGTGGGCACGCCGTTAAGCTTCCGGAGTCCCACGGCATTTCCGGGCAGTGCGCTGGTAGCTATTCTGCCACTGGTCAGGGCGTCGGTTATCTCGCAACTGCATATCAATCCGAACAACACCGACCTGTCTTTCCGCACCATCGATCTGGCCAAGAGCGCGACCGAGCTGTTCTCAAACGACTTTACGCCGGGTCACGCGCAGCATGCCAGCCTGGGCATCCAGCGGCAGATGGGTAACGATTTCGCGATCAGCGCCGACTTTGTGTGGCGGCACTTCCTGCACCAGCAGATCCGGGACGTGGATTTGAACCACTACAACCGTTACATCAATGGCGTTCAGAGCCCGGTGATCCCGATATGCAATGGCGCCAACGGTCCCGAGTGTTCCACAGGAAGCATTGGCGAGATCATCAGCGGCGGACGGACTACTTACAAGGCCTTGCTGGTAAAGGCCGACAAGCGATTCTCGCGCCGCTACCAGCTGCAGGTATCCTATGCACTGCAGGATCAGGACGGCATCAACGGCATTTACAATAACGACAACTGGTTCCAGTATTACGGGCCGCAGGGGTCGCGCCACATTCTGAATGTGAGCGGTGTGGTGGATCTGCCGTGGAAGTTCCAGACTTCGTTCATTTCCAGTTTTGCCAGCAAGGGTCCGTTCCAGCCGGTGATTCCAGGCGTGGATCTGACGGGAAGTGGCATCAACGGATTCCCGTTACCCGGGATGGGCACCAGCCTGTTTAATCGCGGCCTGGACAAATCCGACCTGGCGAAGCTGGTGAACCAGTACAACCAGACCTATGCGGGCAAGAAAGGTCCGAATCCGGGCCAGACTTTCCCCACGATCACGCTGCCGGCCAACTACGATTTCGGCCGCAACTTCAAATCGCAAGATTTGCGGTTGACGAAGTTCTTCAGATGGCGCGAACGTTATGAGCTGCA
>JALYHQ010000128.1 GCA_030776455.1 Acidobacteriota bacterium | reverse complement strand
CACGCGCGCGCTCCACGTCGAGGTGCATCTGTCCGCCGACCAGCTGCTCGGCGGCGATGCGGCCGAGCACTACGTGCGCATCCGTCACCGTCGCCTGAGCGCCGCTGCCGTAGCACGCGGGACCTGGATCGGCGCCCGCGCTCTGGGGCCCCACGCGCAGCAACCCGCCTTCATCCACTCGCGCGATGGAGCCGCCGCCCGCGCCCACGGTATGGATATCCAGCATCGGAACGCGTAGCGGAAAACCGTCGATGGACGCTTCGATGGTCTCACGCACGCCGCCATCGGCCAGGCTGACATCGGTGGAAGTGCCGCCCATATCGAAACCAAGGATGCGCTTGTAGCCGGAATTGCGGCCGCTCTCCACTGCGCCGATCACACCGCCCGCGGGTCCCGAGAGCACGGTTCGAACCGCATGGCGGCGAGCCTCGGTAGTGCTCATGAATCCGCCGTTTGACTGCATGATGTAAATGCGATGGCGCGTGGCGGCTTCCAGGCGCGCGAGGTAACGGTCCATCAACGGGCCGACGTAGGCGTTGATCGCGGTCGTGGAAGTCCGCTCGTATTCGCGAAATTCGGGACACACATCGTGCGAGGTGCAGACGTAGCCCACGCCCTCAAGCGCGGCGGCCACGGACTGCTCGTTGTCAGGCGTGCTGTAGGCGTGCAGGAAGCAAATGGCCACCGCTTCCACCCCGGCGCGTTTCAGCCGCGTCTTCAGCGCCGCAAGCTCGCGCGCCGTGGGGCGCCGGGCGATGGTTCCGTCAAAATAGGTGCGCTCGTGAACACCGAAGCGCAGCGCCGGCGGCACCAGCTGGACGCGCGGCAGCGGAGTCAAGTTGTACAACTCGGCCCGATTCTGACGGCCGATTTGGATCACGTCCTCGAATCCGGCGGTGGTCACCAATGCGGTCCGCGCGCCTTTGCGCTCCAGCAGCGCATTCGTAGCCACCGTGGACCCATGGACTACTTCCACGGCCCGTTTACGGCTGCCCGCGGCTCGATTGAGGCCTTCTAGAATCACCGCCGCCGGATCGCGCGGGTTCGAACGCAGTTTGAAGGTCTCGAGCGAGCCGTCATCGCTGGCTACAATGAAGTCTGTAAACGTCCCGCCGGCATCGATTCCAATTCGCATTCGAAGTTATGCGCCGGAGGACGGCGCTCAGTCATCATAACCAATAGTGATCAAGCTCGCTGGAATTCACAAGACTTTCGAAGGAAAGCGGCAGGTAACCGCGCTGGCGGATCTCAGCCTGAGCATCGAACGCGGGGAGATGGTGTCCATCGTTGGCCCATCAGGGTCGGGAAAATCGACGCTGCTCAATCTGATCGGCGGGCTGGACCATCCCACGTCCGGCGAGATCGAAATCGATGGCTTGCGCTTGAGCGGGCTCTCCGACGATGCCCTCACCAGAGTCCGGCGCGACAAGATCGGGTTCATCTTTCAGTTTTTCAATCTGCTGCCTACTCTGTCCGCCCTCGAAAATGTATCTATTCCGCTGCATCTGCGTGGCTGGCCGCGCAAGAAGATCGATCAGCGCGCGCGTGAGCTCCTGGACCTGGTGGGCCTCGGACAGCGCCTGGAACATCTGCCAGAAGAACTCTCGGGCGGCGAACGCCAGCGCGTGGCCATCGCCCGCGCACTCTCTATTTATCCGCCGATTGTGCTGGCCGACGAACCCACCGGCAACCTGGACACCCACACCGGCGCCGAAATTCTGGAGCTGATTCGCGACGTGCACCGACGTTTGGGCGCGACGGTGCTGATTGTCACGCATGATCGCAATGTGGCCGAGAGCTGCCCGCGCATTGTCGCGCTGCTGGATGGCGCGGTGGTGGAAGATCGCGCGGGGGCCAGTGTGGTGCGCTCATGATCCTGCTGCGGCTGATCAGCTGGCCGTACGTGCGCAAGCATCTGCCGCGCTGGCTGCTGACGGTGGCCGGCATCGTGCTGGGAGTAGCGGTCTTCGTCGGCATGCACACGGCCAACCAAAGCGTGCTGTACGCATTTCATCAAACCGTGGATCGCATCGCCGGCGCCACGCAATTGCAGATCACCTCCGGCGAAACCGGATTTCCCGAAGAAGTGCTCGAGCGGGTGCAGGCGCTACCCGAGGTGCGTGTAGCCGTTCCGGTGATCGAGGCCGTGGCCACTACCGGCTTGAAAGGACAAGGCAGTCTGCTCATCCTCGGCGTGGACATGACCGGCGATCGCAGTCTGCGCGATTATGACATCCAGGCCGGCGGCAGCGACGTGATTGACGATCCATTGATGTTCCTGGCCCAGCCGGATTCCATCGTGGTCACCGATTCGTTCGCGCGCCAGAACGGATTGAGCCCCGGCGCCCGCATTCCGATGAACACCATGCTGGGCGAGAAGTCTTTCGTAGTGCGCGGAATCATGAAGTCTGGAGGCCTCACCGCCGCGTTCGGGGGCAATCTGGCCGTGATGGACATCTACGCCGCCCAGAAGATCTTCGGGCGCGGGCGAAAATTTGACCGGATCGATCTCACGCTGAAAGACGGAGTCCGGGTGGAAGATGCCGCGGCCAAATTGAGAACCGCGGTGGGTGAAGGCTATGAAGTGCAGGCTCCCGGCGCTCGCGGCCAGCAGTTTGAGGCCATGTCGCGCATTTATTCGCTCACCGCCGATATCACCAGCGCGTTCGCGCTCTTCATCGGGATGTTCATCATCTACAACACGTTTCAAATCGCCGTAACGCAGCGGCGCAATGAGATCGGGATTCTTCGCGCGCTGGGCGCCACACGCGGGCAGATCCGAAATCTGTTTCTGGGCGAAAGCGTGGTGGCGGGCCTCGCCGGATCGGGAGCGGGACTGCTCCTGGGCATGCTCATCGCGCGCGGGCTTACCGGTTATATCGGGGGCTTGTTGGGCGAAGTCTACGGCGTCGCGCAGAAGGCTGAGGAAATCTCCACCAGTCCCGCGCTGATGCTGATCGCCGTGGCGCTGGGCGTGGTTACCAGCGTGATCGCGGCCTGGATCCCGGCGCGTGCGGCCGCCCGCGTGGACCCCGTGCAGGCGCTTCAGAAGGGCAAGTACCAGCAGCTGAGCGCGGGCGAGAATCGCCGGCGGCGCATTGCGGCGGCAGTGGCGGCAGTACTGTCGGTGGTGTGCCTGGTGGCGCCCGGCCCCCGGGTGCTTCTGTATGTCGCGGATGTTCTGGCAGTCACCGCCGCGCTGCTGTTGACGCCCACACTTGCCGTGCTGGTGACGAGGGCGCTGCGTCCGCTCTTGCGCCGCCTCCTTCCGGTGGAAGGAACGCTCGCGGCGGACAGCCTGCTGCAGGCGCCGCGGCGTACTTCGGGAGCGGTTGCAGCGCTGATGCTGTCCTTGGCTCTAGTGGTGGCGCTCGGCGGCCTGACCCGCGCCAGTTATGACTCTATCCTGCTGTGGATGCGCGTAGCGCTGAATCCCGACCTCTTCGTCACGCCCTCGGAGAGCTTGACGGCGCGCAGCTTCCGATTTCCCGGAAGCATGACCGACGAACTGCGCGCGATCCCCGGTATCGGCCAAGTGCAAAGCGTGCGCGACGCGCGCATTCCCATTCGCGGTGTCCCCATTATGTTCGTGGCCGTGGACGTGGGCACCCTCCGCAGCCGCACCCAGGTGCCGGTAATCGCGGGCGACCGCGCCACCATGTTCGATCTCACCGCCGCCGGCAAAGGCCTGCTGGCATCCGAGAATTTCGCGCTGCTGCATGGATTCAAGGTGGGCGATATCGTCGAAATCCCCACGCCTGCCGGCATCCTCAGGCTCCCCGTTCTCGGCGTGGTGATGGATTATTCCGACCAGCAAGGCAGCATCCTGATCGATCGCGGTGTATACGCGCGCTACTGGAAGGACGATACCGTGAACCTGTTCCGCGTGTTCCTCGCGCCGGGCGCCTCGGAAGCGGACGTCAAGCGCCGCATCCTCGAAAAATTCTCGGGGGAGCGCCGCCTGTTCGTGCTAACCAACCGCGACGTACGCGCCTATATTCTGAAGCTCACCGATCAATGGTTCGGTATCACTTATGTGCAGATCGCGGTGGCCGTGCTGGTGGCCGTGCTCGGAATTATCAATACGCTGACCGTGTCCATTACGGACCGGCGCCGCGAGCTGGGCGTGCTGCAGGCCGTGGGCGGATTGCGCAATCAGGTCCGCCGCACTATCTGGATGGAGGCGCTCAGCATAGGCGTCATCGGCGTGGCCTTGGGACTGGCGCTGGGCGCAGTGCAGCTTTACTACAGCCTGCGCATTTCAGCCGAGGATATCGCCGGCCTGAAGCTGGATTACTTGTATCCGTACGGCATGGCTCTCACACTTTTGCCGCTGATGCTCGCCGCGGCCTTCATCGCGGCCGTGGGTCCCGGAGAGTCGGCTGTGCGCGGGTCCCTGGTGGAGGCGCTGGAATATGAGTAGGCTTGCGTGGCTGCTGGCGGCCGCCGTGACTGCGTTTGCTCAGGACCCGCGGCAGATTCTCGAAGAATCGCAAAAGCGGGTGCGCTCCAAATCCGAGCGTTACACGGGAACCCTGGAGACCAACGCGAAGGGGAAGCCGCGCGCCTGGCAATGGACCTTCGCGCGCATCGGGTCATTTGGTGAAAGCAAGTCCATTCTCCGCTTTTTGTCTCCTCCGGAAGTGAAAGGCGTCGCGCTCCTGATCGTCAATCACCCCAACAGTGCATCGGAACAGTGGCTCTGGACTCCCGCTATTGACCGCGAGCGCCGCGTTGCGTTACAAGACCGTTCGGGCCGCTTCTTCGGTACCGATTTCACTTTCGAGGATCTGGAAGAGCGCGACATCGGCCAGTTCGATTACCGTGCGGCCGGAACCGAAACCGTGGATGGCGCCCAGTGCTGGAAGATCGAGTCGCATCCGAAGCAGAACAAGCCATCGCAATATACTTCTTCGCTGTTGTATGTACGGAAAGATAATTACGTGCTTGCCAAAATTGACAACTATAGCCAAGGGAAGCTGGTGCGAACCATCCACTACGGCGACATTCAGAAAACAGATAGTCTCTGGGCCCCGCGCAGGATCGAAGTAGAGGACGCGGCCCGTAAGAGCCGCACGGTGTTGAAGCTGGAAAAACTGGAATACAACGTGCCCATGAAGCCCGAGGATTTCACCGTCGAGGCGATGAAAAAGGGCGTTTGAACCTTACTTTTTCTGAAGATCCGAGATAGTGCCCGCCATCATCTCCTGTGCCATAACCATTGTCCTGCTCATCAGCACGGGCATTTTTTCCATCAGGGCGCGTCCTGCAGGCGATTTGTAAAAGGCCAGGGTGCCGGCCAGTTCCTCTTCGGTGAACGTCTCCGAGTAGAGCGTAATTAGCCGGGGCTTGAGCTTTTCCCAGCTCAGGCGCTCGGCCAACACCTGATTCATCTTGTTCTGGTCTTCCTCGGCTCGCGCTCGCGCCGCGGGCTCCAGTTTTGCGAGTTGAGCCGATTGCATCGATCGCATCTGTTCCATTACTTGCTGGACCATCTGTTTGGCGTTGGTGATTTGGAACATCTCTTCGATCTTGGCTGTCTTGGACGCCTCATCAGCGGATGCGGCGCCAGCCGAAAGCAGCAGCGCGAGAAGGGCAAGCATTGCCTTCACAGAAGTAATCATAGTTGCAATTGTACCCGTAGGGCGGGCCCCCTGGACTGCAGCCGGCCCCCCGGCCGGCTTGCTCGCGATACCCTTAGAGTAGCTGTGCCGCTCACTTCTTTCGACCCCCTGGTCCGCGATTGGTTCCTGCAGCGCTTTGCCGCCGTCACGGAGCCTCAAAAACTCGGCTGGCCCGTAATCCGGGCCGGTCAGGACGTTTTGATCTCCGCCCCCACCGGGTCCGGCAAGACGCTCGCCGCATTTCTGATCTGCCTGGACACGCTGGTTCGGCGCGCCCGCGCCGGCACACTCGAGGATCGCACCGAAGTGGTCTACGTCTCCCCATTGAAAGCCCTCTCGAACGACGTGCGCAAGAACCTTGAGGTGCCCTTGCGCGAGATCGAGGAATTGGCGGCCGCTCAAGGAATCACGCTGCAGACCATTCGGACCGCCGTGCGCACCGGTGACACGCCCACGCGCGAGCGCACTGAAATGCTGAAGCATCCGCCGCATATCCTGGTGACCACGCCGGAATCGCTCTTCATCTTGCTCACGGCCGAGGGCTCGCGGCGAATGCTCCAGACTGCACGGACCGTGATCGTGGATGAGATCCATGCCCTGGCGGACGATAAGCGCGGCTCGCACCTCGCTCTGTCGATCGCCCGCCTCGAGCGTCTGGCCGGCGCGAAGCCTCAGAAGATCGGATTGTCGGCTACGGTGAAGCCCATTGAGGAAGTGGCCAGATTCCTGAGCGAATCAGCGCACATCGTGGATACCGGTCACCGGCGCGCCATGGATGTGGCCGTCGAGGTTCCCAGGGATGAGCTGGGCGCGGTGGCCTCCAACGAAATGTGGGCCGAGATTTATGACCGTCTGGCGGCCATGCTTCACGAGCATCGCACCAGTCTGGTTTTCGTGAACACGCGGCGTCTGGCCGAGCGCGTGGCGCACCACTTGACCGAGCGGCTGGGCCCCGGAGTAGTGCTCCCGCACCATGGCAGCCTGTCGCGCGCGTTGCGCTTCGAAGCCGAGGATCGTCTGAAGCGCGGCGAGTTGAAGGCCGTCATCGCCACCGCTTCCTTGGAGCTGGGGATCGACATTGGGTCGGTGGATCTGGTCATTCAGGTGGGTTCCCCGCGATCCATCGCCGTGGGCCTGCAGCGCATCGGCCGCGCGGGACACTGGGTAGGCGCGCTGCCTAAAGGCCGCATTCTGGCTACTACGCGCGATGAGCTGATCGAATGCGCTGCCTTGGTGCGCTCGATCCGGAAGGGCGATCTCGACCGGCTCGAGATTCCCGAAGCTCCGCTGGATATTCTCGCGCAACAGATTGTCGCGGCTGCCGCGTGCGAAGACCTGGGCGAAGAAGAGCTCTACCATTTCGTTCGCGGCGCATATCCGTATCGAAATCTCGCGCGCAAAGACTTCGACGACGTCGTTACCATGCTCTCGGAGGGAATCGCCACCCAGCGGGGACGCAGTGGAGCTTACCTGCATCGCGATCAGGTGAACGGCCGTGTGCGCGGGCGGCGCGGCGCGAGGCTGGCAGCCATCACTTCCGGCGGGGCGATTCCGGAGTCCGCTCAGTATCAGGTGGTGGCCGAGCCCGAAGGCACGCTGGTCGGAACGCTGGACGAGGATTTCGCGGTTGAAAGTCTCGCCGGCGACGTTTTCCTGTTGGGTACCACTTCCTGGCGCATCAAGCGCGTGGAACCGGGCCGCGTGCGAGTTGAAGATGCGCATGGCGCGGCGCCGTCTATCCCGTTCTGGCGCGGCGAAGCGCCGGGGCGCACCAATGAGCTTTCAAATGAAGTGGGGCAAGTGCGAGTCGAAATCGAACGGCGCGAAAAAGAACCTGCCATCGAGTTTCTCGAGCGGGAATGCGGGCTCGACCGCCGCGGCGCCGAGCAGGCCGTCGATTACGTCCGCGCCGGCTGCGCCGTCCTGGGAACGCTTCCCGACCAGCACACCGTGGTAGCCGAGCGCTTCTTTGACGAATCCGGCGGCATGCAGCTCATCCTGCACGCACCGTTCGGATCGCGCATCAACCGCGCCTGGGGGCTGGCCCTGCGCAAGCGCTTCTGCCGGTCCTTCAATTTCGAATTGCAGGCGGCCGCCACCGACAACGGAATTGTGATTTCGCTGAGCGATCAGCACTCGTTTCCGCTCGAAGCCGTCTTCGGGTTCCTGCATCCGGACAGCGTGGAATACGTGCTGACGCAGGCCATGCTGGATGCCCCCATGTTCGCCGCGCGCTGGCGCTGGAACGCATCGCGTGCCCTGGCCATCCTGCGGTTCTCGGGCGGCAGAAAAGTCCCGCCGCCGATTCAGCGCATGCGTTCGGACGATCTTCTCGCCGCGGTGTTTCCCGATCAGGTGGCTTGCGCGGAAAATCTCACGGGCGATATTCGCATTCCGGATCATCCGCTGGTGAAAGAGACTATCGGCAACTGCCTCCACGAAGCCATGGACCTGACCGGCTTGCGTGCGCTTCTACAGGGAATATCGAGCGGCGTCATCCGAACGGTGGCGGTGGATACGCCCGAGCCGTCGCTCTTTTCGCACGAGATTCTGAATTCGAATCCCTATGCGTACCTGGATGACGCCCCGCTCGAAGAACGCCGCGCCCGCGCGGTGCAATTGCGGCGCACCTTGCCCGATCTGGCGGGCGGAGTAGGTGCCCTCGACCTCGCTGCGATTGCCCAAGTGAGCGTGGAAGCATGGCCCGAGGCGCGCAATGCCGACGAGCTGCACGACGCGCTCTTGAGCTTGTTTATCGTGCCCCCAGCTCCCGAGTGGCAGGCGTTCTTCGATGAGCTGGCAGCCTCTCGCCGCGCGCTGGTGCTGCCCATCGGCGACGTAAGTTTTTGGGTAGCCGCCGAAAGATTGCAAACCGTGGGGCAGGTTAGTAACCTGCGGGCCGATTTCCAAGCGGCCCCCTCCCCAACCGACGCCATCACCCACATCCTCCGCGGCTGGCTCGACTCCATCGGCCCCATCACCTCCACCGCGCTGGCCACCCGCCTCGCCCTCCCGCTCTCCGACGTCGAAATCGCCTTGGCGAAGCTCGAATCCGAAGGCAGCATCCTGCGCGGCCACTTCACCGCCGGCGCCGAGACCGATACCGAATGGTGCAACCGCAGAATCCTGGCGCGCATTCACCGCCTCACCCTCGGCCGCCTCCGCCGCGAAATCGAACCTGTTAGCGCAGCCGAGTTCCTGCGCTTCCTGTGCCGCTGGCAGCACGTCGCTCCCGGCACCCAACTGCACGGCGTCGATGGCCTGCTGCAAGTGATCGGCCAGCTGCAGGGCTATGAGATTCCCGCGGCCGCGTGGGAGTCCCAGATCCTCCCCCAGCGCATCGCGAAATACGAACCCGAGCTGCTGGATCAGTTGTGCCTCTCGGGCGAGGTGATGTGGGGCCGCCTGTCCCCGCATCCGGCCTTTGAGACCGCCTCGCCGCGCAAGGTCCGCCCCACTCGCGTCGCCCCGCTTGCTATCTTCCTGCGCGAAGACGCGCCATGGCTCACCGGCGGGCGCGAGATCGAAGAACCTGCCCTGTCGCACGCGGCCCGCGAAGTCCTGGCCGAGATCGAGCGGCGCGGCGCGTCGTTCTTCAACGACCTTCCACGCGCCACGGGCCGCCTCGCCAGCGAAGTGGAGGACGGTCTGTGGGAGCTGGTGGCCGCCGGACTGGTCACCGCCGACGGCTTCGAGAATCTGCGGTCGCTGGTGGATCCCAAGCGCCGCCGCGGCGAAGGCCGGGGCCGCCAGGCGCGCCCCCGTCATGCGGCCGGACGCTGGGCCTTGCTGCGATTCGATGAATCGGCGCAGGACGTCGAGCGCTTTGCCGCTCAATTGCTGCTGCGCTGGGGCGTCATCTTCCGCGACCTGCTGGCCCGCGAATCGCTGGCGCCGGCGTGGCGAGATTTGCTGGTAGTGCTGCGCCGCATGGAAGCGCGCGGCGAAGTGCGCGGCGGTCGCTTCGTAGCCGGCTTCAGCGGCGAACAGTTCGCACGCCCCGAAGCCGTGGACCTGCTGCGCGTAGTCCGCCGAGCCGGCAAATCCGGCGAAGAAGTCCTGCTGCCCGCCGCCGATCCGCTGAATCTGACCGGCGTCATCCTCCCCGGCGCGCGCACCAGCGCCATCGGATCGAGTCGGCTGCTGCTGAAAGACGGCGTCCCATCTGAGCCGTCGCTCGGCCTTACTGGCTAGCCTGCTGCGCCGCCGCGCTTACCTGCACAATCAGTTTGCCGCTGTTGGCGCCCGAAAAAAGCTTGTTCAATGCCTGAGGCGCGTTCTTCAGGCCTTCCACCACGTCCACGCGATATTGCAGCTTGCCCGCCCTGTGCCACTGCACCAGTTGCGAAAAGCATTCCATGGCGCGATCCGAATAGTCGGTGCACAGAAAGCCCTCGGCGCGGGCGCGCTTCATGATCAGATTCGACAGATTGCGCGGGCCGGGGACCGGCTCTGCATTATTGTACGTCGTGATCGCGCCGCAAACGGCGATACGGCCCTTGATATTGATGCGGTCGAGTACCGCTTCGAGCGTCGCTCCGCCCACATTATCGAAATACATATCGATCCCGTCCGGGCAGTCGCGATCCAGCGCTTGCGGCACGTTCTCGGTCTTGTAGTTTATGGCCGCATCGAAGCCCAGCGTGTCGCGTATCCAGGCAACTTTTTCGTCGCTGCCGGTCAGGCCCACCACGCGGCAGCCTTGAATCTTGCCGATCTGGCCCACCAGCGACCCCACCGCGCCCGCCGCCGTCGAGACCACCAGCGTCTCGCCCGCTTTGGGATGGCAAATGTCGAGCAGTCCGAAGTAAGCCGTTAGACCGATATGGCCCAGCAGGCCAAGAAAAGCCGTCGGCGACACCGGCAATCCCTTGGGCAGCACCGCGACACCGGCGCCATCCGATAGCACATATTCCTGCCAGCCGAACAAACCCTGCACCAGATCGCCGGGCGCAAATTTCGAGTTGCGCGATTCCTCCACCACTGCCAGCCCTCCGCCGCGCATCACTTCGCCGAGCGGAATCGCGGGCAGATAGGAATCCGACGCATTCATCCAGACGCGATTCGTGGGATCGAGCGAAAGGTACAGAATGCGCGCCACGAACTCCCCGTCGCGCGGCGCCGGCACCGCGTTTTCGGTCCAGGTGAAGTCCGTATCGTGAACCGGTCCCGAGGGACGCGCGGCGAGGCGCCATTGATGATTAATTCTTTCGGCCACATTGCTCCTTTTTCAGTCCACAAACTCGACGCGGTACTCTTCAATCACCGGATTAGCGAGCACGTCGCGAGCGATCTGGTCCATCTCGGCGGCGGCCTTCTGGCGATCGGCGCCGGGATCGAGGGTGATCTCAAAAAACTTGCCCTGCCGCACGGCGGCGATCGAGGCATGCCCCAGGCTCGCCAGCGCCGAATGGATGGTCTGTCCCTGCGGGTCGAGTACGGTGGATTTTAACGAGACATACACGCGTGCTTTCATGGAATCCCCATTGTAGCGGTACTCGGCGTGCCGCCGGTCTGTTCCAAACATTTTCACTGGGTTATGGAGTTGTCCTTCCAGGCGTGATACTCTACAACAAAGCAGCTTGGAGGAGGCGCGTCATCGTCAAGGTCTGTGTACTCGCCAGCAGCAGCGGCGGCAATTGCACGTTCATCTCGACCGGCAGAACGCGCATTTTGGTAGACGCGGGATTGAGCCGGAAAGAGACGGCCGCGCGCCTGACCGCGATCGGCGAGAGCATCGATGGTATCGACGCCGTGCTGGTGACGCACGAACATAGCGATCATGTGGGCGGACTGGTAACGCTGGCGCGGAGATCCCGAGCGGGCGCGCTGCCGGTGTTCGTGACCCGGCTGACCGCTGGGTCCATCGCCTGGAACGATTTTGTTCCGAAACTGGACTGCTTTCAGGCGGGAACCTCTTTTCGCGTGGGCGATATCGACATCGACAGCTTCACCATCCCGCATGACGCCATTGATCCCGTGGGTTTCTGTTTTTGCGCCGAGGGTGTCAAGATCGGGCTGGTTACCGATCTGGGCTACATCACCGAAAACGTTAAAGCCCGGCTGCGCGGTGTCAACCTACTGGTGCTGGAATCGAATCACTGTCTCGAAATGCTCCGCGTGGGCCCGTATCCCTGGTCCGTGAAGCAGCGGGTGATGAGCCGTATGGGCCACCTGTCGAATGACGCAGCTTCGGCGTTCATTGCGGACGGCCTGGATTCCACCGTCGAAACGCTGGTGCTCGGGCACATCAGCGAAAACAACAACTATCCCGCCCTGGTGCATCAGGCGGCCAGCGAAGCGCTCTCCAAGCGCGGTCTCTTCGCTCCTCGTCTGGTGGTAGCCGAGACGCGGACCCACAGCGAAGTATTCGCGTTCTAAAATGATCCACCGCTACACCCGCCCCGAAATGGGGCAAATCTGGAGCGAGGAAAACAAGTATCGCCAGTGGCTCGAGGTGGAGCTGGCTTCGAGCGAAGCCCTCGCCGAACTCCGGGTGGTGCCTCAGGAAGCCGCCAAGCTGCTGCGGGCCCATGCGGGGTTCAAGGCTGGCCGGATCGAAGAGATCGAGCGGGAAGTCCGGCACGACGTGATCGCATTTACTACAGCCATAGCCGAAAGCATGGCGCAGGCCGGTCATTCCGAGGCGTCCCGCTGGTTCCATTACGGTCTAACTTCTAACGATGTAGTAGATACGGCGCAGGCTCTGCAAATCCGCTCCGCCTCTCAGCTCATCCTAAAAGAACTAAATAGCTTAGCGGACGTCCTCAAACAGCGTGGCTTCGAATTCAAGAATACGGTAGCCATTGGACGGACCCATGGCGTGCATGCCGAGCCCATCACGTTCGGGCTCAAACTGGCGCTCTGGTATGACGAGGCCCGGCGCAATGCCGTCAGGTTTGAGGCCGCTACCGAAGAGTTGAGGGTCGGGAAGATCTCGGGCGCGGTGGGTTCGTTTGGGCATATCGGTCCGGAGGCAGAAGCGCGGATCTGCGAAAAGCTGGGCCTGCGGGCGGCGCCCATTGCCTCCCAAGTGATCTCCCGTGATCGGCATGCGGCTTGGGTGTCGGCGCTGGGGCTGATAGCGGGCTTGCTCGAAAAGATCGCGCTGGAGGTCCGGCACTTGCAGCGGACCGAGGTTCGCGAGGCGGAGGAGCCTTTTGGGGCCGGCCAGAAAGGTTCCTCCGCGATGCCCCACAAGCGCAATCCCGTGGTCTCCGAGCAGATCTGCGGCTTGGCGCGTGTGGTGCGCTCGAACGTACAGGCGGCTTTCGAGAACATCGCTTTGTGGCACGAGCGCGATATCTCGCATTCCTCGGTAGAGCGGGTGATCCTGCCGGATTCGTCGATCTTGACCGATTACCTGCTCTCAAAGACTCACTGGCTGGTCAAGGGACTGCGGGTCTACCCCGAGCGAATGCTGCGAAATCTGGAGCTTACCAAGGGGCTGGTCTTCTCGGGCCAACTCCTGCTGGACCTTGCCGCTGCCGGCATGTTGCGCGAAGACGCATATCGCGTGGTGCAAACCCATGCGATGCAAGCTTGGGAGGAAGAAGGCGATTTTCGCGCGGCCGTGGAAAGCGATCCGCAGATTCAAAAGCTGCTTGCCCCCGCCGAAATTTCCGAAAGCTTCTCTGTTTCCAGGCAGTTAAAGCACGTGGATGCGATCTTTGAACGCGTGTTCGGGAAGTCCTCACTGTGAGGCCCGGTACTATACTAAGCTTGTAGTAGCTGTCAGCCTGAAATCTCCCCTTTTCTTTCTAGGCACTTGCCCTTAAACTAAGTGCAGGACATGTCTATGAAGACCGACAGCCGACTGTTCGAGCTCGCGCGGGTCCTTCTTGTGGACGATGATCCCACCGCTCGTTTGACCCTCCAGACCGTACTTGAAGCCGGCGGATACCATGTAGATGCAGCAGCTTCGGCCGCTGAAGCCGTGGGGAAACTGGACGAGCAGGAGTATGAGCTGGTCCTCAGCGACCTTCAAATGGAGTCGCCCGAGGCTGGGCTGAAGGTTCTGGCGCACGCGCGTAACATGGATTACAAACCAGCTACCGCGATCGTGACCACCTACCAGAACGCTAACCCCGCCCCCAGGTTGCCTTCACAGGAATCCCGGATGCTGATCAAACCCGAGGATTTGCCCGGGTTGCTGGGCAAAGTGGCGTTTCTCATCAGCGAACGTGCCGCGCGGCGGGTTGAGCGCGAATTGCGTCACGCCTAGGGCGCGGCCGACAGATACACAGCTTCTTCGAATTGATCCAAGGCACCTGCGAAGAAGTGGTCTTCGGCGTCTATCCAGACCAGGCTCTTAGGTTCGGGGAGCGCGTCGAACCAGGTCTGCATGGCGGGCACCGGGCTGAACTGGTCGTGGGTGCTCTGGATGAAGATTCTGGGCACGGTGCATTGGCCGAGCGGGCTGTTGTCAGCAGGGAAGCCGGCTGCGATCAAACGGGATGCGATACCGGGTTCACAACCGAGCTTCAGAATGATCCGCGAGCCGAATGAGAAGCCTGCGAGGGTGCGAGGCAAGTGGGGATACCGCTCGCGCAGGAGCGCCAAAGCGGTCCGGGCATCTTCGATCTCGCCGATACCGCCGGCGTATCCGCCCTCGCTGAGATTCACCCCCCGGTAGTTGAACCGAAGCACCGCGAATCCGGCGCGGCGCAAAGCGCGGGCGATACGGTAGACCACCTTGTTGTGCATGGTGCCGCCATGTTGTGGGTGCGGATGGCAGACCAGCGCCGCGCCGCGAGGCGGCGCATCTTCGGGCTCTTCGAGCAACGCTTCCAGGCGTCCCGCGGGACCGGCCAGGAACAGCGATTCGATACGCCGCGCCATCCTAGTTGGAGCGGTAGTTGGTGATCTGAATGTCGATGCCGAAATCGTGGCCCCGGACCAGCGCGATGATCTCCTGCAGCGTGTCGCGATCCTTCCCGCTGATGCGCACCAGGTCGCCCTGGATGGAGGCCTGGACCTTCTTCTTGCTGTCCTTGACAACCTTGACGATTTCGCGCGCTTTTTCGATCGGGATGCCTTGCTGCAGCGAGATCTCCTGGCGCATGGTGGATCCGGCGGAGGGAATAAGGACGCCGTAAGTGAGGCCCTTGAGCGGCACGTTACGCTTGACCAGCTTCTGCTGGAGCACGTCATTGACGGCCTTGATCTTGAACTCATCCGCGCTGACCAGCACAATTTTGTGGTCCTTCTCATTCAGCTGAATGTCGGACTTGGAGTTCTTCAAGTCATAGCGGGTGATCAGCTCTTTGTGGGCCTGCTGGATGGCGTTGTTGACCTCGGCGAGGTCGATTTTGGAGACGATGTCAAAAGTATTGTCGGGCATGGGATTCAATCCTTGAGAGCGATGAGGACCCGCTCGGTAATCTCATCAATCATAGCGGGCATGGCGGCGTCCAGCGCAATGGTTACGGCAGCCCGGACGCGCTCGGCGTCGATGTCCGGCGGAGGTGCGCCCGCCACGGCTTCGCGCGCGGCCTGGGCCTCGGCGATCAGCGGCTGAATAGCCGCCAGCACCAGCGAAGCTTCAAAGGGTTTGCGGAGGATAGCGTCGCAGCCGGCCAGCATGGCTTCTTCTTCATCGAACGGCTCGAGCAGACCGGCGGTGAGCACGACTCGAGCGTAGCGGTGCCGCGGGTTGCTCTTCACGAATCGGCACAGATCCAGACCGCTCTTCAACGGCAGAAAAACATCCAGCAGGACCAGGTCGGGATCGATGTCCTGGAGACGCAGTAACGCCGTGTCACCGTCGGTGACGCTGACCACTTCATAGCCTTCTTCACGCAAGATCCGCTCGCCCATACGCTGCGCGTGCGGGCTGTCGTCGGCCAGCAGGATGCGGCTCATCAGGGCTTGGGCGGGGGCGGCGTCTGGGCCGCGGGCGCAGCCTGAGTAGTATCGGCGGCCGGCGCAGCCTTGGCCTTCTTCTTCTTCTTCGGCTTGTCTGGAGTCTTGCCGGAGTTAGCGGTGACGGGGGCGGGGGCTGCGTCGGAAGTGGCTGCCGCGGCAGGCGCGGGTGGATTCTGGCGAGCGTCGGGATTGGTATCAATGGCGGATTTCGTGTTGTCCGGCACGGTCCCGGCCGTCACATCGCCCGTAAATCCCGGCGCCGGGGCCGGCGTGGGAACATTGGCGGGCGCGGTGGGGCCCTTGGTCTCCATGGCGGGCTTGCCGGCCTTGGCTGCCAGACTCACGTCGGGACCGCGTTTCAGCAATCCCATACTGCGGCTCAGCATGCCGGGCTTGTGCCGGTTGTCGATCTCGTATTGCATGCGCTGCACCGCCGCCGGATCGGCCTCGGGAACAGGCAGCTCCATTTGATTCAGCCGCTTCTTGGCGTTGTCGGCATAATCGCTCAGCGGGTAATCGCGCACGATGCGGGCAAAGGCATCGCCGCTCTGCTTGCGAAAACGTTTGGCGTCCCAGCGCTCATAGGCATCGCCCAGTTCAAACAAGGCTTCATCGGCCTTGCTGTAGAGCGGATACTGATCCACCAGGCGGCTCAACCGATTGGCCGCGGCGGGATTGCTGCCCTTCTTGTAGTAGAACGAGCCCACCTTGTACTCACCCTCGCCGAGGGCTTCCTGGATGTTGCGGAGGATCTGCTCGGTTTCCGCCACGAACTTGCTGTTGGGGAACTGCACCAGCAGCTGGCGGCACTCGTCCTCGGCGCGGATGGCCTGGGACATATCGCGATCGGACTTCTCCATCTGGCGGTAATGGATCATGCAGATCTTCTCTTGCGATTCGGCCGCTTCTTCGAGCGTAGGGTAGAACAGGATGAAATCCTTGTACTCGGCTTCGGCCTGAGCCAGACCGTGCGCGCCGCCTTCGCGATACCAGCTGTCGGCGATGGCCAGTTTGGCTTTGGCCAGGAATTCGCTCTGATCGTAGGTGTTGATCATGGTGTTGAGCGTGATGCGGGCCACTTCAAAGCGGCTATGCTCGATGTCGTTGATGGCTTTGTCAAAGAGCACCTTATCGGGCTGGCTGGTGTTCTTGGTGATGGGATTGTCATACTTGTGGCGGCGGAACCCGCACGACGAAAGCAATCCCACGGCGGCAATCAAAACCATCAAATAACGCGTCATATCACTCAACCTCTTCAGAAACTCGTTAACACCTGACCGTGGCGGCCTCGCGGGCCACCCGTTGCATTTCCACGAAGCTCGCGGCCGGGTCCGGGGTGTGAAAAATCGACGACCCTGCTACCAGCCAGTCACACCCGGCCCGAACCACTTCGGCGGCATTGTGCAGTTCCACGCCGCCGTCAATTTCGATTTTGAAGTCCAACCCCAGCTCCCGGCGGCGACTTGCGAGATTGGCCACCTTCTTGAGAGCGTTCGGAATAAATTTCTGCCCGCCAAACCCAGGGTTGACGCTCATGACCAGCACGTAATCTACCACATCCAGGACTTCTTCCAGCGTCGCCACGGGAGTAGACGGATTGAGCACCACGCCGGCCAGGGCGCCTTCACTTTGGATCAGCCGCAGCGTGCGGTCCAGGTGCGGGCAGGCCTCCTGGTGAACCAGCACCGAATCGGCGCCGGCCTGGACGAACCGGGGCGCAAAGTGATCCGGATCGGAGATCATCAGGTGCACATCGATCTTCAGTCTGGTGATCTTGCGCAGGGATTCCAGCACCGGCAGCCCCACGGAAAGATTGGGCACGAAGTGGCCATCCATGACATCGAAATGGAGCATGGAAGCGCCGGCGCGCTCGACGTGGGCGACTTCCTCGCCCAAGCGGGCAAAGTCCGCCGCGAGTATGGATGGCAGAATTTCGACCATGTTGCGGTAATCGTTTAGGTCTAGTTCGATGGTAACACAGCGGCGAAAAACCCATCTCCGGGGTCTACTCCGGGCAGGCGGCGGTGAATGCGCCAGTCGCCCGGGAACGCCGCGATCACTTGCTGGTTTTCTTCGTCTTCCAGGGAACAGGTGGAGTAGACCAGCGTGCCGCCGGGAGCGAGCGATTCAAGAGCGGACCGCAGCAGGGCCACCTGCCGACGGTGCAAATCCGGCAAATCGGCGGGGCGAAGCCGCCATTTGATCTCGGGATTGCGCCCGAGCGTGCCGGTTCCCGAGCAGGGAGCGTCCACCAGGATGCGATCGAACCGGCGGGAGAAGGGCAGCGGCCGCGTCCCGTTCAGGACCACCTGGGGACAGGCCAGTCCGGAATCGTGGAGGCGCTGCCAGTGCAGGTCGCAGGCGACGGCGTGAGCGCCCATTTCGATGGCCTGAGCGGTCTTGTTTCCGGGAGCGGCGCAGAGATCGAGGAAGGTCATGCCGGGCTGAATGTCGAGGAGCGGCACGATGGACTGCGATCCGATGTCCTGAACGCGCCCGGTGCTGGCGACAGCGGCCTCGGGTAGTTGCAGCGCGGCGGCGGCGATGCTCTGCACGGTGGCGGCGTCGTATTGACGGTCCCAGCGTTCCAGCAGCCACGGAGGCAGGGACAACTCGGTAGCGCGGTCAGGCCAGGCGATGGGCGAGCGGTCCACGCGGCGCAGGATGGCGTTGGCGAAACCAGCAGCCGACCGCTTGCCATGGCGCTTGACGAGCTCGACGCTCTCGCTGACGGCGGCATGCGCGGGCACGCGGTCAAGATGGCGGAGCTGGTAAACGCCCATGCGCAAGGCGATGCGAACTTCGCGGTCAAGCGTACGGGAGCCGGTATGTCTGTCGATAAGGTAATCAAGCTGGGCTTGATAGCGGAGGCATCCGAAGACGATCTCGGAGGCGAGGCCGGCGTCGCGCGAATCCAGGCGGGCGGACTGCTGGCGCAGCAGGTCGGATGCCCAACCTCCGGATTCCACGCGAGTTAGAACTTCGAATGCTACGGATCTGGAGGGGCTCACCCACTCGGATTATAGCGTTGCAAACGAAACGGCTAGTCGAGAGAAGAAGAAACGGTATCTATGTGGATCGGGCTGGGATCAGTTGCGTTGAACGCCGGGCCGGCCGTCGCGAGCACCACCGATCATAATTCGCTGGTGGCGTTGTGCCTGGCGTTCTGCATTGTGGTGGGCTATAGCTGGTGGCGCAGCCGACACGTGTAGCCGCAGGAATTCTTGACAAGTCTCAGTAATACTCCGATACACCTCAAGACGAGCGACGAGCCGGCGTGGCGATCCCGGCTTGGCAGAACGGTAATATCGTATCCGTCCGAGGTGCAGCCGATTTGTTCCAACTTCTACCGTCTCAGCGAAAGCTCGAAATGGACGCCTTCCGTTTCTTGCAACGCGGTGAGGATGCTGGAAAGATTCGCGGCGGAGGGGCTGCCCTTTGGCCCCAGCATTCGCATCAAGCTTTTGTCCGGTATTTGCGTACGCTTTTCGAGCTTTTGAAATCCGACAGTCGCGTTGACGTAGTCGCGCAGGACGGCCTTGCCGGTGCCGAGATCGCCATTGATGACGCACTGAACGGCTTCGCGCAGAAGCGCTTGACGAAAATCCGGATCGCGCTGCGCACGCGCTCGAATGGTTTCCTTGAAGTCGTAGGTCAGGGGCATTATTGAATCTCCTGTCTTTTTCTCTGCTTGTACGCGGCCCAGCATTCCTGCGCCGCAGCGATGTCCTGTTGTTGCCGTTTCTTAGTGCCGCCGCCAATGAGAATCACAACGCGGTCGCCATCCTTGCCGAAATAGATGCGGTAGCCGGGACCGAAGTCGATCTTGTATTCAAAGACGCCGGAACCCACGCCCTTGACCTTCGAGAAATTCCCTTGCTCCATCCGCGCAAGAGCAATCGTCACCTTGGCGGCTGCCGCCGCATCGAGCCCTTCCAGCCACGCGGCGAAGCGTTTGTTTCCGTTTTCGTCCAAGTAGCCGCGAAGCTCGAGCACACTTGGATTATGGTAACAATAGTGTTACCATTTGTCAATGCCGGTGCTTCGCTTACTGACGCGCGCGGTTCCGTAAGCCGATGTGATAAAGTGTGCGCCCAGGGGGTGCCTCACGATGAAGCGCTGGCTGACGATCACGTGCCTGGCAATAAGCGCGTTTGCGCAAGCGCCGGACGAACTGGATACGGCCTACAACAATCTAAAGGCCGCCGAGGGCAAGAAAGACGCCGCGGAAGTAGAGAAGTGGGCCGGCGTCACCTCCACTCTCGCGCGCCAGGTGATTGCCAAATCGACCAGCGATGAGGACAAGGGGAAGGCCGATTACGCGCGGCAGGTGGACAAGTACACTGAGTACGCCCTTTACGCGACGTCGCTGCAGTCGACGGATCCGGCGGCTATTGTCAGGCTGGTGGAGGCGCTGGAAAAGCAGAATGCGCAGAGCGAGTATTTGCCGCAAGCCTACGGGCGCTATCTGAATGCGCTGCGTCAGACCGGCAATGCCGATAAAGCGGGGGCAGCCGCGGAGCGAGCCGTGGCCCGCGATCCGAACAACGAAGAAGCGCTGCTGGCCGCCGCCGATTTCTATCTCCAGAAGAATACGGAGCCGGACAAGACCATCCAATATGCCACTCGCGCCGCGGATGCCATGAACGCGAAAACGAAGCCGGAGGGTATGAGCGATGCGGACTGGCAGAAAAAGAAGACCGCGGTTCTGGGACGCGCGCAATGGATCCAGGGCGTCACGTACAGCAATCAGGGCAAGAACGCTCAGGCCGACAAGTCACTGCGCGCCGCGCTGCCGCTGGTGAAAGGCGACGATCAGTTAACAGCGCTGGCGGCATTCTATCTTGGCATGGCGGACTATAAAATGGGCGGCGTGTCCAAGAACAAAGCGCAGTTGCGCGATGCGCTGGGGTTCTTCGAGCAATCGGCCGCCATCAAGAGCGCCGTGCAGGGGCAGGCGCAGAAGAACGTGAAGGCGATCCGGGGCGAGCTCGGGTTGAAGTAGCGGGCCGGCCCTTGATGATCACGCGGGCTTCGCCGGGGCGGATCTCGACGTGGTCCACATTGTCATTCAGTTCAAAAGGCTGGTTGATCCTGGCGTTTGGGTAGAGCGGCAAGAAGAAAGTTTCGAGCATGAAGTCCAGCGTATAGCCGCTGACGGCCAAGCCTCCGATTTCGACGCGCTGTAGAAACACCGTCGCCTTGCCGCGGGAGGATTCGATGCGCGCGCTCACCTTCACCGGTTTTTCGCCCTCGATCATTTTGCGAACCAGCCAGCTGCTTTCCTTCCCCTGGGTGTGGCGAAGCTTGACGAAATCCACCAGCGCATAAGCGGTTGCCGTGCCGCTCCCCAGCTCCACCCGCGGCTGGCGGACGCCCTCGGGAACCCGGATGGGAACCTCCTGGCGCGCCCATGCGTTGATCTCCACGCTGGTAAACACCAGCGCCGAACCGGGACGGAGGCGGTCCGAACGCAGGGCCTGCAGCTTGCGGCGCATGCTGTCGGCGCCCGGTCCGGCCGGAGAGGCGGCGGTAGCAAGCAAAACGAATGCGAGCAGGTTGCGGCCCAACTTTCATAGTATGGTACCTGGGGGATATATGAAGAAGAATTTGTGCATGATCGCGGTTATGGCGCTAGCAGGCTCGGGCGCGCTGCAGGCGGGCGAAGAAGCCGCGAAGAGACTAGACGCCGCGGCGGAGCTGCTCACCGAGAACATGTCGGCGCCCGACAAAGGCATTCCTCAGGATCTGCTGAACAAGGCCGCGTGCATCGTGATTGTTCCGGGTCTGAAAAAGGGAGCATTTGTGATTGGCGTAAAGTACGGCCGCGGATTCATCAACTGCCGGCATTCGTCCGGGCACGGTTGGTCGGCGCCGGCGGGTATCCGGGTAGAAGGCGGAAGCGTCGGCTTTCAGATCGGCGGATCTGAGACGGACGTGGTGATGCTGGTGATGAACCAGGGCGGTGTGAAGAAGCTGCTGTCCAGCAAGTTCACGCTGGGCGCGGACGCGTCGGCCGCGGCAGGCCCGGTGGGGCGCACGTCATCGGCGCTAACGGATGCGCAGATGCATGCCGAGATCCTGACATGGTCCCGAGCTCGCGGGCTGTTCGCGGGTATTTCGCTCGAGGGCGCGACGCTGCGTCCGGATGACGATGCGAATCAGGAGATGTACAACACCAAGACCACCAACCGCGGGATCGTGATGGGCGATACGAAACCTCCCGCTGCGGCGGCGAGACTTGAGGCCGAATTGAACCGGTACTCCGGGCGCAAGTAGTTATCTGAGTTGCCCCCCGCTCAAACCGAGAATTCGATCCATCCGCTTGGCGGGACGCTTTCCGCGGGCAAGCCGTCTCTGGTGAAGGCCAGCTGAAACCGGATGGGGTTATCGGGAGCTAGCGAAGCCAGGGGGATCTGCGCTTCCACTACGCCCCGCGAAACGTAGTCCAACGCGAGCGAGCGGTCCGGCGTGCGCAACTCGATGGCGGCGAAATCGGCGCCGTTAGCGGGGTGGATGCGGAGGTACAGATTCATGCCATCCGTGCCGTAATACAAATCTTGCACCCCGGACCCGCCGCCGTGCATGCTGCCGGAGCGGTGATCCACCCGGTAGTGGCCGGCGGGATGGTTGTAGTCTTCGTTAATTCCGGCGTTCAGAATGGGGCGGTGCAGCTCTGGCGGCACGGGCTGGCCGAGAGCCTTGTAGACCCCCGCCAAATGGCCGCGGTAAAGGCGGTCAAAGTCGTCGCGGTTGTCGGACTTGTGCTCCGGACCATACCACCAGTACCAGTCGCTGCCCTCGGCAATCAGCAGTTCTTCATGGGCCAGCTTGCGGCGGTCCTCGGGCACGTGTTCCGCGTGCGCGGCATAGGTCTGGCGCGCGCGCAGCAGGAACTCCCAGGCGCGATTGTCTTCCTCGGCGCCGATCCAAACGTCGAAGTTCGCGTCAATCCACGAGCCGGGGAAAATGTGATCGAGCGGCTGCGATTGCATGCGGGCGAGGGCTTCGGAGACGGTCACGGCCAACATGGATTGGTCCTGCGCGATGCGTCCGTAAAGCTCGCGCAGGAACGGTCGGCCATTCTCGTGATAATGCTCCCACGCATTCTCACCATCCAGGATGATGGGCACCAGCACGTCGCGGCCATCAGCGAGCATGGGCTGGCAATTCATTCGGATCTGGTGCAGAAAATGACTGGCGGCTTCGGCTGCATCCATCCTTGAGTACACAAAGCCAATCAAATCGCTCAAGTGATGATCGCGAAACAGCACGTGGATGGAACGGGCGCCTTGCCACCAGAGATACGGGCGGTAGGTAACATCCGGATTCGCGTCCTGGAGCAGCGTGCGGGCCAGGACGCCGTTGTCGCTGGCGATCCACGAGAAACCCGATTCGGCAGCCAGATCCATCACTTCATCGGAAACGGAACCTTCGGACGGCCACAGGCCCGCGGGAGCGCGGCCGAATTCGCGCTCAATGAAAGTGCGGGCGGTGGCGAGCTGCCATTTCGCGTCCTCGGGATAGCGAAAGCGCGCGGGAAGAGAGACGCCCGGATGGCTGACGGCCGCGATGTCGGAATCGCAAATCAGCGGCAGGATGGGATGGTAAAACGGCGTGGTGGAAATCTCGATTTGACCGCTCGCGGCGAACTCCCGCCAGGCCGGCACCACATGGCCGAGGATCTCGATCTGTTTGCGGCCCATCAGGGCTTGATCCTCGAGCGAGTAGTGGCGGCCTTTGGCGGCCAGCGCCCGAACTTCGGGGTCATTCGCGAGGAATTCTTCGTCAAACCAGCTTAGCTGCGAGAGCACCTGCAGATCGCGAATTTCCTGGTCTCCAAACAGCGGCCGGGCCCGAACGGGATCGCGTTCGGAAGCCTGCCATGCATGGAACAGATCCCCATAGCGAGGGTATCGATACAGCAACCGGTCGGAGATTTGAAAGAAGTACTGGAGAATCCAGTCGCGTTCGGGTTGCGAAAGCGATTCGGCGGGCGCCAGCGCGCGGCGCAGAAATGGATCGGCCGCGGCGCCGGAAGCATATTCCTGGATCTGTTCCACCATCGACGGAACCAGATTGAAAGTCTGGCGCACCGCTGGAAACTCGGCGAGCAGCTTTACCATGCCGTAGTAATCCTTGAGCGCATGCATGCGCGTCCACGGCAGCTGGTATTCACCGGTCAGCAGATCCTTGTAGACCGGCTGGTGCATGTGCCAGACGAAACAGAGATAGACTTGGGGCATCAGCGCTATCGCGAGAAGAAGCTCCGGGTGGGCACGGGGGGATCGCTGCGGCGAATCGCGCGCCACAGAATGTCATTCAACTCGTCGTCATCGTTCAAATCGGCTTCCTCGAAATCGAGCCGGGCGGACCGCGCCGACGTTGCTGAAGTCCCGGGGTTACGATCGTCCAGGGGAATCTGGGGCTTCAAGGCATCGTAGGGCGAGAATGAGGGCGCCGTGGAGAATACTGAAGCCATGGGCCGCGCAGCCGCATCGAAATGCGTCATGGGGCGCAGGCCGAGGATCAGCTCGATGGTCCTCAACATCGAAGTAGTGTCATACATGGTGCTGTCCACCGTGGCTGAATGCGACCAGGGCGACAAGACGTATGCCGGTGAGCGGTGGGAATCGACGTGATCGGGACCGTTCTGTGAATCATCCTCCAGCACAAAAATCGCCGTGTTCTTCCAAAACTTACTGTGGGTGACTCCTTCCACCAGCATGCCGAGAGCATAGTCATTATCGGCAAAGGCGGACAGCGGCGCGATCTTTCCGGCGGACGTCCCGGATGTATGATCGTTGCCCAGGCGCAGAACCACCAGTGACGGCATCGAATTCTTCTCTTCGAATCCGGCCAGCTCGCGCAGGAACTCCTGCGCGCGTTTCACGTCGGGATAGTTAAGATCGAAGCCGCGATAGTTGGCGTCCGTGACCGGCGCAAGCGACGAATCCCGCACTCCGTCGATCTGCGGGCCGCTTTCCGGGATCTCCTTCTTGTTGGTTACCCAGTAGCCGTAATTGCGCATGGAGACGCCGGCCGACAGCGCGTTGGTCCAGATGTATCCGGCGGGAGGCAGGGCGGCTGGCTCGCCGCCTTCGTAATCGTAGTGCCGTCGCCGCAGCCCGTAGCTGTTGGGCCATAACTTCTGCACATAATCGCTGGCGATGGCCGCGGTGGTCCAGTTGTGGCCATCGGCGCTCACGTCGCCGCTGACATAAAAATTGTCCAGCAGCACAAACTCGCGGGCCAGCTTGTGGTGGTTGGGGCCGGCCTTTTCGCTGAACAGGTTGAGTTTCGGATCGGCTTCGCCTTTCCCCAGATCGCCGAGAACCTGGTCATACGAGCGGTTTTCCTTGACGATGTAAATGACGTGCTGGATGGGCGGCAGCGGGTGATCGAGGCGCGGCTGCGTTAGCTTCTGGTCATTGTAGGGAGAATTGGCGAGCACCTGCCGGGACCACGCCTGCAACTGATCGTCGGTAAAGGGATGAATGAGCGAAGCCGATCCAGTCTGGATGCGGCCGACATGTTCCACGGCCGAACCACCCGCATGCACGGGCGCGGGCCGTAGCGTGGGATTCGGTCCACCGGGATTGGGGTGACTGCCCAGGCCTTTGCCGTTCAGGACCACGAGGCGTCCATCTGGAAGCGCGCGCGCGGCCGTGGGATACCAGCCCGTGGGAATAAATCCGAGCACATGCGTGCGAGCTTCGGTGATATCGGCCACGGCCACCGCATTGGCATCCGAACAAACCACAAACAAGCGATTCTTGTCGGCGCTGAGCGCAACGGCGCTGGGAGTCATGCCCAGCGGATGGCGCGGCGAGGTGGCCACGTTGATGGATTCGAGCAGGCGCAGGTCCTTGCTATCGGAAACGGCCACTGAATACACATTGTTGGTATTGGCGGCGGCCACGAAAAGGCGCGCGCGCCAGCGATTTTCAGCGTCCTCTTCACCGGTATTCTGGCGGTCCCGCCAGACCATGTCGGTGGTGTGCGCGCCCAGCCGCAGCACCTGCAGCTGCGAGCCGTTGTCGGTCTGATGATGCACCAGCGCGCCGTCGGCCCAACTGGTGACGAAGAATGACTTGCCGTCGGGGTGGAACAGAATACGGTAGGGACGGCGTCCGCTCTTGAAGCGGTCAATGACGCGGCCGGATTCGGGATTCACCACCAGGATGCTGTCGTGATAAAGATCCGCCGCATACAGCAGCCGGCCATCCGGGGAGACAGCCACATCGCCGATGAAATCGGTGACCTTGCGGTCGGCGGCACTAACCAGCTCAAACGTTCGGGTGGCCGCCAGGACGCCGTCTTGCGAAAAGGAGAACTCAAAGATGCTGGCCTTGGAACCACCGCCTACCCACAGCATCTGGCCGTTGGTGGAAAGCGCGAGGCCGAGCCACGCATCGGGCACGGCGGTGCGGCTCAACTCGCGCCCAGCCGCCAGATCGATAACGCTCAGCGCCGGCGGTTTGTAGCCGCCATTGAGCACGATCAGGAACTTGCCGTTCGCCGACAGCACGGACGACATTGGAAAGGTGTCCAGTGGGATCTGCTGCCCGGCGGGCGTAATGCGCCATCCGGTATTGAGCAGAAAACCACCGCCGGGAAGCGGTCCGGGCTGCTCGCGACGGCCCGGTTGAGAGGACAGCAGGGCCGCGACCGTGGCGGTTAAGAGAGCGATGCGAACGAATTTCATTGGAGCAACCCTTTCATTCGGAAAAACGCTGGGCTATGGGAAAACGGCGGCCGACACCGAACGCCTTGGTGGTTACCTTGAGACCGGGCGCCGCTTGCTGGCGCTTGTATTCGTTGCGGTCCACTTTGTTGATGATTTCGCGAACCAGCTCAATCGGCAAGCTTAGCGCTTGGGCAATCTGGGCCGGCGATTCGGATTCCTCGATGTAGGAGCGCAGGATGCTGTCCAGCACCTCATATTCGGGAAGGCTGTCGGAATCCTTCTGGTCCGGCCGCAGCTCGGCCGAAGGCGGCTTGCTGAATACGCTTTCCGGAATCGCGCCGGGATGCCGGCGGTTCGCCACGCGAGACAGCTCATAAACCAGCGTCTTGGGGACGTCGCTGATGACAGCGAGCCCGCCGCACATGTCGCCATAGAGCGTGCAGTAGCCCACCGCCAGCTCGCTCTTGTTACCGGTGGTGAGCACAAGCGCATTCCACTTGTTGGAGAGAGCCATCAATGTAAGCCCGCGCAGGCGCGATTGAACATTTTCCTCGGTGGCATCCATGGGACATCCCTCGAAAAGCGGCTCCAGCGTCCCCAGCACCGTATCGTAGGCCGATCCGATGGAAATCAGCTCGAAGCGGATGAGCAGATTTCGCGCCAGCTCACAGGCGTCGGTGACGCTGTGCCCGGAAGAGTAAGGGCCCGGCATGCCGACGCCCAGCACGTTCTCACTGCCCACGGCATCTACTGCGACAGCCGCGGTCAGCGAAGAGTCGATGCCGCCCGAAAGGCCGATCAGGACCTTGCGGAATCCGCACTTGTGAATGTAATCGCGAGTGCCCAGGATCAGCGCCTGATAGGCCGCCTCGCACTCGTCGGGAAGATTGTCGTGCCGGTCGCCGGTGAGCGTTTCCGTATCAAACAGCACCAGATCTTCCTCGAATGAAAGAGCTGCCGCCACTACCTCGCCGCCCGAATTCATGGCGAAGCTGCTGCCGTCGAAAACCAGCTGATCATTCCCGCCCACCTGGTTGACGTAAACCAGTGGGACACCGAAATGGCGCGCGGTGGTGGCGAAGACTTCGCGCCTGAGCTCGCGCTTGCCCATGTGATAGGGCGATGCGTTGATGCTGATCAACACCCGGGCGCCATCGCGCGATAGCTCTTCCACGGGATCACGGCTGTAGCGGCGGCGCTCCCAGTACTGTTTATCGTTCCAGGCGTCTTCGCAAATGGTAAGGGCCACGGGACAGCCGTCCAGTATAAGCGGCAACTGCTTCTCGGCGGCTTGAAAGTAGCGGGTCTCGTCGAAGACGTCGTAGCTGGGCAGCAGCATCTTGTGCTGCTCGAATACCACGTGACCGGCTTCCATGACCACGGCGGCGTTGTATAGCGGATTGCCGCCGTCAAGGCCGGTTGGTACGGCGGCGCCGCAGACGATCCTGAGTGGCAAGCCCGCCGATTCACGAGCCAGCCATTCCAGCTGTGTCTGGGCGCGATCGATGAAACTCTGCTTTTCGAGCAGATCGCGCGGGGGATAACCGGTAAGCGCCAGCTCCGGAAAAACCACGACATGCGAGCCTCGCGCGGCTGCCCGGTGGCTGAAGTCGAGGATCCGCTGCGCATTGCCAGTCAGGTCGCCGACGGTTGAATTGGTCTGCGCGAGCGCAATTTTCATCTAGAACAACTATTGTAGCGGTGCAGGGGCTGGCGGGCCGGGGGGCGATCCAGCCGCTATCCACATCTGAGACACTGAAAGTTGATGCGTTATCGATTTTCCGCGCTCCGGCGGATGTGTGCCGGGCTGGTCCTTTTCGCCATGCAATCCACGTGGCCGCAGGCCCGGCCCTCGGCGCCGGGAGCTTTTCCTTCGCCTGAAAACCTGGTCTACGGCGTGGAGTGGCGGCTGATCGCGGCCGGCAGCGCCCGTATTACGCTTACTCGCTCGCCGGGTGAGAAGTCCGAGTGGCGTTCCCAGCTGCATCTGGAGTCCACGGGGCTGGTGTCGAAGCTGTACAAAGTGAACGACGAGTACAGCATCCAGCTCGCGGACCAGTTTTGCACCGTCAACACGGACCTGGATTCCTTTGAGGGCAAGCGTCATCACTCCACCCAGGTTCATTTTGACGGCGAACACGGCAAGGCCACCTATGTGGAACGCGATCTGATCAAGAACTCCGTTTTTCATTCCGCCGAAACCCAGATTCCCTCCTGCGTCAGCGATTTTATCGGGGGCTTGTACAAGCTGCGCGCCTTGCATATCGAACCGGGCCAGTCCGCGCAGCTGCCCGTAAGCGACGGAAAGAAATTCGTCTCCGCGCGCGTGGAGGCGCAGGAGCGCGAGCAGATTCAGACCAAGGCAGGCACGTTCAAGACCATCCGGTATGAGGCTTATGTTTTCAATGGCGTTCTCTTCAAGCGCAACGCGCGGCTGCTGGTGTGGCTCACCGACGATGCGCGCCGGCTGCCGGTCCAGATTCGCGCCCGCATGAGTTTTCCCGTGGGAAACATCACGCTGCAACTGGAAAAAGAAGAGCACTCATGAAGCGGGTGGTCTTCTACTGCTGGCTGGCCGCGGCGCTTTTCGCCCAGGACGCTCCGCCTCCCCAGCCGCTGCTCAACAACAGCCAGGCATACGATCTTTGCACGCGCGCGGTTCAGTTGATGGAATCCGCCGCAATCGCGGTCCCGGATCTGGCGCGCCCCGGCGCTCCGCTGGTCGAAAACGCGCGCCAGTCCATGGCCCGTCTCCGCCTGCAGGCCGGCAATGCGGAGCAGACCTACGCATTTCTCTCCAGCCTGCGCGGCTGGCTGGCCCTGGCCGAGTCCATGCCTAAGCCATTTCCGTTTCCCGATCAGGCCACGCAGCAGCTCGCCGAATTACGCGAAGCGGCCGCGCGCCTGGATATTCACTTCCGCGCCCTGGTGGCCCAGAAGGATCGCCAGCTTCGCAATTCTGATCGCGATAATCTCGCTCGCTACGTCGAGGCCAACGGCCGCCAGGGGCCGCCGAAAACAGGCAAGCAGCGCGTGGTTTTCCTGGGCGATTCCATCACGGATGCGTGGCGCTTCAACGAGTATTTCGCCGACCGGGACTTTGTGAATCGCGGCATCAGCGGCCAGATCACCGGCCAGATGCTGGGGCGCATGCAGGCGGACGTGGTGGATCTCCACCCCGAAGCGGTGGTGATCCTCGCGGGCACCAATGATCTGGACCGCGGCGTGCCGGTTGGTGCGATTGAGAATAACCTCGCGATGATCGCGGAGATCGCCGAGTACAACAAGATCAAGGTGATTCTCTCCAGCGTACTTCCCGTCAGCGATTATCACAAAGACGTGAATCCCGCGAACGAACGGACGCCCACGCGCCAGCCCTTCGCCATTCTCACGCTGAACCGCTGGATCCAGGGTCTGTGCAACCAGCGGGGCTACACGTTTCTGGACTACTATTCGGCTACGGTGGACGGGTCCGGCTTCCTGCGCACCGATCTTTCCGACGACGGCCTGCACCCCAACGCGAATGGTTACCGTGTGATGGCTCCCCTGGCCCTGGCTGCCGTGGATTCGGCCCTGAAGGCCCCCGCTCCGCCGGGTAAAGCCCGCCGCCGCAACCTGTTTGGGCGGTAGTTCCGAGGCAGCAACTTAAACGGCCGCTCGACCGTCCTTATAAGAGGTGCACAATAGAAATATGCGGTACCGTCTCATTGTATTGCCGGGCCTGTTCCTGGCGCTTCTGGCCGCGGTAGTCTGGGCAGCAGGTGAGCGGCTTTCGGTGGAGCAAGTTGTATCGTTTATCAGCTCCGCCGTAAAACTGAAGCAGCCGGATAAGGATGTCGCCGATTTTCTCCGGCGCGTTCAGCTGACCAACCGGCTAGACGAGAGCACGGTTGAGGACCTGCAAAGTCATGGCGCGGGACCCAAGACGGTGGCAGTGTTACGCGGGTTGATCACCAGCTCGGCAGCGCTCCCGCCCCCGGCGCCGGTAGCGCCCAAGGCGCCCGGCCCCACCATCCCACCTCCGGATTCCATCGAGCAGGCAAAGATCCTGGATGAGGTTCGGAATTACGCGCTCAATTACACCAAACAGCTCCCAAACTTTATTTGCGTGCAGGTGACCCGGCGCTACCAGGATCCGACTCTGGGCGGATTCTGGCGGCTGCTCGATACCATCACCACCCGCCTGAGTTACTTCGAACAGCGCGAAGATTACAAGGTGGTGCTGGTGAACAGCCAGCCGGTGAATGACATTTCCATGCATCAGCTTGGCGGCACGGTTTCCACGGGTGAATTCGGCTCCATGATGAAGGACATCTTCAAACCCGAAGCCAGAGCTCGCTTTGACTGGGACCATTGGGCCACGCTGCACGGCAAGCGCGTGATGGCCTTCTCTTACGATATCGATCAGGCGCACTCGGAGTACCACATCCTGGCGGAAAAGACGATTGAGTACGTGCCGGCATACCGCGGGTTGATCTACGTGAATCAAGACACCCATGTGATCGAGCGGCTGACTCAGAATCCGTACGATCTGCCGGTGGGCTTTCCAATTTCCGACGTGAAGCTGGTGCTGGATTACGACCTCCAGAAAATCGGCGACAGCGAATTCATGCTGCCATTGAAAGCTGTGATTACGTCCCGGGCAGCACGATTCCTGACCAAGAACGACGTGGAATTCAAGCTGTACCGCAGGTTCGGCACGGAATCGACGATCAAGTTTGAAGACGTCGGAGACCCGCTGCCTGAAGACAAGACCAAGGAAAAACCGCCGAAGCCTTAACGCCTCTCGACGCGGATTTCGCCCGGGCCCCAAGGGCGCCAGCGCGCGAACATTCGATCCGACACGGCTCCAGCGAACACGCACACCAGCGGCACTCCGCAAGCGGCTGCCACGTGGCCCCCAGCCGAGTCATAGCCTACGTACCGGCCGCTGGACGCTATGTGCGATGCGAACGCCGCGAACGATCCTGAAAACGTCTCGACTCCGCCGCCGGCCTGGGCCACGGCGCGCCGTACGCGCTCGGCCTCCTCGCCGCCCGCGCCGGTATCCACCAAGGCGGGGCGCGGCAGTTGCCGGATCAGCTCAGCCTCGAAAGGATCCCCCACTCGCTTGGCTGGATTCTCTCCGACGCCGAAGCTCGCGGTCGCCGCGAATGGGCGCGCCGGGAGCCCGGTCTGGATATAGGCTCGCGCGTCCGGAACGCCGAAGGTTTCCTCCATCCAGCGCGACGCGAGTTCGGGGAGCGGCTCAAGCGAATCGCCTCCGAATGAGCGGCTCTCGAATAAAAAGTAGTTTTCTTCCGCGCAAATTGGCAGCAGGCCAAGCTGAGTGAGGCGCGAATCCGGATCGATGACAATGCTATTCGGACGCGATACCGCATCGCGCAGCTCGGTCCAACCCGACAGCCGCTCGCGCAACGTTCCGCCTCGTCCGTAGGCGAGATCGACGTGCGTCAACCGGGGATCTCCCTTGAATAGTTCCCAACTCTTGCGCGGTCCCACGAACCAGATGCGCGCCTGGGGGAACGCGCGTTTGGCGCCGTCGAGGATAACGGAGGTGACGGCGACGTCGGCGCCCAAGGTGACGCGGGAGAGCACGAATACGTCGTCGGGGCGCGCGCCGTCGAAACGCCGCGAGGTTCGCACCCGGTGATAGCGGGCCAGCAGCGTATCGGCGGGCAGTTCGGGAATTACGCGGGAGATCACGCCGGAGAAAAGCTCGGCATAAGTAAGGCAGAGGCGCGGCTCGAAAAGGTCGCCAAGGCGTTCGACAACCACCCGGAACATTTCGCGGCTGGCATCGCCTTCGATAAGCTGATCCGGCAGGTAAGGCGGCCAGGGGCGTCCCTCGAGGCAGCAGGCCAGCAACTGCTGGGCGGCCGCGCTAGGAGAAGTACTTTCCAACCAGCAGCTCCAGTTTTTCCCGCGTTTCGGGCGGTACTTTTGTACGGTCGGTGATCAGCGCGTGTTTCAACGCCGATCCGCACTTGCAGGCGCGGGCGTCCGGCACGCGGGCTACCGCGGCGGCCACAACCTTGCAGGCGCTCTCCGCATTCTTATTCAAATTGGCGATGATGTCCGTTACCGTCACCGCGTCGTGTTCGGGGTGCCAGCAGTCGTAGTCGGTGACCATCGCGACGGTGGCGTAGCAGATCTCGGCTTCGCGGGCCAGTTTGGCTTCCTGCAAGTTGGTCATGCCGATCACATCCATTCCCAGGGAGCGGTAGACATTCGACTCGGCCTTGGTGGAAAATGCAGGACCCTCCATGCACAGATACGTTCCGCCGAGCTTTGCGGTCACGCCAGCGGCATCGCACGCGGTCTTGACAATGCCCGCCAATTCGCCGCACACCGGATCGGCGAAGCTCACGTGCACCACCAGGCCTTCGCCGAAGAATGTGGATGGCCGCGCCTTGGTGCGATCGAAAAACTGGTCGGGAATGACGAACTCGAGCGGGCGATGTTCTTCCTTCAGCGACCCCACGGCGCTAAGGGACAGGATGCGTTCCACTCCCAGCATCTTGAAACCGAAAATGTTCGCACGGAAGTTCAGCTCAGACGGAGAAATTCGATGGCCGCGGCCGTGCCGAGCCAGAAACGCGACGTCCTTGCCGGCCAGCTTTCCAGTCACATATGGATCGGATGGACTGCCCCACGGCGTATCCAGCGCGACTTCGCTTTCTGCCTCGAAGCCGGGCATCGAATATAACCCGCTGCCGCCTATAATTCCGATCTTTGCGCCAGGCGTCATGCTTGTACCAACTCCACGAGTGCGCCTCCGGTCGATGAAGGATGCACGAACACATACATGTGGCCGCCCGTTCCGGGGCGGGGCTCATTCAACAATCGCACTCCTTTTGCCTTTAACCGTTCGACTGTGCCCGCCAAGTCCGGAACCTGCAGGGCGACATGATGCAGCCCGCCCCCACGCCTGGCAACGAATCTTGCAATGTGGGTATCCGGCCCGGTACCTTCGAGCAGCTCGATGCGCGATTCGCCCGCGGGAAGCATGGCCACATGCACCTGCTCCACCGCGACCGTCTCGCGCAATTCCACCGCAAATCCCAGATCGTCGCGATAGAACTTCAGCGCCTCGTCCAGCGACTTCACCGCGATTCCTAAATGATCAATCTTGAATTCGGACATTGTTCAGCGACTCCATCCATTGTTCCACCAGAGTATACGGATCGGTCCGGCGTGCCGCCACATCCACGGCCGCCCGCTCGATTTCCGATTGCGAGAACCGGTCCAGCAGGCGTTCGCGCAGCATATCTCGCAATCGCAGCGCCCAGATCGACTCCGCGCGCCGCTCGCGCCCGGCGTGTTCCAGATAGTTGCGCGCGGTCGCGAGCGTTTCAGTGATTCCGATGCCCTCGCTCGCCACGGTTCGCACGATGGGCGGGACCCATCCATCCTTGCGCGTCGACAAGCTCTGCACCATTTTGATTTCGCTTTCCAGCCGCTCCGCGCCAGGCTGGTCCGATTTGTTGATTGCAAATACGTCGGCGATCTCCAGAATGCCCGCCTTGATGGCTTGCACATCGTCGCCCATTCCGGGAACCAGCACCACAATAGTGACGTCCGCCAGGCGCGCGATCTCTACCTCGTCCTGCCCCACGCCGACGGTCTCAATAAGCACCACGTCATGGCCGGCCGCGTCCAGCAGCAGCGCCATATCGGTGGTGGCGCTCGCCAGGCCGCCCAGCCATCCGCGGGTCGCCATGGAGCGGATGAACACGCCAGGATCGGCGTGGTGGCCTTGCATTCGGATACGGTCGCCGAGAATCGCGCCGCCGGTGTACGGGCTGGTGGGATCCACGGCGATCACGCCCACCTTGCGTCCTTCAGCGCGCAACTCGCTGAGCATGCGATCGCACAAGGTGCTCTTTCCGGCGCCGGGCGATCCCGTGACGCCGATAATAGTCGCGCGGCCGGTTCGAGGGAACAGTTCTTTGAGCAGCGCCTGAGCCTCGGGACGGCGGTTCTCCACCGCGGTCGCGGCCCGTGCGAGGGCACGCGGATCGCCGCCGGCGACGCTCTCCGCCCACGCGCTCATCCGTTTTTCAGCAGCTGCCGCGCGATCACCATGCGCTGGATCTCGCTGGTCCCTTCGCCGATGGTGCACAGCTTCACATCGCGGTAAAATTTCTCCACCGGATAATCCTTGATGAACCCATATCCGCCGTGGATCTGCACCGCCTCATTACACACATTCACGGCGATCTCGGAGGAGAACAGCTTCGCCATCGAAGATTCCTTGGTGACGCGCGATCCGCGATCCTTCATTCCGGCCGCCCGGTAGGTCAGCAAACGCGCCGCGTCAATCGACGTGGCCATGTCCGCCAGCTTGTTCTGGATGGTCTGAAATTCGGAGATGAAGCGCCCGAACTGCTTGCGCTGTTTCGAATACTTCAGCGCCGCTTCAAAGGCTCCTTGCGCGGTGCCCACGCTCAAGGCCGCGATGGAGATGCGGCCGCCATCCAGAATGCGCAGCGAATCGACGAAACCCTCGCCGGGCTTGCCCAGCAATTGCGATTCCGGCAGCCGGCATCCGGTAAACAACACTTCGCCGGTGGCGCTGGCGCGCATTCCCAGCTTGTCTTCCTTCTTGCCCACTTTGAATCCCGGAATTCCGGTTTCCAGAATGAAGGCCGAAATTCCGTGTGACGATGCCGCGCGATCCGTCACCGCCATGGCCACGCAAACGTCGGCGTATTGAGCGTTGGTGGTGAATGTCTTGCCGCCGTTCATCACCCAGCACGTCTTGTCTTTCACGGCACTGGTTCGCGTGCCCGCGGCGTCCGATCCGGCCTCCGGCTCGGTGAGAGACCAGCATCCGATCCACTCGCCCGTCGCCAGCTTCGGAATATACTTGCGCTTCTGTTCCTCGCTGCCGGCGAGAAAAATATGATTAGTACACAGCGAATTGTGGGCCGCTACGATCAGGCCCACCGAGGGATCCACGCGGGAAAGTTCTTCGATGATAATCGCGTACTCGATATATCCCAGGCCGGAGCCGCCCAACTCTTCGGGAAAGATCGCCCCCATCAGCCCCAGCTTGCCGGCGTGCTTCACCGCCTCCATGGGGAAGGTCTGGTTTTCATCCCATTCGCGCACGTGCGGCGCGATCTCCGCCTCGGCAAACTCGCGCACCGATTTGCGGAGCTGGATTTGCTCCGGCGTGTATTCGAAATCCATCTGGTCTAAACGATTTCTTCCTTGACCGGATCCCAGCGCATGGTGCGACCCTGGCGATAGCTTTCCACCGCCATCCGGCACGCCACCGAAACGCGGAAGCCCAGCTCGAACGGGCAATTGGTTGGCTTGCCGGAGCGGATGCAATCGAGGAAATTCTGCATGTGCGCCTTCGGATCGCTGGTTTCGCGGCCCAGCGACTCCACGCCGTCCGGACGGTTCACCTTCTGCGGCATGTAGCGTATCTGCTGGCCCTTGGAGATTGTTCCGTCAGTTCCCAGCACGTCTTCCGAGACGCCCAGCTGGTTATTTCCGAACCCCGAGTCCCAGCTGATCAGCGTTTCTTCCGGCTGCTCCAGCGTGACGTTCATGGTGTCCGGCACTTCGCGGCCGTCCTTCCACAAATAAATTCCGCCGGTCATGTTCACGGCCTTCGGAATCGCGAGATCGAGCGACTTGTACCAGAACGACAACTGGTGGCACATGTTCTCATAGACGTTTCCGCCTGAATAATCCCAGAAGAAGCGCCAGTTCACGTAGCGGTTCGCGTCGAACTCATACCGGGGCGATTCTCCCAGAAAAGAATTCCACAGTACATTCTCCGGCGTCATGTCCGGATACACGGGCCGCGACCATTGGGGCTTCCCGTGCGGGGTATTGCGGTACATGTGCATATGGACCGCTGTGATCTTGCCCATGCCGGCGTTGTTCAAGAACCTCGCGGCATCCACGGCCTGACCGGAGGAACAGGACTGGTGCCCGATCTGCACCGTGCGCTTTCCGGCTTTGCGATATGCTTCCCGCATCCGCTTGGCATGCTCGACGGTGAATGCCATGGTCTTTTCTTGATACACGTGCTTGCCCGCCGCCAAGGAATTCGCGAAGTGCTCGCAATGCAGATGCTGCGGGGTCGCGATCAGTACGGCGTCAATCGACTTGTCGTCCAGCAAGCGGCGGTGGTCCAGATAGGTAGCTGCGGCGGGCGCCAGCTTTTTCGCGTTTTCAAGCCGCCGCGTATAGATGTCGGCGAATGCGACAAAGTCGACGTCGGGGCACGCCATCGCCTGCCGCACAATCTCAGTCCCGCGATCGCCGATCCCAATGATCCCGAGCCGGATACGCTCGTTCGCCCCCAGAATCCCCCTGGGCGAAGCCAGCGTGGTGGCGAGGCCAGTTGCAACGGTCCCGATAAACTTCCGGCGTGAATCCATGATGAAAGAGTCTTCGTTTCAGTCTAACATCCGTCCTGAGAACCGTGAGCGAAGTCACTGGGACAATCTCCCAGGTTCCCACCCAATTGCCTATTGACACTAGCCACAGGTCAAGTACAATCTTTATGCGGTCCTCTTATTTTCCCGAAACGTGGGTGGCGCATCATGTTCAAAACAAAGAAAACACGTTCTGATACCGGCAACGGGGCGCGTACCTACTCGAGCAGCGACGTTTCCAGGATCGCCCAGGTCAGCTTGCGTCAACTGCAATGGTGGGATGAGCGCAAGGTGGTTTCGCCCAGCCACGAGGGACACAAGCGTGTCTACCTGCCCGAAGAAGTAATCGAAATTACAGTTATCGCCGAACTGCGCCGAAAAGGGTTCTCCCTGCAAAAGATCCGAAGAGTGCTGCGGTTCCTGCAGCGCGAAATGGGAAAACGCCTTGCCGACGTCCTGGCCTCGGATTCGGATCTGCACTTGGTCACCGACGGCAAGTCGATATACCTGGAAGAGCAGCAGGAGCGGATTATAGATCTGCTGAAGAACGCCCGCCAGCCGATGTTCCTGGTCTGCGTCAGCGATCAGGTGCGACGGCTGGAAGAGCCCTCCAAGAAGCCGATTCGTTCTGAAGGATCCCAGCCCGCCCGCCGCGCCGCCCGCGGGGCAGGTTAGCAGCGCGCGCGCCGATGTCCCATCGGCCTTTTTTGGCCGCCCACCAAACCCGATATACTGAAAGACAGAGGTCCCATGGCGCCCCGCAGTCGGTCCCTTCTTGTTGCTCTATTAATCGTGGTTCTTTGCTCCGTCTTCGCCGGAGTGTTTGGTCCAGGTGTTGCCGGTGTCTCGGCCGCGTCCGTTGGCGCTGAAGACGATCTCAAGGCTAGCCTTAAGCAGTTCACCAAGGTTTACGATTTGGTGGAGGCGAATTTCGCCGACCGCCCGAGCGCCGACAAAGCCGTCTACAAAGGCGCGATTCCTGGAATGCTTCGGACCCTTGACCCGCACTCGAATTTCTTCGATCCCAAGGATTTCAACGCCATGAAGGATGACCAGCATGGCCATTACTTCGGGGTCGGCATGCAGGTGGGTCCGCGCAACGGAAAGACCATCGTCATCGCGCCTTTCGGCGGATCGCCCGCATACAAGGCCGGCTTGCGGCCGGGCGATGTGATTCTGGAAGTGGACGACAAGCGCACCGATAATCTGACCACTACCGAAGTAGCGGAGCGGCTGAAGGGTCCCCGCGGAACGCCCGTGCAAATCGTGGTTTCGCGCGACGGCGTCGATAAGCCGATCACCTTCAATATCGTCCGCGATGAGATCCCGCGCCTGAGCGTGCAAGAGGCCTTCTGGCTGCGGCCCGGTATTGCTTATATCGATGTGAATTCATTCAATGAGAACACCAGCAAAGAGATGGAAGACGGTCTCAAGAAACTGGGTGAAGCGAATATCCGGGGCCTGATCCTGGACCTGCGCGAGAATCCGGGTGGTTTGCTGAATGAGGGCGTCGCGGTGGGCGGGCATTTCCTCCGCAAGGGCGAAGTGGTGGTCTCGCATCGCGGCCGCGCTTCCTCCGAGAAGCCTTACACCGCTCGTGGCAGTGCGCACGGTCAGGATTACCCCATCGTGGTGCTGGTGAATCGCTATTCCGCCTCGGCCGCGGAGATTGTGGCCGGCGCGCTGCAGGATCATGACCGGGCGTGGATTCTGGGCGAGAACACTTTCGGCAAGGGTCTGGTCCAGACGGTATACCCGTTGATGGAAAACACCGCGCTCGCGCTTACAACGGCGCATTACTACACTCCTAGCGGCCGGCTGATCCAGCGCGATTACTCCAATATCTCGTTCCTGGATTACTATTACGGCAAACACACCGATGCGCGGAATCCGCTGGACGTGAAGAGCACCGACAGTGGGCGCACCGTGTACGGCGGCGGTGGCATCACTCCAGATGAGAAGTACGAGCCCGCCAAATACAACAAGTTCCAGACCGAGCTGCTGCGCAAGTTCGCATTCTTCAATTTCAACGCCAGCTTCTTCGGCGCCCGCACGGATGTGAAGCTTCCCAAGGGCTGGGAGCCGGATAATAATGTGCTGAACGATTTCCACGAGTTCGCGCTCAAGCAGAACATCCCCTTCACCGAAGCGGAGTGGGCCGAAAACCACGAGTGGATCAAGCAGCAGCTGAAGAGAGAGATGTACACCACGGCGTTCAGCTACGAAGAGTCGCAGAAAGTGGCCGTCGAAGGCGACCCGATGGTGTTGAAGGCGATTGACGCGATGCCGGAAGCGCATGCGCTGCTGGACAAGTCCAAGAAGCTGATTGTCCAGCGATCCGCCCGGCCGGATCGCCAGTAAACTTGGGGAGGGCCGATTGCTAATCGGCCCGCAGGTCGCTAACCTGCCCCACAAAGGCTTGCAGACAACCACCACCGTTCCCGCCGCGGAGCGAATGCGCTCCCTCTCGGACATTCCCCAGATCACCGTTCTCGATGCCGGCGGGCAATACTGCCACCTGATCGCACGCAAGGTTCGCGATCTGGGCGTCTACGCCGAGGTGCTGCCCAGCGATACGCCAGCTTCCGAGTTGCGCGGGCGCAAGGGTCTGATCATTTCCGGCGGCCCCAGCAGTGTTTACGAATCCGGAAGCCCGAAAATCGATCCCGCGATTCTTCAGAGCGGCGCGGCGGTGCTCGGCATTTGTTACGGACTTCAATTGATGGCGTTTGAGCTGGGCGCTCCCGTGCGCAAAGGCGTCAAGGGTGAGTATGGCCTGGCGATGCTGCATTCCATGCGCGAGCATCCGCTTTTCGAGGGCCTCAACGGCGACCCGCAAATCTGGATGAATCATCGCGACGTGGTGGAGGCGCCGCCTCCCGGTTTTGATGTGCTGGCGTCTACCGACACGTGTACGGTAGCGGCCATCGCCCATCGCGATCTGCCGCTGGTGGGCGTGCAGTTCCATCCCGAAGTGGTGCACACTCGCCAGGGCGTCGAGATTCTGTCAAACTTCGTGTTCCGCATCTGCGCCTGCGAGCCTGACTGGAATCCCAAGGATCGTATCGGCCCCGTGGAAGAACGCATCCGCGAGGCAGCCGCGGGCCGCAACATTTTCTTCTTCGTCAGCGGCGGTGTCGATTCCACGGTGGCCTACACGCTTTGCCTGCGGGCGCTCGGCCCGGATCGCGTGTATGGCATTTATGTCGATACGGGATTCATGCGCGCCGGCGAGACGGATTTCGTGCGTGGCTTGTTCCAGCGCCTGGGCGCCACCGCGTTTCACGTAGAGCAGGCCGGCGAAGAATTTATCGGCGCGCTCGCGGGCGTTTGCGATCCGGAACAGAAGCGGCACATCATCGGCGAGCAGTTCGTCGCCGTGCAGGAGCGCGTGCTCAAGACGGGTCCCTTTCTGGACGGCCACTGGATTCTGGGCCAGGGCACCATCTATCCCGACACCATTGAATCCGGCGGAACCGCCAAGGCCGACCTCATCAAGACCCACCACAACCGCGTGGCCGGAATTCAAAAACTGATCGATGACGGCCGCATCATCGAACCGCTCGCATCGTTCTACAAAGACGAAGTACGCGAGATCGGCGCGGAGCTGGGCATCCCCGATGAGTACCTCCATCGCCATCCTTTTCCAGGGCCGGGATTGGCCATCCGCTGCTTGTGTTCGGAACAGACAGACGAGTTGCACCCATCGTCGCGCGGCTGGATCGTACCTATACGCTCAGTCGGTGTCCAAGGCGACTCGCGCAGTTATCGCCCGGTGCTCATGATCGACGAATTTCCATCCGAGGCCCTGTTTGCCGAGGCCAGCGATTTGGTGAACTCAATGGGAACCGTTAATCGCGTAGTAGCCCGAGTGGAATCATCCGGCTCTTTGCGAGTCACCACAGGAACGCTCACTCTGCAGCGTCTCGAACGCCTGCGACAGGCGGATGCCATCGTGCGCCGCCGTTCCCACGATGCCGGCTTCGATGCCCATGTTTGGCAGTTCCCTGTAATCCTGATCCCCCTTGGCAATGACCAGTCTCCCGATTCCGTAGTCCTGCGCCCGATTCATTCAGTCGACGGCATGACCGCGCAGGCGGTCCTGATGCCCGAGCCCTTGCTGCGTTCCATCGCGAAGGAGTTGACGGCAGTGGAAGGCATCGCCGGCGTCTTCTACGACCTCACACACAAACCCCCAGGCACCATCGAGTGGGAGTGACGTAGGACAGGGCCATGCCCCGTCACGGCCCTCAAATCCGATGAAAGCTCTTCAAAATATCCCGCGTTGAATACCGCAGCGCGATCGGCCGCCCGTGCGGACAGCTCATCGGATACTCGGTTGCCGCAAGCTCCGTCAGCAGCCATTCCATTTTGGTTTGATCCAGCCGCATATTCACCTTGATGGCCGCACGGCACGCGATGGTCGCCGCCATGCTGCGGCGGAGACCATCCAGGGACAGGCCCCGGAGCTCGCCCTCGGCAATCTCCAGGATCTCGAACACCAGCTTCTCGATATCTCCCGCCCCAATTCCCGCGGGCGCCGACTTCACGGCGATGGTGCGTTTGCCAAAGGGCTCGGATTCAAAGCCGGCGCGCTCCAGCTCCTCGGCGATGCGCGCGTACTCGAGTTGCTGCGCCGCGCTCACCTCCAGCACCAGCGGCATCAGCAGCTGCTGCCGCTCCACGCGATTCTCCGCCTGCTGCCGCAGCACCTTCTCGAACAGAATTCGCTCATGCGCGACGTGCTGATCGACAATCCAAAGTCCGTCCCGCCCGGCCGCGATGATGAAGCTATCGTGAATCTGACCCAGCGGACGCAGATCCGACAGCGCTTCCAGGCTCAACGACAACTCATCATCGACCAGTTCCGGAGGCAAAGCTCCGTGTGTCTCGGGAACCGCCATCCGCGGCATATTTTCCGGCTGCGGGGGGTCCGAAAAATCGAAGCGCTGCGCCGGTCCAGGCTGCGTTCGCAGCAGGAACGCTTCCTCACTTTCCGCGAATCCCGAGCCCATCTCGAAATCCTGGATACGCTGCGTGAATTCGGAATACGGCAGCGTGGCACCAGGCTGCGGATGCGGCTGCGTGGGCAGGGGAAGGCTGGTGGCCGGGCGGGCGGTCATCAGCCGGTCACGAATTGAATCGCGCACAAAATCATGCACCACCGAGCCATGCCGGAAGCGCACTTCGGTTTTGGAAGGATGGACGTTCACGTCCACTTCCTCGCTGTCGCAATCGAGAAACAGCAGTGCGAACGGATAGCACGCCGATGGCATCAGGTTGTGATATGCGGACGAAAGCGCATGCAGCAGCAGGCGGTCGCGAATCAAACGGCCGTTCACGAAGAGATAAATGGAGTTGCGATTGAGCTTCTGAATCTGGGGACCGGAGACGAATCCTCGAAGGCGGAACGTGCGCGAATCGCCCTCGTCCGGCTCGGCTGGCGGCAGCGACCGCTCCAGTGTGCCGAGGTCGATCAACTCCTCCAGCGTTTCCGCGCCGAATACTTGATAAACGCGCTCGCGCAGCGTCTCGACGGGCGTGACATCCAGCAGCACCGCCGCGCCGTGGCGCAACTGGAAAGCCTTGCGCGGATGCGCCAGGCTGTAATGCGTTACCAGCGAAGCAATGTGCGCCAGCTCGGTCTGATCTGACCGCAGAAACTTCTTGCGCGCTGGTACGTTGAAAAACAGATCGCGCACGGTGATGGCGGTCCCCGGCGGCGCGGGAAATTCGTCACAGCGAAACAGCTTCCCGCCGGCGATCTCCACCGCGGTTCCAGTGGTCTCCTCGGCCGCACGCGTTTCCAGCAGCAATCGCGAAACGGACGCAATGGAAGGGAGCGCCTCCCCGCGAAAGCCCAGCGTCGAAATCGACAGCAGGTCGTTTACGTCTTTCAGCTTGCTGGTCGCGTGCCGCTCGAACGCCAGCAGAGCGTCGTCGCGCAGCATTCCGGAGCCGTCGTCCGCCACTCGGATCAGGCGCCGCCCTCCGCTGTCCACTTCGATCCGCAGCTCATTGGCGCCGGCGTCCAGCGAGTTTTCAAGGAGTTCCTTGACCACGGAAGCCGGTCGCTCCACCACCTCCCCGGCGGCGATCTTGTTCGCCACCGTGTCGGCCAGCACCCGAATCCTGCCCATGCTTCAACTAGAACACAACTGCCCGGCCGCTTTCGTTTTCTACTGCGCGACGATGCCGCGCTCGTCCAGCAACTGGCCGGTCCGCTGATACAGATTGAGCAGGTTGCGCCTGTATGTGATGTTCTGGTTCACCAGGTTCGATTCCGCCAGGATGTAATCGGTCTGCGATGCCAGCACGAAGAAGAGCGTGGTGGTGCCCAGCTCGTAGCGCTTCTGGTCGGCTTCTACTCGCTTCTGTGCCAGATCCCGGGCGATGGTTGCGATACGGATACTCTCGCGGCTGCTTTCCATCTGGCTGATGGCCGTGAGCACCTGCAGGCGGACATTCTCTTCGGTGGATCGGCGCCGCAACACATCCAGACGCTTCTGCACCACGGCATCGGACAGGTTCGAGGCCGCCACGCGGTCCTTGATGGGAAGGCGCAGCGTGAGTCCGAATCCATAAACGGGGAAACCAAAGCCGAAGACGCCGCCCAGCGCATCCCGGATTCCTCCCACGATGGGGATGACGGGCAGCGAGGGATCGGTAAGATTAGTCCGCGGAAAGAAGATTCCACCCAGGCCGGACGAGCCGTATTGCGCGGTGAGCGAAAGGTCGGGGAGCAGAAGATTGTTCGCCTGCTTGATTCCGAGGTCGTCGACGTCCAGACTTTGCAGCACCGCTTTCACGTCGGGCCGCTGGCGGAGCGCGGTTTCAACGGCAGCTTCCCGATCCACCCTGACCTCCGCCGGGGGCAGAATCGTCTCGGTCAAAACGATGGGCAAGTTGCGAATGTTTGGGTCCAAATCCGCGCCCATTTGGCGGCGCAGCGCATCCTCGGCTTGCGCCAGGCGGAAACGTCCCTGCGAGACGCTCAGCTCGGCATTCGCATAATTGGCCTGAGGCTGAAAGATCTCGAGCGGCGAGGTGGCGCCGAGCTCCAGCTCCTTCTGGGCGCGCTTCAGCGCCGCATCGGCGAGCTTGAGATTTTCTTCCTGCACGCGCAGGTTCTCCCGAGCTCCCACCACATCCCAATATGCGTTTTCCGCGAAGGCCACAAGCTGAATCAATTGATCCTCAAACGTGTAGCCCGCGACGCGCAGCTTGCTGCGGGCAATGGAGATGGGCAAACGAGTGATGTATGTCCCGCGCCCGCGCAGCAGCGGCTGCACCATGCTGAAGTTGATATTCGCGTTGAGTTGCGGATTAAACGTGGAGAACGAGCTGTTGCTGGACGTCTTGGTGCCATTGAACGCGACCACGTATTGTGTTCCGGTTTGCATGGTTTGGGCAACCTGGAGCGACAAGGGCTGCTGCAGCTGGTTCAGCGTCGCGGCACCCACCAGCAGGCTGCTCGATGCCGTTGACGTCCTGGTGCTGTTGAACCGGGCGAAAGCCGTGGGATCGAATGCGCCGAATGCGCGCGTAATAGCGTTCCGGCTGAACTCCACCGTCACCTTCTGCGAGACCACATCCGGATTATTGGCCACTGTCAGTTCCAGGAAATTCTTCAGCGACAGCTCCAGCTTGTTCTCCACCACAAAATCCGCGAGGCGCACCGGCGGCTGCAGCTCGATGCGCGAAGGCGCCGTCTGGAAATGTTTGCGGAAGTAGGAGGGTCGCGGAAAAAACGGATCGGCGCCGGGCAAGTCGATGGACTGCGCGAAGCAGCTGCCAGAAATGACAATCGGCAATAGAAAAGAAAGGCGCATGGGTGGATAATCGCTACTCGTATCGAATGGCCTCGATGGGATCCAGTTTGGCGGCCTGCACGGCCGGATAAATTCCGAATACCAGTCCAATGCCCACGGAGACGCCGAATGCCACCCCGATAGACGTAGCCGTCACAACGGTGGACCATCCGGCCGCGGCCGCGATGATTCGCGAAAGGCTGAACCCGAAGGCGATCCCGATCAGGCCGCCCAGGATGGAGATCAGCACGGCTTCCATCAGGAACTGCCGGATGATGTCGGCCTGACGTGCACCGATTGCGCGCCGGATGCCGATCTCGCGCGTCCGCTCTAGCACGGTGGCCAGCATGATGTTCATGATTCCGATGCCGCCCACCAGCAGCGAAATGCCCGCGATACAGATCATCACCACTTTGAACGTGAATTGCGTCCGGCGCTTCTGTTCCAGCAGGCCGGCGGGCACCACCACGTTGAAATCGCCCGCGTCTTTGTGCGTGGTGGAAAGGATGGCATTCACCACGCTGGCGGTTTCGATGGAATCCGTATTCGGCGCCACCTTGATATAGATTCCGTCGATCTCGTCGCGCAGATAGCTGTTGTTGTCCTCAAACCGCCGCATCACCGTGTTCAGCGGCGCAATCACCAGGTTGTTGCGGTCCGTAACCTCCAGCCCCTCCACGTCGCTGTCCGCCGTGGCCTGCTGCGCCAGTACGCCGATCACCTGCAGCCAGGTGTCATTGATCTTCACGTACTTGCCTTCGGCGGCTTCGTATCCCAGCAGGTTCACCTTGGCGCTTTCGCCCAGCACGCACACGGGCGCCGAGCGCGCGTTGTCGCCGGCATTAAAGAAGCGGCCCTCCACCATCCTGAGATTGTTAATGCCCAGGAAATCCGGCTCCACGCCGATCAACAGCGGCGGTTCCTGCGACGGTTTGGGGAGCACCTTCATGGGCTTGAATCGTTTGCGCGGCGTCAGAGCTTCCAGTCCTTGGACGTTCTCGGAAATCGCGCGATAGTCCCGGAAAGTGAGGCCGGGCGAAATCACACGTCGCGCCTGCAGCTCATTGCGATCTACCGCTTCCTTAGCTTCGATGATGATATTGTTTACGCCCAGCACGTCGATGTAACTCAGCATTTCCTTCTGCGCCCCGGCCGTAATCGCGAGCATGGCCACCACGGCGCCCACGCCGAAGATCATTCCGAGCATGGTGAGCAGGCTGCGGAGCTTATGCACCAGCAGGCTGGAAAGCCCCATGTACAGCTCAGGCAGATAACCGGAGAACATAGCCATGGCTATTTGGCTCCGCTCCCGCCGGGCAAGGCGCCCAGCGCGCCGCGTCCGCCTTCGCCCTTCTTCTTTTTATCGCCCTTGGTGGATGTTGGGTCGGACAATGCCACTTGTTCGCCGGGCTCCAGGCCCTTGGAAACCACCATCACCGATTCGCTGCGCTTCAGCGGCGTGAAGAATACCGGCTCGAAATTCTTGCCGCGCTTCACGTAGGCCACCAGCTTGCCGTCCTTCTCAAACACGGCCTGGGTGGGAATATTCACCGCGTTAGAAAGCTTCTCTTCGATGATCTCGACGTCCGCCAGCAAGCCCGGGCGAAGCAGAACTTCGAATTGCGAATTCTCCTCGGGCGGCGCCGGCAACTGCGCATTGGCCATATCCTTTTCGGTGAACTGGGACGCCATTGCGAACGGCATCATCGGCATGCCGGACGGCGTCGGACCGCCTGGTCGGGGTGCGGCGGCAACCGCGTTAGCGGGCGGCTTCGGCGGCGGTGGGACGGCCGGCTTCGCTCCCGCGGGCCCGGGACCTTTCCCCATCGGTGGAACAGGCGCCGGCTTCTTCCGGTTCTGTTCAGACATCGCCAGGATCTTCTGAATCTGCTCGGGCTTCACGCCCAGCACGGTAAAGAGCTGCTTCATGTCGATGGCGAACACCACGTCGAATTTCTTCTGGGGATCGCTGGAGAACACATTGGCCGTCGCGGTGCCGCTCAGCGTCTTGATTTTTCCGCTGAGCTTGCGCCCAGGAATCGCATCCAGCTGAATGACGGCTTCTTGTCCTTCGCGCAGATTGGCGCGATCCATCTCGCCCACGCGCGCCACCAGCTCCAGCTCGGATAAATCCAGAACATCGGCGACGGGAATGCCGGGATTCAGTTGATCGCCCTCGCGAATGTCCGGAATCTGCATGCCGGGGAAGAAGAAGTTGGGCCGGTTCTGCTTGATGGCCACCAGGCCGCTGATGGGCGAAAGCAATTTCACCTGCTGCAGCCGCGCCTTTTCGCGAGCCAGTTCTTGCAGGCCCTTATTCTTCTTCTCGCGCAGCACGGCGATTTCGGCCTGGCTCTGAGCCTGCCGCGACTTGATGTCGCTCTCCAATTGCTTCAAGCGGCGGTGGGCCTCCTCGAGCGAGAGCTCGTTCTTCTTGGCGTCGATAGCCGACAGCAGTTCATTGCGCTTCACTTCCAGCTCGGCCCGGCGAACGCCGTAACGCGCCGTCAACAAATCCACCTGGTCCTGGTTGTTGCGTACCGCCAGATCGGCTTCGGCTTTCTTGATCTGTTCGTCGATCTGATCGATCTCGAGCTGCTTCTCTTCGAGGCGCGTGTTCACTTCCGAATCGTCAAACTCGACGATCAGGTCCTTTTCGCGGGCGAAACTGCCCAGCGGCGCCAGTCGCGTCACCTGCACCGCGCCGAACAGATTGGGCGCGATGAGCGAGGCCGAGCGCGTGGCCCGCAGCTCGCCGCGCGCATAACTCCGCACCACCACGTCACCCCGCCGAACCTTGGCGGTAGCCATTTCTTCCTGGCGCTTGGGCATTTGCTGCACCAGCCGCCAGCCCCATAATCCGGCCGCCGCGAGCACCACCAGCACCAGTACTCGAATGAAGATCTTCTTGTTCAACTCTTCAACCTACAGCTTGCGCGCTTTCTTGGCCGCTTCCAGCGGATTCTCCAGCGCCACAATGTCACCGGCCTTCAGCCCCTTTAGCACTACGATGTCCGCGTCATTGCGCTTGCCCACTTCGATGGTCCGGATGGCAAACTCCTGCCCGTGTTGCAGGTATACGGCGGGCTTGCCGTTATGCAGGAAGCTGGCGCGGGCCGGAATCAACAGGCTGTTGGGCTGGCTCTCAAGTACGATCTCGGCCGATCCGGTCATGCCCGGACGTAAACGCGGATCCAGATTCTTCAGCGTGGCTCGCGCGGGGAACGTCTTCTCGGTAAGCCCCATGCCTTTCCAAACCACGGTGGCGATGGGACTGATCCAATCGAGCTCCGCGAACAGCTCCTTCTCGGGGATCGCATCCACTCGCACTTTAATGCTTTGGCCCAGCTTGATCTTGCCGCGGTCCACTTCTTCCAGCTTTAGATCGAGGCGCATCTGCGAAAGGTCCGGAATTTCCGCGATGGGAGCGCCGGTCCAGGCGCGGTCGCCTTCCTTGAACGGCGGTGGCGAGGATCCGAATGAGCCGGAGCTGCGGAAGTTCGGCAGGATATTCACAATACCGTCGTGCGGCGCGCGCAGAACCATTTTGGAGAGATAACCCTTGGCGCGGTCGGCGTCGCGAACGGTCTTGTCCTTCTTTTGCTCCAGCCGGTCCATGTCGGCGCGGTCGGAGATCGCGTGAGATGCGATGGTGGTCTTCACCTGATCCAGATCTCCCCGCGATACGCCCACGTCGATCTGGTTCTTGGCGCCTTCAATCTCGGAGAGCACCTCGGCCTTGCTGGCTTCGAGTTTGGCGCGTTCCACGTTATATTCCGAGGTCATCAGGTTCATCCCATCGTTTTCGTGGGTGATTTCCTGCTGCGCCTTCAGCTGCACAATCTCGCTGTCGGCGGTGCGCACGCTGGTGTTTTTTTCGAGATAATTCTGTTCCTGCTGCGCCGCGTCGAACTCCACCACCACGTCGCCCTTCTTGATGGGCCGCCCCGAATCGGCCAGCTTGACGATGCGCGGATCGGGCACCTGCGGCGCCATCAGGATTTCCGCTCGCACGCTGCGGACTTCACCCCGCGTGCGGACGCTCAGCACAAACTCGCTGCTGCGGACACGCGCCACTTGGACGTCTACCTTGGTGGTCTTGACGCCGTAGTGCCAGGCGGCGAATCCGCCTCCGGCCGCGGCCAGCAAGAGCGCGGACCAGGTGATGATCCGGCGCTTGCGGGAGACCGGGCGTCCCAGTCGCTGTTTCAGCTTTACATCTTTAGACATTGTCGATTTACTTTCCAGGCTCCGAGGGCGGACGGTCCAGCGCGACCACTTCGCCGGGATGCAAACCTTCTCGTACCGCCGCAGCGGTATGGCTGTGCAGACCCAGGCGCACATCGCGCCGTTCCCAGCCCCAGGGCCGCTCCACAAAGGCAATGGTCCGCCCGTGCTCATCCTCGAAAACGGATCCGGCGGGGGCCAGCGTCGCGGCCTGAGGCTCGGAATCCAGGACAATTTCGGCAGCCACCGAAAGATCCGGAATCACGCGCGCGTCCATTTTGTCCAGCTGCAATCGCACCGGTACTTCCTTCACGAAATTCGCCCGGAATCCACCAGGCCGCGTCATGGCGCCAATGGTGACGATGTGCGCGGGAAGTTCCAGATCCGGATAAGCGTCAAAACGGACTCGCGCCTTCTGCCCCAGCCGCAGCTTGTCCACATCCACCTGATTCACGTTGGCGTTCACCACCATCGAGGATGGATTCACGATCTGCATGTAGAACTGTCCCGGCCATAACTGATCGCCCTTCTGGATCTGCCCGAACTCCGCGCCGCGAAACGTGTTCTGCATCACCACCAAACCGTCGATGGGCGCTTTGCCGATCATCTTGTCCACGTTCACTTCCGCGCGCTTCAGCTCGATCTTCACCTGCATCAGATCCAGTTCAGCGTTGCGGATGTCGGCGTCCTGCGAAATCTGAACGTACTTCACTTCCTTGAGCAATTGCTGGTAATGCGCTTCGGCCTCTTCAAGCGCCAACCGGGCACGTTCGGCGTCAATCGCGGAGAGGACCGGGACCGTCTTCATGTCCAGCCGCGCTTTTTCGAGGACCCCCTTGGCCTTTTCGATCAACTGATCATGCGCCTTGCGGGTAATATCGAGCTCGGCTTTCTGCTTCTTCAAGGCGGCCTCGCTCTGCGCCACGCTGGCTTTGTAATCGTCGAGACGCAGCAGCATGTACTGGCGGTCGAATTCCGAGACCGAATCGCCTTTATGTACATGCACGCCGGCTTTCGCGACGTCTTGCAGGATCAGCGTGGAGTCGCCCGGACCGTTGCCCGCTCCGCCACCGCCGCTAATCCCTCCCGAATCCGCGGCCGAACCGAGTCCGCCGGCTCCCATCGCGCTGGACGCCGGAGCGGAGGCACCGGACGATGACTGCGACGAGGCCGGAGCGCTCCCGCGCAACGTTCCCCCGAAGCGATTGGTGGCGGACTGAAAAGCAGAGGATGCGCCCGGGGCGGCACTGCTCGAGCCACCGGCCGAAGATGCAGAAGAACTCGTGGAGGGGGTGGAATTGGTGGTGGACGCAGCCGCCGGAGCCGCGGCGCTGGTATCCCGCTGGCGGTCACTCCGGCTGAACCGCAATTGCGGCGTAATCAAGGAAACGAAATTCTCAGCGGCCGTGGCCCCGCTCAGCCGCAGGGTGGCCTCTACCATTCCGGTCTTAACTGTGGCCGTACGGATGGCGCCAGCAGCGGGAGTCGCGGGCTGATTCGAAGCCGATTTCCGTTGCCAGTAAAGCGCGCCCGCGATCATCACCAGCGCCAAAATCGAACCCAACCAGATGCCGCCGTTCCCTGGCCGGCGCGGACGGGCAGGCACCACCTCCGGCTGGGGTGCGAGCGGCGGAATAGCGGGCGCAGGGGCGCTCATTGTATTAAGGTATGACGTCTATTATCCCGCAAAGGTTGGGTCGGAATTCGAAGCCGGCCCAGGGGCCGGCCCCACTTCGCTAGCCGCTCATGGAGCCGAGGAATTCGGCGTTGCTGCGGGTTTTGCCCAGCTTATCCAGCAGCAGCTCGATGGATTCTACCGGGGAAAGGGGGCTGAGCACCTTGCGGAGCACCCAGACGCGGTTCAGCTCTTCCTTGGGAAGCAGGAGCTCGTCCTTGCGGGTGCCGCTCTTGTTGATGTCGATAGCCGGGAAGACGCGCTTGTCCACCAGTTTGCGGTCGAGGTGGATTTCCATGTTGCCGGTGCCTTTGAACTCTTCGAAAATGACGTCGTCCATGCGGCTGCCAGTGTCGATCAAAGCCGTGGCCACGATGGTGAGCGATCCGCCCTCTTCGATGTTGCGGGCCGCGCCGAAGAAGCGTTTGGGGCGCTGTAATGCGTTTGAATCCACGCCGCCCGAGAGCACCTTGCCCGACGGCGGGACTACGGTGTTGTAGGCTCGCGCCAGGCGCGTGATGGAATCCAGCAGGATCACCACGTCGCGCTTGTGTTCCACCAGGCGCTTAGCTTTTTCGATCACCATCTCGGCCACCTGTACGTGGCGCGAAGCCGGCTCGTCAAAGGTGGAGCTGATCACTTCGCCGCGCACGGAGCGCTGCATGTCGGTGACTTCCTCGGGCCGCTCGTCGATTAGCAGCACGATCAGCGTCACTTCCGGATGGTTCGTGGTTACGGAATTGGCGATGCTCTGCAGCAGCATGGTCTTGCCGGTGCGGGGCGCCGATACGATGAGGCCGCGCTGGCCCTTGCCGATGGGCGTCAGCATATCCATCACGCGGCCGGAGTAGTTGTCCTTCGCGGTTTCCAGGCGCAGCCGCTCATTGGGATACAGCGGCGTGAGGTTGTCGAAGAAGATCTTGTTGCGGGCTTCCTCGGGCGGCTCAAAGTTGATCGCGTCCACCTTGATGAGCGCGAAATACCGTTCGCCTTCCTTGGGAGGACGGATCTGTCCGGAGATGGTGTCACCGGTGCGCAGATCGAAACGCCGGATCTGCGAAGGCGAGACGTAAACATCGTCAGGACCTGGAAGATAGTTGTACTCGGGCGCGCGCAAGAAGCCGAAGCCGTCGGGCAGGCACTCGAGCACGCCTTCCGAGAAAATGAGGCCGCTCTTTTCCGCTTGCGTCTGCAGGATCTTGAAGATCAATTCCTGTTTGCGCAGACCGGCCGTTCCAGTGACGCCCAGATCCTTGGCGATCTGGTTCAGCTTCTGGATACTCATATCCTTCAGCTCGACCAGATCGAGGGTCACGGTTCCGTTCTTCTGGGTGGCCTGAGCGGCGCGTTTACGCGCGGCCGCGCCCGGCTCAATGGGCGTCGCGGACTTGGGGTCCGTCTCAGCGGGGGGCGCTTCCGCGGCTTGGCCGTCGGCAGCTTTCTCCGGCGCGGCGGCCTTCTCTGGCGGTGCCGACTTGGACGGCTTGCCGTCGACCGGCTTGGCGTCGGGAGCCTTCGCCTCCGGAGCCTTGGGTGGCTCCTGCTTTTTCTCTTCGGTGGGAGCAGCTACTGCTGCTTGTTCTTGATTTTCCAGATCGCTTGCCAAATTTCCCTCGCTCCCCGGCAACCTTCCGCCGAGAACGGCAACGGTTCGCTATCCAATTCCTTCCGGATTGCGGCCATGCCGTGGTGATGTTCTTTCTGATTGAGTTTGTCGGTCTTGGTGGCGATCACGATGAATCGCCGGTTGTGGGACTCCAGCCATTGCTTGAGCTCCAGGTCTTGTTCCATCCACCCTCTCCTGGAATCCAGGATGAGGCAGCAAAGTTCCAGCGTTTTCCTGTGCAGGAGGTACTGGTCGATCAGCGGTTTCCACTGAAGTGTTATTTCCTTGGGAACCCGGGCATAGCCATAACCCGGCAGGTCGACGAACTGGAATTTTCCGTCTACCCGATAAAAATTAATCAACTGCGTGCAACCGGGCCGCGCACTGGTAAAGGCCAGCCCGCGTTTCTCCACCAGGCAGTTCAACAAGCTGGACTTCCCGACGTTACTCCTGCCCAGAAACGCTACTTCAGGCAGATGCTCGGCCGGAAACTGCTCTGGCGCTGCCGCGCTTAATACAAACTCCGCTTCCAAATCAGGCCCCCGATTCTCTTTCCCGGATGCCTGACGCGCGCCGCCTAGTGCGAAAGACGTTCTTCGCTGGGGCGCGCCAACTCCACCGGCGCAGCCGCCGGTATCGGCAAAGCCGAGATCTCCCGCTCTAGAGCGATCTTCAACACCTCGTCCATCGAGGTCACGAAGTGCAGCTTCATCTCTTTGCGGGTATTCTCGGGAATATCGGGCAGGTCCTTTTCATTATCCTTGGGCAGGACCAGTTCAAAGATACCCTGGCGGTGAGCGGCCAGCAGCTTCTCTTTCAAGCCGCCGATGGGCAGCACCCGCCCGCGGACCGTAATTTCTCCGGTCATGGCAAGATTACACCGAACCGGGATTCCCGTCAAGGCGCTGCAGATACTGGTGGCGATGGTGATGCCGGCCGACGGCCCATCTTTGGGAATCGCACCTTCAGGGACGTGCACGTGAATGTCCAGGTTGCGGTAAAAATCGCGCGGCAGGCCTAGCGTCTGCGCCCGGCTTCGCACATAGCTCATGGCCGCGTGCGCCGACTCCTGCATCACGTCGCCCAGTTTGCCGGTGGTCTGCAATTTACCGCGGCCTTCCATTACGGTGGCTTCGGTAGTGAGAATCGTTCCGCCCACTTCGGTCCAGGCAAGGCCAATGGTGGCGCCAATTTCGTTGCACTTCTCGGCTTGCGTGTCGCGGAACTTTTGCGGCCCCAGATAGTCCGACACCTTCGCGCCATTCACGCTGGATTGTTCGAACGGCGGCTTGTCGGCTTCCTCGCTATCGCGCGAGTTCACCACGGCCCGGGTAACTTTGCGGCAGATATTGCCGATCTCGCGCTCCAGATTGCGGACGCCCGCTTCCCGTGTGTAGGACTGAATCAAGGTCTGCAAGCCATCGTCTGTGAATTGCACCTGCTCGTTCTTGAGCCCGGTCTGCTTCATCTGTTTCGGAACCAGGAAGCGCTTCGCAATTTCGAGCTTCTCGAGCTCGGTATAGCCGGAGAGTCGGATAACTTCCATGCGATCCTGCAGCGCCGGCGGTATGGTATGCAGAACGTTGGCGGTGGCGATAAAGAAGACCTGGCTGAGATCATACTCGACGTCCAGGTAATGATCCATGAACATGTAATTCTGTTCCGGATCCAGCACTTCCAGCAGCGCTGACGAAGGGTCGCCCCGGAAATCCGTCGACATCTTGTCCACTTCGTCCAGCATGAACACCGGATTGCGCGTGCCGGCCTTCTTCATCATCTGGATGATCTGGCCCGGCAGAGCGCCGATGTAGGTGCGCCGGTGCCCGCGGACTTCCGCCTCATCGCGGACGCCGCCCAGCGATAACCGGACGAACTTGCGTCCCGTCGCCTTCGCAATGGACATGCCCAGCGAAGTCTTGCCAACGCCGGGAGGTCCCACGAAACACAGGATGGACCCCTTGGGATTCTGCACCAGGCGGCGAACGGCGAGGAACTCGAGAATGCGTTCCTTGATCTTGGAAAGTCCGTAGTGATCCGATTCCAGAATTTCCTGGGCAAACTTGAGATCGCGGATCTCCTTGGACTTTTTCTTCCACGGCACCGCCAGCAGCCAGTCCAGATAGTTGCGCGAGACGGTGGATTCGGCCGACATGGGCGGCATGTTTTCGAGGCGCTTCAGCTCCGCAATCGACTTCTCGTGCGCATCCTTGGTCATGCCCGCTGAATCGATTTTCTTGCGCAACTCGTCGAACTCGCTCTTCTCGCCCCGGCCCAGTTCTTTCTGAATGGCCTTTATCTTCTCGTTGAGGTAATACTCTTTCTGGGCCTTCTCCATCTGGCGCTTGACGCGGCCCTGGATGGTGCGGTCGACATTGAGCTTCTCAATTTCAATGTCCAGCATCTCGGCTACGCGAGTCAGCCGGTCCACCGGATCGAAGATTTCGAGCAATTCCTGCTTTTCTTCGATGGTCAATTGCAAATTCGCGCCCACGGTGTCGGCCAGCTTGCCGGGCTCGTCCACGCGGATGGCCGCAATCATGGTTTCGTAATTCAGGTTCTGGCTCAGCTTGACGTACTGTTCGAACAGCGTGGCCACGCGGCTGGTTAGGCCTTCGAGTTGAGCGCCATTCTCTACTTTGTAATGGAAGGTCTTGATTACCGCGCGGAAGTAGCCGTCTTCCTCGCTAACTGAAACCACTTTCCCGCGTTCGACGCCCTCCACCAGGATCTTGATGTTGCCGTCGGGCAATTTCAAGCTTTGAACGATATTCACTACAGTGCCCACGTTGTAGATTTCGTCGGGGCGGGGTTCGTCGGCGGTGGCGTCGTGCTGGGTGGCCAAAAAGATCTTCTTGTCCGAGGCCAGCGCTTCTTCGAGCGCACGCACGCTGGAATCGCGTCCGACCACGAACGGGGTCATCATGTATGGAAAGATCACCAGATCCCGGATGGGCATCATGGGCAATCGCTTCGTGTCGGATTTGTCTCTAGAGGTAAGCATTGTTTGAAGGGGCGGGAGAAGGACAAGCCGGACGCGGCTGGGGCGCCTGACCGGCTCCGGCTAACCGGCTTTTTCGAGCAGCGCCATGTTGATTTTCTGAGTCATGACCATTTCCTTGGTCACCAGGAACTCACGCACTTTCTTATAAGACGGGAGATAGTACATCAGGTCCAGCATCATGTCTTCGAGGATCATTCGCAAGCCGCGCGCGCCCACTTTGCGCTCCATGGCCAGGCTGGCGATAGCCTCCAGCGCGTCGTCGCTAAACTTCAGTCTAACATTTTCAAACTCGAACAACTTCTGGTACTGGCGGATGATGGCGTTCTTGGGCCGGGTCAGGATCTGCACTAGCGCGTCGCGGTCCAGGTCTTCGAGCACCGCCACCACCGGCATGCGCCCGATAAATTCAGGAATGAATCCGAACCGGATCAGATCCATGGGCTGGGCTTGATCGAGCAGGTTCACGTCCCGGCGGCTGGGTGTGGAACGGCGGTTTACCTCGTGCTTCTCCTCGTCGGCCAGAAAGCCCATTGACTTGGTGCCGACGCGCTTGCCGATCACTTTTTCTAGTCCCACAAACGCCCCGCCACAGATAAAAAGAATGTTGGTGGTGTCCACCGGAGTGAACTCTTGGTGCGGGTGCTTGCGTCCGCCCTGGGGAGGAACGTTGGCGACTGTGCCTTCGAGAATCTTAAGCAGCGCCTGTTGCACGCCTTCGCCCGAAACGTCGCGCGTGATGGAAGGATTCTCGTCCTTGCGCCCAATCTTGTCGATTTCATCGATGTAGATGATGCCCTGCTGGCACCGCTGTACATCCCAATCGGCATTCTGGAGCAGGCGCAGTATGATGTTCTCCACGTCTTCGCCCACGTATCCGGCCTCGGTCAGCGTGGTGGCGTCCACAATGGCGAAGGGGACATCCAAGATCCGGGCTAAAGTCTGGGCCAGCAACGTTTTACCGGTTCCCGTAGGCCCGATGAGCAGGATATTGGATTTGGACAACTCCACTTCCGCTCCGCGCTGCTTGTTCATCTGAATGCGCTTGTAGTGGTTGTAAACCGCTACGGCCAGCTTCTTCTTGGTGGAATCCTGCCCAATGACGTACTGGTCGAGATATTCCTTTAATTCCAACGGCTTAGGGAGCTTATGGGGAGTGCCGTAAGGCTGTTCGTGACGGTCGTCTTCCAGGATGGAATTGCAGACGGCGATGCATTCGTCGCAAATATAGGCGCGCGGATAGTCGCTCGGCGACGAGATCAGCTTGCCTACAACGTCTTGGCTCTTATGGCAAAAGGAACAACGGAGGGAATCGTCGGAACCTGCACGTTTCACGCGAGATCTCCAGGGCTATCAAGTCGGTTCGGAGTACGTCCTATTATAACAAGCATGTGTCGGAACTGTTCCCTGTAAAACCCTCTTTCTTTCAGGGTACCGCAAAAAGGGTACCGTGAGTACACTTGGAGCGCAAACACCTGAGGGCACGCCCCGCGCCGCCAAGCACCAAAACAACGGGGTCCTCGGCAGCAGAGCCGCGAGCGTAAGCGACCGGAACGGATCGGTGGCGGGCACCAAGATACCATTAGCCTCCCGAGTCCTCTGCTCACCGCGCCGCGGGAATGCGGTGGCTTACAAAGTTCTTGTATTCTTGTCGGTGCATGCTGAGAAGAAGGGCGTGGAAGTCGATCAGATCGCCAACAGTTGCTTAAAGCGGGAGATTGCACGCGTTAAACTGGGGATTGATTCCGCCCCGTCAATCCAACGATTCCGGCTCCAGCCCGATCCCCCGCTCGCCGGCGGCTCGCTTCTCCCAATATTTGCGGACCCACGCCTCCCAGCTCTTTCCGGCGGCGGTGTCGCGGCCGGTGAACGCCAAGGCGGCGATCTCGGAATATGGGATGGCGAGTTTGGAGTCGCCGTTCTTGGGGAGCACGCGGACGAGCGAATCGGCGAGGGTGTGTCCGGTTCGGCGATCGAAAAGGTAGCCTTCGACGACAGCGCCGTTCTTGCGAGTGATGGTGACGTCGCCCCGGTAATCAAACGCTTTCTCCAGGGCGATCCGGATCTCTTCGTCGGTGGCTAACGGGGGAAGCCAGCCTTCCAGCTGCTCATGAGCTGCCGCAGTCTCGACGCGCTGCGGCTCGCTCAAGCGTGCGTCTCCTCGATCTGCACCAGCGGATTGCGCGCATGGGCGGGGATCACCGGTTCATTCAACAGCGCGCGCGCTTGCTCGTCGCGATAGCGCGAGAATAGCGTCGCACGTGCGGTGGCAAGAAACCCTCGCAGCGATCCGAAAGTGTCGTTCACCGCCGACGCCTCATAGCCGCTGTGGACCATGCAGTTGGCGCACGCCGGATTTCCGGACTCCGTACCGTAGCGGTGCCATTCCGTCTCCTGCATCAGCTCCTGGAAAGTGTCCGCGTAGCCGTCCTGCAGCAAATAGCACGGCTTCTGCCAGCCGAAGAGATTGTAAGTCGGCATGCCCCAGGGCGTACAAGCATAGTCGCGCTTGCCCATCAGGAATTCCAGAAACAGCGGCGAGAGGTTGAACCGCCACTTGGGATCGCGGTTGGAGAGAATAGCGCGGAACAGACGCCGCGTCGGCTCCTTCCCGAGGAAATGCTGCTGATCCGGGGCTTTGTCATATTGATAGCCGGGCGAGAGCATCATGCCCTCCACGCCCACCGTCATCATTTCGTCGAAGAATTCGCGCACGCTGTTTGGGTCGGCGCCGTCGAAGAGCGTGGTGTTGGTGGTGACGCGGAAACCGCGGCGCAGGGCCTCGCGGATCGCTTCCAGTGCGACATCATAACCGCCCTCGCGGCATACGGAGAAATCGTGGGACTCGCGCTCGCCATCCAGGTGCACGCTGAAGGTCAAGTATTTCGTGGGCTTGAAGAGGCCGATCTTTTCCTTGAGCAGCAGCGCGTTGGTGCAGAGGTAGATGTACTTCTTGCGGGCGACCAGGCCTTCGACGATCTTGTCTATTTCCGGGTGCATCAGCGGCTCGCCGCCGGGGATGGAGACCACTGGCGCTCCGCATTCATCCACTGCCCGGAAACATTCCTCGGGCGAGAGATTCTTTTTCAGGATGTGGGCCGGATACTGGATCTTGCCGCATCCGGCGCATGCCAGGTTGCAGCGGAACAGGGGCTCCAGCATCAGGACAAGCGGGTAGCGCTTGCGGCCGGAGAGCTTTTGCTTCAAGACATAGCTCGCCACCGTCCACATTTGCGATACAGGTACGCTCATTCGTGCTGCCTCATGATTAGTTTTAATCTCTATGGTACCGCATGCTGTTTATGTGGGGCGTGGCCTCTGCCCGCGCGGAGCCCCCTGGCTCCGCTCTTCTGGGGAGAATCAACCACGGTCTCAACAAGCCGGTTGGGGGGCCCACTCCACAATAATGATGCTATTTGGTGGGGTTGCGGGGGAATTTTTGGTAAGGCAGTCGGACGTTGCGGATGACGATGCGGTCGGCGCGGATTGCGGGCGGAGCTTCGAAGCCTTTGGCGCCGGCGGCGGTGGCGAAATCGTCCTGGTCGACGCCGTCGCCGCTGACTCCCAGGCCGCCTACCAGGACGCCGTTCTTATACAACGGCAGGCTGCCGGGGAAGAAGACGATTCCGTTCTGATAGGGACTCGGCGTCTGGAAACCCTGCGTACATGGGTTCGCGGTATCGAGCTTGAAGAGGTCGAAGAATGGGCCGGGCTGGGTATAGTCGATGCCGACCGGAAAGAACGGCTGGGCGCCATAGCTGATGGTCCGGTTGGTGACGGCGGTCTTCATGGGGACGCCGGGGAGATCCGCGGGGAGGCGCTGGTCGCCGCTGAAATAGATTACGTTGCGGGACTTGGCGACCGCCACGTCGATACTGAACACTGTCGCATCGGGCATGCGATTGACGGCAAGCAGCTGTCCATCGAGATCAGCAATGGCGATGACAAACTTCGCACGGCGTCCGACCGGGAGCCGGATGACGGCGCGGGTCTGGTTAGCGGTGTCGATAGTGTTGCTTATGATGGTGCGGACGTCGTCTTCGGTGAGAGCAGCGCCGGCGCGAGGTCCGATCAGGTATCCGTCTGGGACGGGTCCACTGCTGTCACGCGGGCCCCAGCCTTGCAGATAGTCGCCGATCAGCGGTCCGGCGTTGGTGCCGGGAGGCTGCGTCATTTGATTAACGAACGGCAGTTCGATGCCGCCAATAACGACCACTCCGGGCGTGGGTACTCCAGTTCCGAAACCGGGGGCGAAGGCTCCCTGAAAAGCGGCGTATTCGGCGATGGGGCCGGGAACGCCCGCGACGCCGACGCCGCCGACGATGTGGCCGTCCTTGAAGATGGGGACGCCGCCGGGGTTCACAATCGGGTCGACGGGGGGCTGATTCTTGTCGAAGAGGTCGGGCTTTCCAGTGATGATGCCGAGGCCGGGCGACGTGCCGTTAATTAATGTGGCAGGAGGAACATCCTTGCCGAGATTATAGGCCGCGTTGAAGGAACAGCCTCGGTTGGTGTTTTCGATGCCGTACAAGTCCGCGTTCGAAGTGAAGAAGATGCCAGGCGGAAAATGCACGCCGCTGATGAAGCGGACGGTGCGCGACGAAAGCGGAGCTTGATCGTTACTGAAGAATGACGCGGTGCGGGCCAGGGCGACGGCCAGTTCATTGGTATCCACCGGAATGCTGTAATTTCCAATTGCGGTGACCGGAGCGTCGGGCTGGCGAAAAACGGCCAGGATCTCACCCTTGCGGTTGGTTACGGCGATCACCATGCTAGTGGAGTTCACGGATTTCGCCGCGGCTTCGACGGCGGTCTGCACGTCGGCGGCGGTGAGTCCGTTCTGGGCGGCGTCTTGCGGCGGGTCGTCGGCTAATGCATTCGGACCCAAGCTCAGAAAGCTCAGAAAGATCAGGGTGTGAAACAAGTACTTCATGAAACCACCAGCTTACCGCAGTAGCGCGTTTATGCCGTGCAGTTGCCGGGCGAACTTAGGCGCGTCGTAGGAAGAGGGGGAGTTGAATTGAGGGAACAGCGATTCAATGGCAGCCTTCACTTGCGCCTGGTTGTTGAGTTTGGAATTGCGGGTATAGGCGACGAACAGCGAATCCAGAATCATGGCGGCCTGCTCGGCGGCGCGTTCATCCTGGCCGGCGATACTCTCGGCATTGGCAGTGATGCTCAACATCAGATCCCTGGTGGCTTCCGGCGTGAACTTGAACTGCGGGCTGACCAGCCGCTGTGCGATGCGGTCGGCGATGCCGGCGGCACTGCTGGCGATGCTCGAAATCTGCGCACGGTCGCCCTGGAGCGAGCTGACCAGGCCGAAGAGCCGGGCCAGTTCAGCGTCCAATTGCTGACCGGCGGACGCGTCAATCACATGGACCAACTGGCGGAAAACGACGTATCGAGACTCATCCCAGGGAACGTTGCCGGGGCGGCGTCCGGAGTATCCACGCTCCTGACGCCAGCTATCCTTGGCGGCGGTGAGGCTGTGGTGGCAGGCGAAACACTGCAGCTCGGCATATTCGGGCCACACGTTGCTTTGGGCGCGCCGGGAGAGCCGGCGCAAGGCCTCGCGCAATTGCACAGCTTGGCCGGTACCCATGGTTTTCACTCCGCGCCAAGGGTCTTTGTCGAAATCGGGCGGCTCTTTCCAGTGGCGCGGCATTACGCTTGAAAACGATTCCAGCTCGAAGTAGAGGTCGGGATGGCCGGCGGCGATCATTTCGTGGTCGACGAACTTTTCCGAATCTCCCAGATGGCATCCGAGACATCGTTCGGTGCGCGCCATAAGGTTGCGCGTGTCCACCATGCCAAGCGTGAGCGCCCGCTCATAGCTGCCTTTGCCTTCGGTGTGCGGCCCGAGCCAGCCGGACGCGGGACCGTGGCAGCTCTCGCAGCTGACGCCTTCGTTAGTGTCGAAGCTCTTGGCGCGCTTTTCCGCGGGAACCGAAAGCGCGTGACAGAGCAGGCACTTCTGGGCGTGTTCGGGCTTGGAATCCAGTTTCAGAAGGCGGCCCATTCTCTGGCCGACGGGAGTGAGCAGCACGGAGTACGCCTGGGCGTGCTTGTCGCGCAGCAGCCAAGTGCTGTATTCGTTCTGCAGCACCGCGGTCTCCGAGCGCGGCTGTACGCCGCCGTGGCACGCGGGCGCGGCACAGGATCCGGGGCCGGTGTATTTCATCGGATCGGCGGGGTGTTTCACCTCGTCGGCCCAGAGCGCGCTTGCCACCACCAGCGCGAAAACAAGTGGCAGGCAGCGAGTGGCCGGCAAATTCCGATGAGTCCAGAGTTTCATCTTTCGACTATGATAACCTCGCTTATACCGTACCGGACTTTGCTTGTCAACGACAGTTGTCAACGGCCGGCGAGATTGGAAAGACTATCGCGCGCCAAAATAGTCGCGTGGTAACATTCGGAGGGTTTTGGGAGTGAACTTGGGATCCGGCGCAGACAGAGAAAGCAGTCCTTCGGAGGCAGCCACCGCTCCCGCTTTGCTGACCTCGCGGACCAGCGCAGCGATCTTCGACGAGCTACGGCTGGTCCAAGACGAGTACGGCTATCTGCCATCCGAGCAGCTCAAGGAAGTGGCGGCGAAGCTGCGGATGTCGGTTTCACAGGTGCACGCGTCGGCGAGTTTTTACCCACACTTTCACACCAAGGAACAGCCCAAGGTACAGGTGCGGGTGTGCTGCGATATGTCCTGCCATACGCGAGGCGGCGGTCCGCTGTTGTCGGATCTGCGGCAGCGCTTCAGCGGGCTTCCGGAAGAGATCTCGGTGCAGGAAGTATCGTGTCTGGGGCAGTGCGACGGCGCTCCCGCGATGTCGGTGAACGATCACATCTATCGCAACATCGGGGCCGCCGAAGCCGAAGGCGTGGTGTGGGCCGCGTGCGCGGGAAGGCCGCTGCCGGACACGCCGTCATCGGATGGCCCGGTACAACTGGCGTCCGATCCCTACCAGAATTCACCGCGCTACGGTGCGGTGCGCGCTTATCTGCAGGATCCCAACTGGGAGCGCGTGCTGGCCGCGCTGGCCGCCAGCGGACTGAGCGGCATGGGCGGGGCGGCGTTTCCGACGCACATAAAATGGAAGGCGGTCCGCGATCAGCCGGCGACCCCGAAGTATGTGGTCTGTAACGCCGATGAGAGCGAACCGGGCACCATCAAGGATCGCTACATCCTGACCCACTTGCCGCATCTGGTGATTGAGGGCATGATCCTGGCGGGGCTGGTGACGGGGGCTAAAGAAGGCGTGCTTTACATCCGGCACGAATATGGGGCGCAGGAGCACATCCTCAAAGAGGAGATTCTTCGTTGTTATGAAGAGGGCCTGCTGGGACACAATCTGTTCGGGACCGGTTTGACGTTCGACCTGGAGTTGTTCGTCAGTCCGGGCGGCTACATTTGCGGGGAAGAGAGCGCGCTCATCGAGGCGATTGAGGGTAAGCGCGCCGAACCGCGCAACAAGCCCCCGTTTCCGGTGGTGCAGGGACTATGGCACAAACCGACGGCGCTGAATAATGTGGAGACGTTCGCGCATGTTCCGCAGATCCTGATCAACGGCGTCGACTGGTACAAGGCGCAAGGCCAGGGAGGCGCAGCGGGGCTGAAGTTCGTGGGACTCAGCGGCGATATCCAAAATCCGGGCATTTACGAAATTCCTATGGGTCTGCCGATGTCGGATGCCATCAAGCTCGCGGGCGGGGTGATCGATGGCAAGAAACTGAAGGGATACGCGCCGTCGGGTCCTTCGTCGGGATATCTGCCGGCATCCATGGATAACATCCGGCTGGATTTCAAGTCGATGTCGGCGGCTGGCTCGATGCTGGGGTCGGGCGCGATCGTGATCTGCGCCGAAGGGCGCTGCATGCTGGACATGGCGCTGAACAGCATCAAGTTTTTCCGTCGCGAATCGTGCGGGAAGTGCGTGCCGTGCCGGGTGGGATCGCGCAAGATGGAAGATATCCTGACGGGCTGGACGCAAGGCAAGGGCAATCCATCCGATCTCGACCTGCTGCATGAGCTGACGGAAGCGCTGAAGCTGACCTCCATTTGCGGGCTGGGGCAATTCGCCCATTCTCCGATCACTTCGGTGCTGCAACATTTTCCCGAGGAAGTAAATGAGCACGTTTTGCGCCGGCGCTGTCCGGAAAACGTGTGTCCGATGAAATAAACAAGCATGAGTAACAACGGCCAGGTTCAACTCACTATCGACGGCGACGTGATCACAGTTCCCGAGGGGACGACGATTTTCGACGCGGCACGCATGCACGGGATTAAGATTCCGACGCTATGCCATCAGCAGAATGAGACTCCGGTGGGAGTGTGCCGGGTCTGCGTAGTGGACGACGGCAAGCGAGTGCTCACCGCATCCTGCGTGCGTCAGGTGACCCGGGACGACAAGGACATGATGGTGGTTTCCACCAATAACGACAAGGTCCGGAACGCGCGCCGGACCTTGGTGGAACTGCTGATGTCGGACCATCCGAGCCCCTGTGCCCGCCAGCAGCACACGGAAGATTGCGAACTGGAGAAGATGGCGAAGGCGGAGGGCATCGGGACGCCGCGTTTTCCGAGGCGTGCAGTTTCGCGCGGGCAGGACCCGACATCATTCGTCATTGCGGTGGATCACGACGCGTGCATTTTGTGCGACCGCTGCATCCGCGGCTGCACGGAGATCCGCAACAACAACGTGCTAGGGCGGTTCGGCAAAGGCTACGACGCGGGGATTGCATTCGACAACCATTTGCCGATGGGGGAGTCGTCGTGCGTCTCCTGCGGCGAGTGCATGGTGGATTGTCCCACCGGCGCGCTCACCAACAAGAGCGTGGTGGCGGCGACGCTGCAAGGCGAACCGGTGGAAACCGAAGACCTGCAGGTGCTGCCCTATTTCCTGAATGTTTCCGGGACGTTTCTGGATCTTAACAAGAACGCCGTGGTGCGCCGGCATTTCAGGCCCGGCGAGGTGATCTGCCGCGAAGGCGAATACGGACGCACCGCGTTCTACATCGTCGAAGGCAAGGTGGAGATCTTCATCTCCTCGCCGATGGCGCACGTGAAGAACGAGGGCGGAGCCAACGGATTTTTCAGCCGGCTGAAGAGCAACTTGCGCACGCGCCGCCAGGATCAGCGAACCGAGGAGGGGCAGCGGCGGACGATTCCGATTGACGCTCCGGTAGCGCTTCCATATGATCATCCGGTGGCCGAATTACATGAGGGCGATCTGTTCGGCGAGATGACCTGCATGAGCCTGTATCCGCGATCGGCGACGGTGGTTGCCTCGACGGAATGCACGGTATACGAGATGCTTCGCAACGTGCTGGATATCATCCTGCGCAACAAGACCATGCGGGCGCAACTGGACGAGAAGTATCGCCGCCGCGCGCTGGACGATCATCTGCGCAGCGTGCCGGTGTTCGCGTCGCTGCCCGCATCGTTTATCGACAGCCTGCGCGATCGGGTGGAGCTGGTGCGCTATACGAAGGGCGAGGTGATCTGCCGCCAGGGCGACAAGGCCGATAATTTCTTCCTGATCCGCATCGGGTTCGTCAAAGTGACCGAGAAATATCCAGGCGGCGAGCTGGTGCAGGCGTATTTGGGCCACGGGGGCTACTTCGGAGAGATCGGGCTGCTCAGTGCCGAGGGGCGGCGCACCGCAACGTGCACCGCGCTCGATCATGTTGAAGTGGTGCGCATCCAGGCCGAAGATTTCAGGCGGATGCTGGATGAATCGCCGGAGGTGCGCGAGAGCCTGGAGGCGATAGCGCGGCAGCGGCTGGAAGAAAATCGGCAGCGTTTGATTCAGGCCAACAGTACGGATCTGGAAGATTTCGTGACCATGGGGCTGATGGAAGCGCAAAGTCTGCTGGTGCTGGACCTGGAGAAATGCACGCGCTGCGACGCTTGCGTGCGGGCCTGCGCGGACGCTCACGACGGAGTCACGCGGCTGGTGCGTGAAGGGCTGCGCTACGACCATTATCTGGTGGCGACATCCTGCCGCTCCTGCCGCGATCCGCTGTGCATGATCGGCTGTCCGGTGGCGGCCATCGGGCGGCGCGAGTCGAAAGAAGTGATCATCGAGGACTGGTGCATCGGCTGCGGATTGTGCGCTCGAAATTGCCCATACGGCAATATCAACATGCACTCTTTCGAAGTGATGCAGGACGATCCGCACGCGCCGGGGCGGCAGATGGCCGTGGTGAAGAAGAAAGCGACGTCTTGCGATCTGTGCACGGAACATGCGGAGCCAAGCTGCGTGTATGCCTGCCCGCACGATGCGGCGCATCGGGTGGATCCGAATGAGTTCTTCCGGCAGAAGCTGGACGTAGCCGCGAGCCGGGAGCTGCGTTAACGGGACGCCATGCGGATCGACAAATCCCATCAACCTTGGTTAATAGTGACGCTGGTCTCGCTGGGCGCCGCGATTATTCTCTATGTTCCGTACGCGGTATGGTCGGCGAACGGGCCGCGCGGAGGGAGCCCCATCGGGCTGCTGTACGGGGTGATTGGATACGCGCTGATGCTATATGCGGGACTGCTCGGCGCGCGCAAGAAGAAACCGGTGTGGCGACTGGGCCGGGCGCAGACGTGGATGAGAGGTCATTTGTGGCTGGGATTACTGAGCCTGCCGCTGATCCTGTTCCACGCGGGATTCGCATGGCGGGGGCCGCTGACCTACTTGCTGATGATGCTGTTCTTTATTGTGGTGGGCAGCGGCATTCTGGGCGCGGTGCTGCAGCACTACGTACCACATTTAATTTTGCAGCGCGTGCCCATGGAAACGATTTACGAGCAAATTCCGCGAGTGCGCCCGCAACTGCTCTCGGAAGCGGACCGGATTGTGGAGTCGGTTTGCGGTCCGCTCGACCCGGCCGGTGAAGCTAGTGACGAAAAAGCCGTTCCGGAAGCTGCAACGGTGGCGGTGGTAACGGATGTCGACGACGAAGCCCGGCAGCGTTTTCTCGAAGCGTACCTGCATACCATAAGGCCATTTCTCGCTAACCCAAACTCCGAGGGAGCCGAACTGGGCGATGACCGGCAGGCCGGGTCGGTGTTTCAGTCTTATCGGAAGATGTTGCCCATCATTGTGCATCCGCGACTGGAGGATCTCGAGAATATTTGCGAAGAGGAGCGCCAGTTAACCCGCCAAACGCGTTTATATCGGTGGCTGCACGGATGGCTGTTGGTTCACGTTCCATTGTCGGTGGCGCTGCTGGTGCTAGGGGCGGTGCATGCTTTCATGGCGCTGAGGTATTAGCGAGCCGATATGCCGGGACGAAGCCGAGACACCAAATCACGCGCTAAACGCATTGACCTTGCGTATTTCAAGAAGCTCGGGTTCATTCCGTACTGGCGGCGGGTGCTTTCCGTCGTGCTGGTGGCGATGGGACTGCTGTGGCTAGGCTGGCACGCGATGTTCGGCAGCCAGGGAGCATTCAATGCGGGGCCGCTGGCGCCCGCGCATCACGTGGTCAGCAGGAATTGCGCCGCCTGCCACATCAGCCAGGGCATTCTGTCGCGCGCTGTGAACGACCAGGCGTGTCTTTCCTGCCACGATGGTCCCAAGCATCATGAACAACAGATAGAGCCCGCGCCCTCGTGCGCTGCGTGCCATATGGATCATCGCGGGGCGGTGAAGCTGGCGCAGACGAGTGACGCGAGCTGCACCAAATGTCACGATGGCTTGCGAGTGCAGTCGGGACAGACGAAATTTGCCGTCAAAGTGACGCGGTTCGACGGGGACCATCCTGAGTTTGCGGCCTTGCACGAAGGGTACAAAGATCCGGGCGTAATCAAGTTCAACCACAAAGCTCACATGCAGAAACGTATCCGGCTGCATGAGGACGATTTCAATGGAGGCGCGGCGTCGAAGGCGACGGTGCAATTGGAGTGCGCGGACTGCCACCGTCCGGCGGCGGTTAATCAGCCATGGCCTTATGGGCAGGCCTCTGCAGTTCCGGCCCTTTCCGGGGATCAGGGTGCACGAGGGCGGCTTGAGAACAAGGCGTACATGGCGCCCGTGACCTATGAAAAGCAGTGCCAGGCATGCCATCCCCTGCAGTTCGATCAGCTGGTGACGGACCTCGCGCCGCACCACAAGACGCCGCAAGAGGTTCACGAATTCGTGGTGAAGAAATTCACCGAATATGCGGACGCGCATCCGCATGCGTTGCCGCCATTGGCGCATCCCGAAGTTCGATTGCCGGCGCGGCCGCTGCCTCCGCCGAGTAGCGCGAGCGAGTGGATCAAGCAGCGCGTGGACAATGCGGAAGACTGGCTCTGGCGGAAACAGAAAAAGGGCTGCAACGAGTGCCACACGCTCAATTTCAGTGCTGGATCGACCATTCCTGAAATCGTCAAACCGGGCCTTCCCGTGCGCTGGTTCTCGCACGCGGTATTCGATCATTCCGCGCATCAGATGGTGACGTGCATATCTTGCCACACGGGCGCGAAGACCAGCGAAGCAACGTCCGACGTGCTGCTGCCGGGCATCCAGACATGCCGGGAATGTCATAGCTCCGGAAGCGCGCAACCGGCTCGGACGGGATGCTTCGAGTGCCACGCGTATCACGATTGGACCAAGGAAAAGCCGGTGAATGGGCGGTACGCGCTGCATGGATCAGGCAGCGCGGCCAGGCTGGTAGCGGCGACGGAGCGCTGAGAATCGCGATGGGGAATCGGATCGGGGTAGCCGTCTTGTTGGCCGTGTCTGCCGCCACGGGCCAGACTCCGTCCCGCAGCCAGCTTCCGGATCAACGTTTGCCGCGCCAAACCGCGCCAACGCGCGCCGCCATGCAGGGAATGTTCAAGAATCCCGCGGGCGCGGCACTGGGCGGCGTCACTGTGACCCTGATCATGCTGTCCAACGGCAAGAGCCTGCCGACGTTAATGACCACCGGCGATGGCGTGTTTCGCGTGGGCGGATTGCCGCCGGGACGTTATCAGGTGCGCGCGACCAATGGATGCTATGAGCCGTTCGAACAAGGCGACATCACGATTCCGGCGGGCGAAGTATACGTACTGGAAGCGGTGTTGAAACCGCGGTCGCCGCTGCCAGCCACTTGCGGTCCGGCGGTGAAGCCGGAGATTACGGCGGAGCCGGCCGAGAGCTCGTATCATTCGCTGATACCCTCGCCGGCTGAATCGGCGGGCCCGAATCCGCTGGAGCCGCTGCCTCCGGACCACTTGATCTTCCAGCCGGTGGGGAACCGCTGGCCGTACGAGTTTCCGGCTTATCGCCGCTACAACCAGAAGGGCGAATACATCAACGTCGACCGCCACTGGTATGATCCTTTCAATCGCAACAAGCTCAAGGGCGACTATCCGATTTTTGGAAACCGCACGTTTCTGAACATCACCGCCACCAGCGACACCTTCTTTGAGGGGCGCCGCCTGCCGACACCCAGCAATGTGGATACGGACCGTCCGGATAGCGCGAATTTCTTCGGGCGATTCGGGCAGCTTTTCACCAGCGAGAACGTGGCGTTCACGTTGGATCTGTTCCGGGGCGATGCGGCGTTTCGCCCGTTCGACTGGCGCATCCGCATCACGCCGGAAGTGAACGTGAATTATTTCCTGGCGAAGGAGAACGGGATTGTCAACGCCGATCCCAGCAAGGGCCGGACGCGCCTGGATTCGCACGGATCGCTGCAGGAAGCATTCTTCGAGATCAAGCTGGCGGACCTGAGCCACGAGTTCGATTTCGTGTCCGCGCGCGCCGGCATCCAGGGGTTCAACAGCGATTTTCGGGGCTTTATCTTCTCAGACCAGGAACCCGGGCTGCGCATCTTCGGGAATCTGAAATCAAACCGGTATCAGTACAACCTGGCGTATTTCGCGATGCTGGAGAAGGACAGCAACAGCGGGCTGAACACCTTCAATTACCGGCACCAGCAGGTGATGATCGCGAATCTGTACCGCCAGGATTTCCTGAAGCCCGGCTACACTATTCAGGGCAGCTTCCATTACGACAAGGACGATCCGTCATTCCAGTTCGACACGAACAATTTCCTGGTGCGGCCATCGCCGGTGGGCAATGTCAAAGTGCACAACATCCGCGCGTACTATCTGGGCGTGACCGGGGACGGTCACTTCGGAAGGATGAACATCACTCACGCGTTCTACCAGGTATTCGGGCATGACAGCTTCAATTCAATCGCCGGGCGGCGTGTAGGCATCAACGCGCAGATGGCGGCGGTGGAGCTGTCCATCGACAAAGACTGGATCCGGTACCGCACCTCGTTCTTCTTCTCATCGGGAGAGAAGCACCCGACTATTAACCCGCTAACGGATAAGAAGGTTCAGCAAACCGTCCATGGCTTCGACGCGATCTTCGACAATCCAACCTTCGCGGGCGGAATATTCAGCTTCTGGAATCGGGAAGGCATCCGGCTGACGGGAAGCGGCGTGGGGCTGACATCCCCCGACAGTTTGCTGCCCAGCTTGCGGTCCAGCAAGATTCAGGGGCAAGCCAATTTCGTCAACCCGGGATTGTTTCTGTATAACGGCGGCATCGATATCGACATCACGCCGAAGCTGCGCGGATTTCTGAACACGAATCTGGTGCGGTTTCAATACACAGCGCCGATTGAGACGGTGCTGTTTCAGAAGCCGATTCACGCGGGCGTTGGCGCGGATTACGGCTTGGGGGCGACTTACCGGCCGCCGCTGTCGGATAACATCATCATTACGGCAGGCGTGAGCGCGTTCGCGCCGTTCCAGGGATTTCGCGATATATACACGGGGCAGACGTTGTTTTCGGCATTCGCGAATGTGAGGTTCCGGTTTTGAGGATGAGAGGAATAATGGGCGGTCGCGGCTCTGAAGGGGCGGCGAACGTAAGGGGTGGGCGTACGGTGCAAACCCGTAACCGAGCCGCGACCGTAAGGAAGCGTGCTACAACTCGGTCGCAGACGCTCGCGTTCATAAGAACCGCGAAGGTGACTCAACATGTTTGCACCCAATAAGAGGCGGGCGCGATTCCTCACCGCGGCGCTACTAGCCGGCACGGCGACCATCGCGTACTTTGCGCTGACCTCGCCCAACATCGCCCGTGCGCAGAACGCTGCTGCGGACGCGGCGCCCATCGAGCTGAAGCTGAAGCAGACGCAAGCGGAAGTGGATCGCAAGAGCGTCGGGTGCATCCGCTGCCACGGGTTCACCGAAGCGCCGACCATGCATTCCACCGGGACGGTACGGCTCGGCTGCACGGATTGTCACGGCGGAGACGCGACGGCGCAGCCGGCTGAAGGATCACAGCCGAAATCGCCGGAATACGAACAGGCTAAGAAGAAAGCGCATCCGCAGTCGAAGCTGGCGGCTTGGAAAGGCTCGGCGAATCCGGTGCGAGCCGCGACAGCGTGGCTGCAGGAAGACAAGGACTACATCCGCTTCATCAATCCTGGCGATCTGCGAGTGGCCGCGGAGACGTGCGGATCCGTGGCCTGTCATCCGCGCGAAGTTCGCAACGTGCGCACCAGCATGATGACGCACGGCGCCATGCTGTGGGGCGCGGCGCTTTATAACAATGGTGGGTTCTCTAACAAAGATGCCCACTTCGGGGAGAGCTACTCGCCTGAAGGTCTCCCGCAGCGGCTGCAAGCGTTTCCACTGCCGAGCCAGGAACAGACGCGCACCAAGGGAATGCTGCCCTCACTCGATCCGCTGGCGCGCTGGGAAATCTCGCAGCCGGGGAACGTGCTGCGTGTGTTCGAGCGCGGCGGAGGCGGTCGCGCCGAGATCGGCAATCCGAATCCAGAAGAAGATCCGGGGCGTCCGGACGACAAGCTGAGTGATCGCGGCTTCGGCACGCTGCTGCGCACGGATCCAGTGTTCCTGGGTCTGCAAAAGACGCGGCTGCTGGATCCGCTGCTATCGATGCCGGGGACGAACGACCATCCTGGGGATTATCGGGCCAGCGGCTGCACCGGCTGCCACGTGATCTACGCCAACGATCGCGATGCGCTGCATTCGGGTCCCTACGCGAAATATGGCAATCAGGGGCGCAGCGATCAGAAAGATACTACGATTCCCAAGGATGAATCGGGCCATCCCATCCATCACAAGTTCACGCGCTCCATTCCCACCAGCCAGTGCATCGTCTGCCATATTCATCCGGGCACCAACATGGTTGCGTCTTATCTCGGGTACACGTGGTGGGACAACGAGACCGATGGCGAAAAAATGTACCCGGCCAAACAGCACAATCCTACCGATGCGGAACGCTACAAGGCGTGGATCGCAAATCCGGAGGGCGCCGCGGCGCGCGGGCTGTGGAATGACCTTGGGTTCCTCGAGAAGATCGGCACCAAGGATTTCAACAAGGATCTTAAGCACACGCAGTTCGCGGATTTTCACGGGCACGGATGGGTGTTTCGCGCTGTATACAAGCATGACCGCAAGGGGAACATGCTGGATGCCGAGGATCGCGTGGTGGCGCCGGACGACAAGGACAAGTTCACCAAGGGCGTTCAGCTTCGAGACATTCACGTAGACAAAGGCATGCAGTGCGCGGACTGCCATTTTGAACAGGACAATCACGGCAACGGGAACATCTATGGCGAGACGCGCAACGCGGTAGAGATCGATTGCGTGGATTGCCACGGCACGGTTCAGAAAAAGGCTAACCTGCACACTTCCGCGGCGGCCGCTCCGGAAGGCGGGCACGATTTGAACCTGCTGCGCACGCCGTGGCGGCAGCGGAGATTCTATTGGGACGGCGGCAAGCTGTATCAGCGGTCAATGACCGATAAGGATCGCGCGCCGTGGGAAGTGGTTCAGGTGATGGATGTGATCACGCCGGGCAGTCCGCACTACAACGAAAAGGGCAGCCGTGCGATGAGCCTGCGTAAAGATGGGGAAACCTGGGGAACGGCGGCCGACGATTCGCAGCTCGCGCACGCCAACAGCCGCATGACCTGTTATACGTGCCACTCATCGTGGACCACCAGCTGCTTCGGCTGCCATCTGCCGATGATCGCGAACAAGAAGATGCCCATGCTCCACAACGAAGGGCTCACGACGCGTAATTACACGTCGTACAACTTCGAGGTGCTGCGCGACGACATTTACATGCTGGGCGTCGACGGCACGGTGACGAAGAATCGCATCGCGCCTACGCGGTCCACTTGCGCGGTAGTGGTGAGCTCGCAAAATGCTAATCGCGACTGGCTGTATTATCAGCAGCAAACCATTTCGTCTGAGGGATTCAGCGGATTCGCATTCAGCCCGTACTATCCTCACACTGTGCGCGCGAAAGAGACCAAAACCTGTTCGGATTGCCACGTATCGCAGGCCGGCGATAACAACGCCTGGATGGCCCAGCTGCTGATGCAAGGCACCAACCTGGTGAATTTCATGGGGCGCTACGTGTATGTCGCGGAAGGCTCTAAGGGATTCGACGCCGTGACAGTGGCGGAACACGACGATCCGCCGGCGGTGTTCGGCAGCGATCTGCACAAGATCGTATATCCGGACGATTACGCGAAGATCCTGAAGCATCATCGCGAGATTGATGAAGCGGATCACCACGCCGGCAAGGACGTATTGGATCTTCAGGCGCGCGGCGAGTATCTCTATGCTGCGATGGGAAAGGGCGGATTCCGGATCTACGACATCGCCAACATCGACAATAAGAATTTTTCCGAGAAGATGAACACCGCGCCGGTGTCACCGCTGGGGCAGCGATTCTATCTGAAATCAAAGTTCGCAACGGCGATCGGATCGCCTTCCACGCTCGCGGTGGATCCGCTTCGGTCGCATAATCCGGCCAATGAAGAGAAGACGCCGGCAATTATGTACGGTTTTCTTTACGGCACGGATCTTTATGAGGGTCTGGTGGTGATCGGCGATGCGCGTCCGGGGAGCAAGAGTCCCGGAGTGCTAACGCTGCTGGACGGCAACCCCTCGAACAATTTTCTCAGGAAAGCTCTGGCGTTCAATCCGGGTGGCGCGCTGAATGGGGCGCGGCGAATCACCATCGCGGGGCATTACGCGTACATTTTGTGCGATCGCGGGCTGGTGGTGGTGGATATCGAGAATCCGGGAGCGCCGAAAATCACCGCGGAGATCGGCGCGCCCGATCTGGTGGAGCCTCAGGGAGTCGCAGTTCAGTTCCGGTATGCGTTCGTAGTGGACAAACAGGGGCTGAAGACGCTGGATGTCACGTCGCTGGACAAGCCGCGCGTGGTACCGGGGGCTTCCGTGAAGCTGGACGATGCGCGCAATGTGTATGTCGCGCGAACGTATGCGTATGTGGCGGGCGGGAAGCAGGGTCTGGTGATCGTCGACGTGGAGCACGCCGAGCATCCGCGTGTCGATCAGGTGTTCACCGCCGAAGGCGAAATCAACGACACGCGCGACGTGAAGCTCGGCATGACCAACGCGAGCGCATTCGCCTACATCGCTGACGGCCGCAGCGGCATGCACATCGTCCAGATTTTCAGCCCCAACGATACGCCCGAGTACCTGGGCTTCAGCCCCCGGCCGACGCCGAAGCTGATTGCTACGTACAAGACGAAGGGTCCCGCGCTGGCAATTTCCAAAGGCATCGACCGCGACCGCGGCGTGGATGAGAGCGGGAACCAATTATCGGTGTTTAATCGGCGAGGTTCGCGGCCGTTTACAAAGGCGGAGATGGAGAAGCTGTATATTCGTGACGGCAGCCTCTACAGCGTAAAAGATCGCCCGTAATGTGGGGCGGGCCCCAGGCCCGCGGCCGGCCCCCTGGCCGGCCTGTTCGGTGATGCGAAACTGATCCTTCGACCGAACAGCGGAGCCAGGGGGCTTCGCGCGGGGCAGGGGCCTCGCCCCACAGCTACATCGGGTTGTATCCAGTCGACGTACGGAACGACTCCACGAAGTGGCCGTCCTTCTTCACTCCTCTTCCACGCAGGTACGTTTTCAGCTTTTCCAGATCGGCGGGCGACCAGTCCGGGAGGTAGTGATCAATCGCCGGCGAGAACTGGCTGACGTGGGCGGCTGCGGCCGCTAGCTTCTTGTCCAACTCGGCATCGATGTTCACGTAGTAATTCGCGTCCTTCTCGGTGACATAGTAGAAGAACTCCTGCGGGACGTGCCAGGGTTCGAGTCCATCGTGCAGCCGCTGATTCGGAAAATAGAGGTGCCACTCCGCGGCGCGGATGGCATCGATGGTGTTGCCGGCGGCCATGCGATGGTCGGTCTTGTGCCAGCGCACGTAATCCGAGCCGGGGTCAATGGAGAAGACCACGTCGGGGCGGTAACGGCGGATGATGCCGGTGACCTGTTCCACCAGATCGCGCGGGTTGGCGTATTCGAGCATGCCGTCGTGATACGGCAGCCAGAGGATATTCTGTTTCGGGATGCCGATGATGCGGCAGGCCTCCTCCTCTTCGGCCTTGCGGATGCGAGCCAGGCGTTCGCTGGTCATTTCAGGGTCCAGAGAGCCCTTATCGTCATTGGTGTAGATCACGATGTAGACCTTGTTTCCGTTGCGCGCCAGGATGGACATGGTTCCGGCGCAGCAGAACGTGTCGTCATCGGGATGCGGCGTGAATAGAAGGATGGTCTTGCCGCGCATGTCTTCCAGGCGCGCTGGGCGCTCCTGCGCGCGAAGCGGATACAATGAAGCCGCCAGGAGAATTGCGGCCGTGAAGTACTGTCTTAGCATCTTATTCTGTATTCCTGTTCTGCACGCAGCCATCGGACTGCGCGCCGGGGTATCCCGCATTGATATCACTCCGCCGCCCGGTCACGCAATGGGTGGCTACTCGGAGCGTAACGCGCCGGCATCGGGCACACACGATCCACTGTACGCGACGGTGCTGGTGCTGGAGTACGGATCCGAGAGGCTGGCGCTGGTAACTTGCGATCTGCGCTCATTCACGTCCACCCGCGTGGGCGAGATGGCGAAGCGGCAATACGGGATCACGCACACC